>NZ_MBLN01000045.1:0-318461 GCF_001854645.1 Pseudofrankia sp. EUN1h | reverse complement strand
CCGCGTTCCGCGGCGCGCTCGTGATCTCCGCGTTCCGCGGCGCGCCATAGCCAGCCGGGATCATGGGTTGAGGCACGGCCCCGAGGCGCGGTGATCGCCGGCCAGGTGTGAGAACCGGCGCCCGCTGGCGTGCCCGGATCTCCGTTCTGGTGATGGAAGGGTTGCGCACGATGGCCACAGATGGCGCGGATGACGGTGTGGGGGTCCAGGAGAGTCCTGGGAGGCTTCCCGACGTGGCTCCCGCGGACTTCGCCAGGCTCGACCTGCGAGTTGGCCGAATCGTCGAGGTTCGGGACTTCCCGACCGCGCGGAGACCGGCCTGGCGGCTGACGATCGACTTTGGTCCCACGATCGGTGCGCTCACGACCAGCGCCCAGGTGACGAACTACCCGCGAGCGGAGCTGCTCGGCCGCCTGGCCATCGCCGCCATCAACCTTGGCGTCAGGCAGATCGGGCCGGTACGCAGTGAGTGCCTCGTGCTTGGCGCTGTGGACCCGGACGGCGTCGTGACATTGCTTGAGGTGCCCGAAGGCACCGCTATCGGCCTCCGGATCGCCTGAGTTCTCCGGATCGCCCGAGTTCTCTGGACTGCCGGAGTTCGCGCGTCACATCTCGCGAGCCGCGGTATGCGTTCCGCGGTCCGAGGCGCGCGGTACGAGGCACACGGACCGGCGGCCGGCTCGGCTTCGGAATCGACTGCGTCACAGTCGGTTGGCCGACCGCGGGTCCACTGGCACCAGATAGATGGACGTCCTACTATCGGGAGACCGAGCTACGCCGCCACCCMGTTGGACACAGGGGCCGTCTCTCAGGAGTGCATGCGATGGGTGCAACCTCAGCCCTCCACAAGCCGGTCTACCMCTTCCGGGCCGTCACCGCCGGCTCGCTGTTCGACGGGCACGACGCTGCGATCAACATCATGCGGCGGTTGCTGCAGGCCCAGGGTGCCGAGGTGATCCACCTTGGCCATGACCGTGGCGTCGAGCAGGTGGTAACGGCCGCAGTGCAGGAAGACGTCAACGCCGTCTATGTGTCCTCCTACCAGGGCGGACACGTCGAGTACTTCAGCTACCTGGTTGAGCGGCTCCGTGAGCGGGGCGCAGGCCACATCCGGGTGTACGGCGGCGGGGGCGGCGTCATCGTTCCAGAAGAGATCGAGCTGCTGCACGCGCGTGGAGTCGCGCGGATCTTCTCGCCGGCGGACGGGCAGCGGCTCGGCCTTCCCGCGATGATCAACGTTACGCTGCAGGAGAGCGACCGGGACCTCGCGGTCGAGGCGCCCTCCCTCGACGCGCTGCTCGCGGGTGACGAGACGGCGCTGGCTCGGTCGATCTCCGTCCTCGAGACAGGCCRCTTCCCTGAGTTCGCGCAGGCCGTCCAGGCGGCCGCCGCTGACCGGACGGTCCCCGTGCTCGGCATCACCGGGACCGGTGGCTCCGGTAAGTCATCGCTGACCGACGAACTGATCCGCAGGCTTCGCCTCGACCAGGAGGACAAGCTGCGGATCGCGGTAATCGCCGTCGACCCGACCCGCCGACGTGGCGGTGGAGCGCTCCTCGGCGACCGGATCCGGATGAACTCCCTCGGCGACACGGCGCCTGGCGGCCCGGTCTACTTCCGCTCACTCGCGACCAGGACTGCCGGCGCGGAGGTCCCCGAACATCTCGCCGAGATCATCGCAGCCACCCAGGTTGCCGGCTTTGACCTGGTCATTGTCGAGACTCCCGGCATCGGGCAGGGAGACGCGGCCATCGTGCCGTATTGCGACGTCTCCCTCTATGTGATGACGCCGGAATACGGTGCTGCCTCCCAGCTTGAGAAGATCGACATGCTGGACTTCGCGGCCGTCGTCGCCATCAACAAGTTCGAACGGCGCGGTGCCGAGGATGCTCGTCGCGATGTCGCCCGGCAGATGGTCCGCAACCGGGAAGCGTTCGGCACTCCCTGGGAGGAAATGCCGGTCTTCGGCACCTCGGCGGCTCGTTTCAACGACGACGGCGTTACCAGGCTCTACCAGGAGCTCAAGGGCCTGCTCGGCGAGCGCGGCCTGGCCCTCGGGCCTGGAACGCTGCCCGTCGTCACTGTGCGCGCCTCCAGCGGTCTGACGACCGTCGTTCCGCCGGCGCGGGTGCGCTACCTCGCGGAGGTGGCCGAGAGTGTCCGCGGCTACCACGCCAGGACCGAGCAGCAGGTAGCGGCCGCCCGTCGGCGGCAGCACCTCACCACCGCGCTGGAGGCACTCGAGGAGGCCGAGGCGCGCTCGGATATCCCGGCCGGCGCGCCCACCTCGGCGACGGCCGCCGTTGCCGCGCTGCATCACGAGGCCGACGCCGCGCTCGAACCGGAGACGCGCAAGCTGCTCGAGTCCTGGCCGGCACTCGTCGCCGAACGTACCGGCGACGAGATGGTCTACCGGGTGCGGGACAACGAGATCCGGACGCCGCTGACCCGGACGACGCTGTCGGGCACCAAGGTTCCGAGGGTGGCCGTCCCGAAGATCGACGACGATGGTCGCCTGGTGCGGTTCCTGCGCCGGGAGAACCTGCCGGGGCTGTTCCCGTTCACCGCAGGCGTCTTCCCGTTCAAGCGGGCCGGTGAGGCGCCGGCGCGGATGTTCGCCGGCGAGGGCGACGCCTTCCGGACCAACCGGCGGTTCCACTTCCTGTCGGAAGGTGCGGCCGCGACCCGGCTCTCGACCGCCTTCGACTCCGTCACGCTCTACGGTCGGGACCCGGAGACGCGCCCGGACATCTACGGCAAGGTCGGCACCTCGGGCGTGTCGATCGCGACACTCGATGACATGAAGGCGCTCTACGACGGCTTCGATCTTTGTTCGCCGACGACGAGCGTCTCCATGACGATCAACGGTCCGGCGCCCGCGATCCTCGCGATGTTCCTGAATGCCGCGGTTGATCAGCAGTTGGCCAAGTTCGCGGCTGAGAACGGCCGCGAGCCGTCGGCCGACGAGGGCGCGGCGATCCGAGCCAAGGCGCTGTCGACCGTGCGCGGCACCGTGCAGGCCGACATCCTCAAGGAGGACCAGGGCCAGAACACCTGCATCTTCTCCACCGAGTTCGCCCTGCGCTGCATGGCCGACGTGCAGGAATGGTTCATCCAGAACGCGGTCCGCAACTTCTACTCGGTCTCGATCTCCGGCTACCACATCGCCGAGGCCGGGGCCAACCCGATCAGCCAGCTCGCGTTCACGCTTGCCAACGGCTTCACCTACGTCGAGGCCTATCTCGCCCGCGGCATGAAGATCGATGACTTCGCGCCGAACCTGTCGTTCTTCTTCTCCAACGGCATGGACGCCGAGTACAACGTGATCGGCCGGGTCGCCCGGCGAATCTGGGCCGTCGCGATGCGCGAACGATACGGCGCCGGCGAGCGCTCGCAGAAGCTGAAGTACCACGTCCAGACGTCCGGCCGGTCCCTGCACGCGCAGGAGATGAACTTCAACGACATCCGGACGACGCTGCAGGCGCTGTGCGCGATCTACGACAACTGCAACAGCCTGCACACCAACGCCTACGACGAGGCGGTGACGACCCCGACCGAGCAGTCCGTCCGCCGCGCACTGGCCATCCAGATGATCATCGACAAGGAATGGGGCCTGGCCGGCAACGAGAACCCGCTGCAGGGGTCGTACATCATCGAGGAGCTCACGGACCTGGTCGAGGAGGCGGTGCTCGCCGAGTTCGAGCGGATCTCCGAGCGCGCCGGCGTGCTCGGCGCGATGGAGACCGGCTACCAGCGCGGGCGGATCCAGGACGAGTCGATGCTCTACGAGCACCGCAAGCACGACGGCTCGCTCCCCATCGTCGGCGTCAACACCTTCCTCGCCCCGGAGAGCTCGGACGACACGGTCACCACTCTGGAACTCGCCCGGGCCACGGAGGTCGAGAAGAAGTCCCAGCTCGACCGGCTCGCGGACTTCCACAACCGGCACCGCGACGAGTCGCAGGAGGCGCTGCGCCGGCTGCGGGACGTCGCCGCCTCGGGTGGCAACACGTTCGCCGCGCTGATGGACGCCGTCCGGGTCTGCTCGCTCGGCCAGATCACGGAGGGGTTCTTCGAGGTCGGCGGCCAGTACCGCCGCAATGTCTAGCCCTCGCGGAGGTCGGGGCCGGTAGCCGGGCTGGCGGGCGCGATGCGTGGTACCGGTGGGTAGGTTCGGCCGTACCGGTGGGTAAGGTATGGCGTCAGCCGCGTCGCGCGCGGTGGCGTCGTTTTGCCTTGACGTCCGGACGTGGGATGCAATGAACACCACTCCCGTGACCACAGGGCCGAGACCCGCGTCGACGGCGGCTCCCGTCGGCGCCAGCACCCGCCGGAGCGCAGTATCGTGCCGCCGCGCAAGCCCCTTCCCTTCGACCCGATCGCCGAGGCGCGACGGCAGTGGTCCGCGCACGGCTGGGCGGAGGCCGCCGACGGGATGGCCGCCGTCACCTCGCTGATGCGTGCCCAGCAGATCGTGCTGGCCCGCGTCGACGAGGTGCTGCGGCCGTTCGAGCTGACGTTCGCCCGTTACGAGGTGCTGATGCTGCTGATGTTCAGCCGCAGCGGCTCGCTCCCGCTCAACCGGATCGGGGTCCGCCTCCAGGTCCACCCGACCAGCGTCACCAGTGCCGTCGACCGGCTCGAGGCCCGCGGCCACGTGCGCCGCACCCCGCACCCGACCGACCGGCGCGCGATCCTCGCCGAGATCACCGAGGAGGGCCGGGCGACCGCCCTCGCCGCCACCGAGAAGCTCAACGACACGGTCTTCGCGGAGCCCGGCCTACCCGACGGCGGCATCGACACCCTCGTAGCCCTCCTCAACGAGATGCGCCAGGCCGCCGGCGACTTCTAGAGCGTGGAGGGGCGGGCCGCCGCGCCCCCTGAGCCAGGCGTGACGAGGCCCGTCTCGTAGGCGACGACGACGGCCTGGGCACGGTCGCGCAGCCGAAGCTTGGACAGGATGCGGGCGACGTGGGTCTTCACCGTCGCCTCGCTGAGCTGGAAGGTGGCGGCGAGCTCGGCGTTGCTCCGCCCGGTCGCGAGGAGTCGGAACACCTCCAGCTCGCGCGGGGTGAGCGTGGCCAGGTCGCGGTGGATCGCGGCCGCCTGGGTGCCGGGGGACGCGAACCGCTCGACGAGGCGGCGGGTGATCGTCGGGGCGAGCAGCGCGTCGCCGGCGCGCACCAGCCGGACGGCGGCGACGAGCTGCTCGGGCGTCACGTCCTTGAGCAGGAAGCCGCTGGCGCCAGCGGTCAGCGCGGCGTAGACGTACCGGTCGAGGTCGAAGGTCGTCAGCATGATGACGCGCGGGGTGGTGTCCCCGCCGGCGAGGATGCGCCGGGCGGCCTCCAGGCCGTCCATCTCGGGCATCCGGATGTCCATCAGCACGACGTCCGGCCGGGTCCGGCGGACCGCCTCGACGGCGCGCGCCCCGTCGGCCGCCTCGGCGACCACGTCGATCCCGTCGGCGGTGAGGATCATCCGGAAGCCGGCGCGGACGAGTGCCTGGTCGTCGGCGATCACCACCCGCGGCGGCCCCGGCGACGCGACGCCCGCTCCCGCTCCCGCCCCGAGATGGGGACCGCCGGCGTGGCCGTCCTCGCCGGCCATGGCGTCGCGCCCGTCGGCGTGGCCGCGCCCGTCGGCGTGGCCGCCCTCGTCGGGGAACCCGCCATCGACGCCGCGGTAGCGCTCGTCCACCGGTCCGTGTTCGCTCACGCTGACCCGTCCCACACCCTGGCCGGCCCAGACTCCGGCGTGCCCGGGCCGCCACCGAGGGCCAGCCCACCGTCGGCCCTGCCCGGCCCGGCCTCGATCGGGATCTCGGCGCGGACGCCGAACCCGCCGAGCGGGCGCCGGCCGGCCCGCAACGAGCCGCCGTAGACGGCGAGCCGCTCGCGCAGGCCGACCAGACCGGCGCCGCCACCGGGGCCGGCCACCGCGGCGGGGCGCCCGCCGCTGTCGGTGACATCGACGCACAGCGCGCCGGGACCGTGGTCGACGGCGATCCGGACGCGGGCGCCGGCGGCGTGCCGGACGGCGTTGGTCAACCCCTCCTGCACCACCCGGAAGGCTGCCAGGTCGATCCCCGGCGACAGCTCCACCGGCGTCCCGGTCATGGTCAGCTCGACGTCGACTCCGGCCGCCCGGACGCGGTCGACCAGCGCCGGCAGCTGGCTCAGGCCGGGCTGCGGCGCGAGCTCGTCGTCCGTCGGCTCGTCCGGCGCGGACGCGTCGCCGGCGCCCGGACCTGCCGCGGCGCCGTCCGGCGCGCTGTCCGCCGCGCAGGTGTCGGGCATCGTGAGCAGTCCCATGACGTGGCGCAGCTCGGTCATGGCCGCGCGGCCGCTGCTCTCGACGGCGAGCATCGCCTCGCGCGCCTGGTCCGGCGACGCCGACAACACCTTGCGGGCCGCGCCTGCCTGGATGACCATCACGCTGACGTTGTGGGTGACGACGTCATGGAGCTCCCGCGCGATCCGGGCCCGCTCCTGCTCCACCGCCCGCTGGCTGGCCGCCTCCTGCTCCGCGGCGACGACCAGCGCACGCTGCTGGCGCAGGTGGAGCGCGTTCGCGGTCAGGCCGACGAGGACCAGCATGATGAACGGCACGTAGACGGGCCGGAAGTCGGGGATGTTCTCGTTCGGAAACGCGATCACCTGCACGCCGCCGACCACGACGCTCGCCGCCGCGAGCGCCCGGTGCGGGCTGTAGACCGCGGCCCCATAGGCCGCGACCAGCAGCGCGACGAACGTGAACGGCACGGCGTCCTCGACGAGGACGCCGCGGTGGAACACGACGGTGGCGACGAGCACTGCCCAGTAGGCGGCGAGTGGCCGCCAGCGGCGCCCGGCCAGCGGCAACGCGATCAGTACCGCGGCGACCAGCTGCCAGTAGGGAACCGGCTCCGGCGAGCGGTCGGCGAGCCGCCGTGCCGTGAGGAGGCCGTCGGCGTCGGACGGGAAGCCGGCCAGGTCGCCGCGGTCCGGCCGGTCGGCCGGGTCGGCGGGCTCGGCGGGGTCCGGCGCGTCGCCCAGGCCGCCGGGATTCGTGCCCGCCCAGTCCGGTGCGTCGCCCAGCGCGGGGGGCTGGGCCGGTGGGGCCGGGGCGCGGGCCGGGGCGTCGGGCGGCGCTGGTGCGTCCGACGCCCCGATCGCGATCCGCGGTACCACCAGGCTGCCGCCGTCGCGCGCTGCCACCAGCGTCAGGGCGACCAGGACGAACGCGAGGATCGCGTCCGCGGTCCACGCCCAGGGCGACAGCCGCGCGAGCTGGCCGCGCACCGCCGGGCGCGGCCCCGGAGCCAGACCCGGGCCCAGCCAGTACGCGCGGACCCGCCGCCACGGGCCGAGGGAGCGCCGCCGGGCGGCCCCGGGGTCCGCCGTCGCCGTCGCCGTCGCCGTCGCCGAGATCACGGTCCTAGTGTGACAAGGCTGCGGCGGGCCGGCGTCCGTCCCGCGCGGGTGCGTGCGCCGCGGCCTACATCGACCGCGTACATCGCTGGGATGACCCGCGCCTCCGATCGCCCCGTTGGGCGAGCCCATCTGGCCATCGCGGCCGACGCGGCCCCGCCCGGTCCGCTCCTAGCGTCCGTGCCGTCGGGATCACCACCCCAGACCGCGGAGGACGACGGACGTGACCACACGCAACAACTCGGTACCGGGCGGCCCGGCCGCCGGCGCCGCGGACCGCGCCGGCTGGCCGGCCGCGGCCGGCCAGCCTGTCGTCGAGATTCAGGGGGTGACCAAGACCTACGGCGGTGGCGCGCACGCGCTCGTGGACGTGTCGCTGACGGTGCGCGCCGGCGAGGCGGTCGCGATCGTCGGGCCGTCGGGCAGTGGCAAGTCGACCCTGCTCAACATGATCGCGGGGCTGGACCGGCCGACGTCGGGCAGCGTCACCGTCGGCGGTCACCGGGTCGACCGGATGAGCGAGACGGCGTCCGCCCGGTACCGGCGGGCCCGCGTCGGCATGGTCTTCCAGTTCTTCAACCTGCTCGACGACCTCACCGTCCTCGACAACGTCCTGCTGCCCGCCCAGCTCGCCCGGATCGGCCGGGCCGAGGCCCGCCGGCGGGCCGCGGACCTGCTGGACTACCTGGGCGTCGGCCGGCACGCCGGCGCCTACCCCGGCCGGCTGTCCGGCGGGGAGCGTCAGCGGGTCGCCGTCGCCCGCGCGCTGATGAACCAACCGGCGGTGCTGCTGGCCGACGAGCCGACCGGTGCCCTCGACCGGGCGTCGGGCCGGGACGTCCAGGCGCTCCTCGCCGACCTGAGCCGGGACGGCCTGACGATCCTGCTGGTGACCCACGACGGAGCGCTCGCGGACGCGTGCGCGACCCGGACGGTCGAGCTGGTCGACGGCGCGGTTGCCCGGGACGCGGAGATGACCCGATGAGGATCGGGACCGGCGCGGCCGCCGCCACCCGGCGGGTGACGCTCGGCGGCCTCGGCCGGCGCCGCGCGCAGACCGCGGTGCTCGTGCTGACCGTCCTGACGGCCGTCACGGCGTCGCTGCTCGCCACCGGGTTGCTGGTCGGGTCGCATGCGCCGTTCGACCGGGCCTTCGCCCAGCAGCGCGGCGCGCACCTGACGGCGGAGGCCGACGCGGCGAAGGCGACGCCGGCCCAGCTCGCGGCCACCGCCCGGCTCGCGGGCGTCACGGCCGCCGCCGGGCCGTTCCCGACGGCGACGGTGAGCACGCGTGTGACCAGCGGTCCGGGCGGCCCCGGGGCTGGCGGCTCGGGCCCCGGCCCGATGGGCCTGCCGCCGCTGGCCGTCGTCGGCCGGGACGACCCCGGCGGCCCCGTCGACCGGGTCGACCTCGTCCGGGGGGCCTGGCCAGCCCGGCCCGGCGAGATCGTGCTGTCGACCGGTCTCGACATCCTCCTGCCGGTCGGTACCAGGCTGACGGTGCAGGACCTGCCGGGCGGCGGCGAGCTGACCGTGGTGGGGATCGCCCGGTCGACCAGCCAGACCGCGGACGCCTGGGTGGCGTCGGCGGAGGTGCGACGACTGGCCGCGGCGGGCGCCCAGACCGGCTACGAGATGCTCTACCGGTTCGCGGCCGCGGGCACGGACGCCGACATCCGCGCCGGGCAGGCCGCCGTGGCGGGCGCGCTGCCGGCGGGGGCGCTGACCGGCACCCGGTCCTACCTGGACGTCCGTCGGGTGGCGATCGCCGTGACCGCGGCGTACGTGCCGTTCGTCGCCGCCTTCGGCGGGCTCGGCCTGGCGATGTCGGCGCTGATCATCGGGATCGTGGTCAGCGGCGCGGTCGGCGCGGCGCGCTGGCGGATCGGCGTGCTCCGGTCGCTCGGGTTCACGCCCGGGCAGGTGGTGGCGGCATACGTCGGCCAGACGCTGGCGCCGGCCGCGGTCGGCGTCGGGCTCGGCGTGCTGTTCGGCAACCTGCTCGCCGTCCCGGTCCTCGCGGACCAGTCCGACGCGAACGGCGGGCCGAAGCCGACGATCCCGCTGTGGGTCGACGTGGCGGTCGCGGCCGGGGCGCTCGCCCTCGTCGCCGGCGCGGCGCTGGCCTCCGCCTCGCGTGCCGGGCGGCTGCCGGCGGTGGAGGCGATCAGCCTCGGCCGCGCGCCCCGGACCGGCCGGGGGCGGCTGGCCCGGCGCCTCACGGGCCGGCTGCCGCTGCCGCGCCCGGTGAGCCTCGGGCTCGCGAACCCGTTCGCCCGGCCGGCGCGGGCGACGGTCATGGCCGCCGCCGTCGGCCTGGGCGCGCTCGGCGTCACCTTCGCCGTCGGGCTGGGGACGACGCTGGCCCTGATCCAGAAGGAGAACGGCCCCGACCTGGCGGGCGACGTCGTCGTCTCCCTCGGGTCCGAGATCCATGAGAACGCCGGTGGGAACGGCCCGCCCACGCCCGGCGAGGCCCCGCCCGGCGCCGGCGCGGAGACGCCCCCCGCCACCGCGCAGGCGGACACCGAGGCCGTCGCCGCGGCGCTGAAATCCCTGGCGGGGACCGCGGGGTACTTCGGCGTGGCCGAGACCCAGCTCGCCGTGCGCGGCCTGGTCGGCGCGGCGGACGTCACGGCGCTGACCGGCCAGGCGTCGGCGGCGGCCCGGCGCCTGGTCTCCGGGCGCTGGCTCGACGCCCCGGGGGAGGCCGTCGTCGACTCCAGGTTCCTGCGGGCCGCCGGCCTCCGGGTCGGCGACCGGGCCACGGTCACCGACGGCGGGCGCGTCGCGAGCCTGCTGATCGTCGGCGAGGTGTTCGACGCCAACGACTCCCCGAGCCTGTTCACGGCCTCGACGTCCCTGGCCGGCCTTGCCCTGGACCTGACTCCGCACGAGTTCGGCGTCGACCTGGCACCCGGGACCGACGTCGGGGACTACCTCCGCGCGGCCGACGAGGCCCTGGCGCCGCTCGGCGCGGGTGCGATGGCGAACAGCGGTGACCAGTCGACCGTGATCATCGCCATGATCTCGCTGATCACGACGCTCACGCTGATGACCGTCGTGGTCGCCGTGCTGGGCGTGCTGAACACGGTGGTGCTGGACACCCGGGAGCGCGTCCACGACCTCGGGGTCTTCAAGGCGCTCGGCATGGCTCCGCGGCAGACCGTCGCGATGGTGGTGACGTCGGTCGCCGGGATCGGCGCCGTCGCCGGCCTGGTGGGTGTGCCGCTCGGGATCCTGCTGCACCACGCGGTCGTGCCGCTGATGGGCGACGCCATCACGACCGGGATGCCGGCCGCCTATGTGGACGTGTACGACCCGCTGACGGTGGCCGGGCTCGCCCTGGGCGGGTTGGTCATCGCGGCGGCCGGCGCGCTGCTCCCCGCCACCTGGGCCGCCGGGACCCGCACCGCGACCGCCCTGCGCACGGAATAGCGAACAGATCAGCGGGTGGCAGGTGGAATTGGGGTCTGGATTGGCAGGTCGACCCCAATTCCACCTGCGCCGACGGGTCGGCCGAGGGCGCTCCCTCGAAGGGGGCGGGCGCTAGCCGGTGGTGAGTTCGCGTAGGGCGCCGAGGACGCCGGCCACGTCGGGCCAGGTGGGTGGGGACGGGGCGGTCACGGCGGGGCGGTCGACCATGACGACCGGTAGGCCGAGCGCTCGGGCGGCGTCCAGCTTCGCCGCCGTGAGGTCGCCGCCGCTGTCCTTCGTGACGAGCACGCGGATCCGGTGGTCGCGCAGCAGCCGGGTCTCGCCGTCGACCGTGTAGGGGCCGCGGTCCAGCAGGACGGTGTGCCGGGGCGGCAGGAGATCGGTGGGCGGATCGACGGCCCTGATCACGTAGTGGCGGTCGGCGTCGGCCGCGAAGGGCGCGAGCTGGCGGCGTCCGGTGGTGACGAAGACGGCCGAGCCGGGCGGGCACAGCGCCCGGGCCCGTTCCGCGGCCGCCGCGAGAGCGGGCACACGGTGCCAGTCGTCACCGGGACGGCGGGCCCAGCCGGGCCTGGCCAGCCGGAGCAGCGGCACGGCGCCGCCCTCGGCCGAGCCGTCGTCGCCGGCGCACGCGTCCACCGCATGCGCGGACATCGTCGCGGCGAACGGGTGGGTCGCGTCGACGACGACGTCGATCTCGCGGGCGCGCAGGAACGCGCGCAGGCCCGCGACCCCGCCGAAGCCACCGATCACGGTCTCGCCCGCGGGGAGCGCGGGGTCGCTCACCCGTCCGGCCAGCGACGTCGTGACCGTGACGCCCAGTTCGTCGGCGAGCGTGGCGTCGACGAGCGCGGCTGCGAGGTCGCGGGCCTCGCGGGTGCCGCCGAGGATCAGGACACGCACGAGCGGTCCCGTTCCACCGAGTACAGGTGGCTGTCGCGGAAGCCGCCGGCGGCCAGCGCGTCGCCGACGATGATGACCGCGGCCCGGCGCACCCCGGCGGCCCGCACGGCCGCGGCGATGTCCTCCAGGCGGCCGCGCAGCACGACCTGGTCCGGCCGGGACGCCCAGGCGACCACGGCGACCGGGGTATCGGCGCCGTACACCGGCAGCAGGTCGGCGACCACCGCCTCGATCCGCTGCACGGACAGGTGGATCACCATGGTCGCCCGGGCGGCGCCGAGGGCGGCGAGCGTCTCCCCGGCGGGCATGGCGGAGGCGTTCTCGCTGGTGCGGGTCAGCACGACGCTCTGCGCGACGCCCGGCACGGTCAGCTCGCGGCGTAGCTCGGCGGCCGCGGCGGCGTAGGCCGACACCCCGGGGCACACGTCGTAGGGCACGCCTGCGGCGTCGAGGCGGCGCATCTGCTCGGCGACGGCGCTGAACACCGACGGGTCGCCGCTGCACAGCCGGGCGACGTCGAGACCGGCCGCGTGCGCGTCGACGAGGTGGCCGACGATCTCGTCGAGGGTCAGCGGGGCGGTGTCGACGAGCCGCGCGGCCGGCGGGCAGTGCGCGAGCACCGCCGGGTCCACCAGGCTGCCGGCGTACAGGCAGACGGGGGACGCCGCGATCAGGTCCCGGGCGCGCAGCGTGATCAGGTCGGCGGCGCCGGGTCCCGCGCCGATAAAGTGGACGGTCATCGCGTCGCTCCGTTGGTGTGGACCCACTGGGTGACCGGGAGGGCGGGGCGGAAGGCCGTGAACGAGCCGACCGGCTCGGCATGGGAGATCGCGATCCGGCGCAGCCGGCCGCCGGCGCGGCGGTGCCAGCCGGCGAGCAGCGCCTCCGTCTCGATCGTGACCGCGTTGGCGACGATCCGGCCCCCGGGCGCCAGGGCGGCCAGGCAGGCCTCGATCACGCCAGGGACGCTGGCCCCGCCGCCGACGAACACGGCGTCCGGCGTCGGCAGGCCGGCGAGCGCGCCCGGCGCGCGGCCCTCGACGACGCGCAACGTGTCCGGCGCGGCGGCCGCGTGGGCACCGGCGACGGTCCGCTCGACGGCGCCAGCGAGGCGCTCGGCGTTCGCGCGGAGATGGGCGGCGCGGTCGGCCCGCGGCTCGATGGCCACCGCCCGGCACCGGCGGTCGGCGCGCAGCCACTCGGTCGTGATGCCGCCGCTGCCGGCGCCGACGTCCCAGAGCAGCTCGCCGGGTGCCGGCGCGAGCGCGGCGAGGGTGACCGCGCGGACCTCCTGCTTGGTGAGCACGCCGTCGGTGGCGAACGCGTCGTCGGGCAGCCCAGGTACCCGGGCGGTCAACACCCGCGCCGCGGCCGCGGGGTACGGCCCGCAGCGGACCGCGACGATGGCGAGCCGGTCGTGCGACGACGGCGGCCGCGGCGGCGCGGCGTCGGCGGAACCAGCGGCGTCGCCGGCGCCGGCGACGCCAGCGAGGTAGCTGCCGACCCGTTCCCGCGAGCCGCCGAGCCGCTCCAGCACGGTGAGCTCGGCGTCGAGGCCGCGTTCGGCCACGAGGCGCCCGACCCGGGCCGCGCCGTCCTCGTCTCCGGTCAGGACGAGCACCCGGGTGCCGGGGCGCAGCTCGGGGCCGACGGCCGCGTAGGGCCGGCCGACCGCGCTGACGACGGTCACCTCCTCGACCGGCCACCCGAGCCGCGCGCAGGCCAGCGAGATCGACGACGGCGCGGGCAGCACCCGCACGTGCTCGGCGCCGAGCGCCCGCACGAGCGTCCCCCCGACGCCGTAGTGCATCGGGTCGCCGCTGGCGAGCACGGCTACCCGCCGCCCGGCGTGGGTCTCGGGCAGGGCGGCGGCCGCGGCGGCCAGGTCCTTGGGCCAGGCCTCGCTCGCGCGTACGCGCCCGGCGACGAGCGCGAGCTGGCGCGGGCCGCCGAGCACGACGTCGGCGGTGGCGAGCGTCTCCCTGGCCGGCTGGCCGAGCCCGTCCCAGCCGTCCTCACCGATCCCGACGACGGTCACCGCGAAGGTCGCCGCGGAGGTCGCGTCGACGGCGGCGGGTCCGGTGGGCGCGGGGACGGGTCCGGTCGGGGCGGGCGGGGGGCTGGCTGGCACAGGGGCGATTGTGCATGCCTTCAGCTCATGCCGTCGCGTTGATGGCGGTGAGCGGTTCCATGGGGTGTTGGTCGTCACTATCCCCGGGCAGCCCTCCCATGGCACCATGCCTGCCAGGCGACATGAGGGGAACTCCGGTGCGGCGCGCGGCGCCAAGGCCGAGGCGGTCCCGCCACTGTGAGCCGCGGCCGGTGCGCCGCGGTGAGCCAGAACACCTCGGCCGCCGCCCGTGGGCAACAGTTCCCGGGCCCGTACGGGTGGCAGGCGCGGACACCTGCCGGTGCGAGGTGCTGCGTGTCCCTGTTCCCCTTCAGCGCGGTCGTCGGCATGGACGACCTCCGGCTCGCCCTCGTCCTGAACGCGATCTCTCCCGAGATAGGTGGCGTGCTCGTCCGGGGCGAGAAGGGCACGGCCAAGTCGACGGCGGTGCGCGCGCTCGCGGCGGTGCTGCCGCCGGTGGCGGTCGTGTCCGGCTGCCGGTTCGCCTGCGACCCGGAGCGCCCCGCGCCCGACTGCCCGGACGGCCCGCACACGTCGCACGGATCGCACGGGCCGGCCCGTGCCGCCGTCAGCCGGCCAACCCGGCTGTGTGAGCTGCCGGTGGGCACGACCGAGGACCGGCTGGTGGGCTCCATCGACATCGAGCGGGCGCTGACGTCCGGCGTCGTCTCGTTCGAGCCGGGGCTGCTGGCCGCCGCGCACCGCGGCGTGCTCTACGTCGACGAGGTCAACCTGCTGCACGACCATCTCGTCGACCTGCTGCTCGACGCGGCCGCGCTCGGCGTCGCGCACGTCGAGCGCGACGGCGTGTCGGTGCGGCACGACGCCCGGTTCGTGCTCGTCGGCACGATGAACCCTGAGGAGGGCGAGCTGCGTCCGCAACTGCTCGACCGCTTCGGGCTGACCGTGCAGGTCGCGGCGCCGCGGGAGCCGGCGGCGCGGGCCGAGGTGGTCCGCCGCCGGCTGGCGTTCGACGGGGCACCCGAGGCGTTCGCGGCCCGCTACGCGGCCGTCGAGCGGGAGTTGTCGGCGCGGATCGCGGCCGCCCGCGCGGCGTTGCCGGCCGTCCGGCTGCCCGACCGTGAGCTGACCCGGATCGCGGCGGTCTGCGCCGCGTTCGAGGTCGACGGGCTGCGCGCGGACCTGGTCACCGCCCGGGCGGCGCTCGCGCATGCCGCCTGGGAGGGACGCGCCGAGGTCACCGAGGCGGATGTGCGGGCCGCCGCCGCGCTCGCGCTGCCGCACCGCCGCCGCCGCAACCCGTTCGACGCGCCCGGCCTGGACCCGGGCCAGGTCGACGCCGCGCTGGACGCGGCCCGCCGGCACCTCGACGACGGCGACCCGGCCGAGGCCGAACCCGACGTGAGCGACCTGGACACCGGCAGCCTGGACGACGCGAGCCCGGGCGGCGATGCGGATCCGGGCTGCGACGCCGACCTCGGCCCGGACGCGGACGCGGCAGCAGGGCCCGACGGCGAGGCCGGCGGGCGGGGCGCGGGCGGCGAGCCGGATCCCGGCCCCGGCGGAAGCGGTCCCGGCGGCGGCGCACCCGCGCCCGGCGATGCACCCACGGGCAACGGCGCCGCCGGTCGCCCCTGGGCCGACCAGGCGCCGACCACGCCGCCGGTGGGCGCGGGTGCCGAGACGCCGGGGAGCGTCGTCGCGCCGTCGGCCACGTTCCGCGCCCGCCGGCTCGAGGTGCCCGGCGTCGGCCGGGGCGTGCCCGGCAGGCGATCGCGCGCGGTCACCGGCGCGGGCGCGGTAGTGGGCGCCCAGGTTCCGGCCGGCCGGCTGCGCGATCCGCACGTCATCGCGACGCTGCTGGCGGCGGCGCCGCACCAGCGGGCCCGCGGCCGCGGCGGTCCTGGCCTGAAGCTGAGCTCCGCCGACCTGCGCGAGGCCAGGCGGGAAGGCCGCGAGGGCAACCTGGTGCTGTTCGCCGTCGACGCCTCGGGCTCGATGGCGGCCCGGGCGCGGATGGCCGCGGTCAAGGCGGCCGTCCTGTCGCTCCTGCTCGACGCCTACCAGCGCCGCGACAAGATCGGCCTGGTGACGTTCCGCGGTGAGGCCGCGCAGCTGGCGCTCCCGCCGACGTCGTCGGTGGACGTCGCGGCGGCGCGCCTGGCGAGCCTGCCCGCCGGGGGCCGTACGCCGCTGGCCGAGGGCCTGCTGCTCGCGCACCGCACCCTCGCCCGGGAGCGGCTGCGCGACCCGAGCCGCCGAGCGCTGCTCGTCCTGCTGACCGACGGCCGGTACACCGCCGGGCCCGAGCCCGGCCCGGCCGCCGGGCTGCTCGCCCGATCCGGGGTCGCGGCGATCGTCGTCGACTGCGAGACGGGCCGGATCCGCCTCGGGCTCGCCGGGGTGCTCGCCGCCGGGCTCGGCGCCCCGCTGCTCGCGCTCTCAGACCTGGTCGCGACCGGCGCCGCGCCTGGCGCCGGAGATGCCGGGCGCGGCACCGGGCCCGGCACCCCCGGCGGGAGGCGAAGCCGGCCCGCGGCCGCGGGCCCGGACGGCGCCGCCATGGGCGCCGGTCTCGCCGCGACCGTCCGCGCGTTGCGGGACGCCGCCTGATGGCCCCGCAGGGAAAGGTCACGAGCGTTCCCGAGGACGGGCTCACGACCCGGGCGCGGCGCAACCGGCCGCTGGTGATCGTCCACACCGGCGACATGAAGGGGAAGTCGACGGCCGCCTTCGGGCTGGCGCTGCGCGGCTGGAACCAGGGCTGGCCGATCGGCGTGTTCCAGTTCGTCAAGAGCGCCAAGTGGAAGGTCGGCGAGGAGAACGCGCTGCGGGCGCTGGGCCGGCTGCACGAACAGACCGGTGAGGGCGCGTCGGTGGACTGGTTCAAGATGGGCTCCGGCTGGTCGTGGACGCAGCGCGGCCCGCTCGACGACCATGCCGCGGCCGCCGCCGAGGGCTGGGAACGGATCAAGGCCGACCTCGCCGCCCAGACCTACGGCCTGCTGGTGCTCGACGAGTTCACCTACGTGATCGAGTGGGGCTGGGTGGACGTCGAGGACGTCGTCGCCACGCTCACCGCGCGCCCCGGGTTCCAGCACGTCGTCATCACCGGCCGCCGGGCGCACCCGCGGCTGGTCGAGGCGGCCGACCTGGTGGTCGAGATGGCCAAGGTCAAGCACCCGATGGACGCGGGGCAGAAGGGCCAGCGGGGGATCGAGTGGTGACCGGGCGGTGAGGATCCCGAGGGTCGTCCTCKCCGCGCCGGCCAGCGGCGCGGGCAAGACGTCCATCGTCACCGGCCTGCTCGCCGCGCTGCGGGCGCGTGGGCTGGCCGTCTCGCCCCACAAGGTCGGCCCGGACTACATCGACCCGGGCTACCACGCCCTGGCCGCCGGCCGGGCGGGGCGCAACCTCGACCCGTGGCTCGTCGGCGAGCACCGGATCGCGCCGCTGTTCCTGCACGGGGCGCTGACACCCCGGCGCGCCGACGTCGCCGTCATCGAGGGTGTCATGGGCCTGTTCGACGGGCACGCGACCCACGCCGGGTTCGGCTCGACGGCGCACGTCGCCACGCTGCTGGCGGCGCCCGTCGTCCTCGTCGTCGACGCGCGCTCGGCCGGCCGGTCGGTCGCGGCGACCGTCCACGGCTTCCGCTCGTTCGACCCCGCGGTGCGGATCGGCGGCGTCGTGTTCAACCAGGTCGGCACCGAGCGGCACGCCGGGATCCTGCGGGCCGCGATGGCCGAGATCGGCATGCCGGTGCTCGGCGTCCTCGGCCGGCGCGACAGCCTCGTCACCCCGTCACGCCACCTCGGTCTGGTCCCGGCCGCCGAGCGCGCGGCGCCCGCCCGCGCGGCCGTGGCCGAGCTCGGCGACGCGGTCGGCGCCAGCCTCGACCTCGACGCGCTGCTCGCGCTCGCCGCGACCGCGCCCGACCTCCCGGCCGATCCCTGGGACCCCCAGCAGACCTCCCAGCAGACCTCCCAGATCGGCTTCGCCGATCCGGCAGGGACCCCGAGCGCCGCCGAGACATCCGATGCCGCCGAGACCTCGGGCGGCTTCGTGCCGGCGGCGCCGGGCGCGGCCGGGCGACGTGGGGGGCGCCCGGTGGTCGCGGTGGCGGGCGGGCCGGCGTTCACGTTCGGCTACGCGGAGACGCCCGAGCTGCTCACGGCCGCCGGCGCCGAGGTCGTGCGCTTCGACCCGACGGCCGACGAGGCGCTGCCCGACGGGACGTCGGCGCTGGTCATCGGCGGCGGGTTCCCGCAGGTGCACGCCGGCGCGCTCGCCGCCAACGCCGCGCTGCGGGCCCAGGTCCGCGCGTTCGCGGCCACCGGCGCTCCGGTGGTCGCCGAGTGCGCCGGACTGCTCTACCTGAGCCGCGCGCTGGACGGCGAGCCGATGTGCGGGGTGCTGGCCGAGGTGACGGCGGCCATGACACCGCGCCTCACCCTGGGCTACCGGGAGGCGGTGGCGGCCACCGACTCGGCGCTCGCCGCACGCGGCACCCTCGCGCGTGGCCACGAGTTCCACCGCACGGTCGCCCTCCCGTCGGCCGGCGGCCTGGACGGCGCGCCGCGGGGATCGGCCGCGGCGTGGACCTGGCGCGGCCCGGCCGGCGACGAGGTCACGGAGGGCTTCGTCCGCGGCGGCATCCATGCCTCCTACCTGCACACCCACTGGGCGGGGCTTCCCGGCACGGCCGCCCGCCTCGTCGCCGCGGCGCGCGCGGCCCAGTCGAACGGGGCGAACCGTGCGGCCGGCTGAACCGGCGCCCACCCGCCCGGCCGTCGCCGCCGGCGCCGCGGCGGCGGCGATCGTCGCCGGCGCGCTCGCGGACGCGGTCCTCGCCGACCCGGCCCGGTTCCATCCGGTCGCCGGCTACGGCCGCGCCGCGCACGCGGTCGAACGCCTGCTCTACGCGGACTCCCGCCCGGCCGGCGTGGCGTTCGTCGCGGTCGCCGTCGGCGGGCCGGTGCTCGCCGCCGCCGCGCTGGACCGCCTCCTGCCCCGCCCGGCGCGGCCGGTGGCGCTGGCCGCGGGGCTGTGGGCGGCGCTCGGCGGGGCGTCGCTGCGCGCCGAGGCCACGGTCATGAGCCGGCTGCTGACGGCCGGGGACCTGACCGGCGGCCGGGAGCGGCTCGGGCACCTGTGCGGGCGCGACCCGAGCGGGCTCGACGAGCCGGAGCTCGCCCGGGCGGCGATCGAGTCGGTGGCGGAGAACACAGCGGACGCCGTGCTCGGCCCGCTGGTGTGGGGGGCCGTGCTCGGCCTGCCAGGCGTCGTCGGTTACCGGGCCGTCAACACGCTCGACGCGATGGTCGGGTACCGCTCCGAGCGTTACCTGCGGTTCGGCTGGGCCGCGGCCCGGCTCGACGACCTCGCGAACCTGGCGCCCGCGCGGTTGTGCGCCGTGCTCACGGCGCTGACGGCCCCGGCGGTCGGCGGGTCGCGGCGCGAGGCCTGGCGGGTCTGGCGGCGCGACGGCTACAGCCACCCGAGCCCGAACGCCGGCCAGTGCGAGGCGGCGTTCGCCGGCGCGCTCGGGACCACTCTCGGCGGGACCAACGTCTACGAAGGCGAGCCGGAGACCCGGGGTCGCCTCGGCGACGGCGCGGCGCCGCGCGGCGCCGACGTCGCCCGCTCGGGCGACCTGCTGGCGGCGGTGACGGCGGCCGGCGTCGCCGTGAGCGCCCTGGCGGCCGCGGCCCTGGCCGGCGCGCGCCGTCGAAGCGGCCCGCCGCGCCGGAGTGGCTCGCCGCGCCGGAGCGCCACATGACCGGGGCGCGCGGCGCGCTGCTCGTCGCCGGGACCACCTCGGACGCGGGCAAGTCGGTGCTGACCGCGGGGATCTGCCGGTGGCTTGCCCGCCAGGGCGTGCGGGTGGCCCCGTTCAAGGCGCAGAACATGTCGCTGAACTCGTGGGTGACCGCCGACGGCGCGGAGATCGGCCGCGCCCAGGTGATGCAGGCCGCCGCCGCCGGCGTGGAGCCGGAGGGGGCGATGAACCCGGTGCTGCTCAAGCCGGGCGCCGGGCACCGCAGCCAGGTCGTGCTGCGCGGCCGGCCGGTCGCGGAGGCGGGCGCGCTCGACTACCGCGCGCTGAAGGGCCGGCTGTTCGGCGAGGTGCTCGCGAGCCTCGCCGACCTGCGCTCCCGGTTCGACGTGGTGGTCTGCGAGGGCGCCGGCAGCCCGGCCGAGATCAACCTGCGGGCGACCGACATCGCGAACATGGGCCTGGCCAGGGCCGCCGGCCTGCCGACGATCGTCGTGGGTGACATCGACCGCGGCGGGGTGTTCGCCGCGATGTACGGCACCCTCGCGTTGCTGGAACCGGCCGACCAGGCGCTGGTCGCCGGGTTCGTCGTCAACAAGTTCCGCGGCGAGCGCGCCCTGCTGGAACCGGGGCTCGACATGCTGCGGGCGCTCACCGGCCGGCCCACGCTCGGGGTGCTGCCGTGGCGCGACGGACTCGGGCTCGACGTGGAGGACTCGCTCGGCCTGCCCGCGCCCGGCGAGACCCGGGGCGACCCGGACGGCCCGCTTCGGGTGACGGCCGTGCGGCTGCCGTTCCTGAGCAACTTCACCGATCTCGACGCGCTCGCCGCCGAGCCCGGCGTCGCGGTGCGCTACGCCGACCGGCCCGAGGACCTCGACACGGCCGACCTCGTCGTGCTTCCGGGCACCCGGTCGACGGTGGCGGACCTGGGCTGGCTGCGCCGGCGTGGCCTGGACGGGGCGCTCGCGCGCCGGGCGGCGGCCGGGCGGCCGGTGCTCGGCGTCTGCGGCGGCTACCAGATGCTCGCCGCGACGATCGTCGACGACGTGGAGAGCGGCGCGGGCCGCGTCGACGGCCTCGGGCTGCTGCCGGTCACCGTCCGCTTCGCCACGGACAAGACCCTGGGCCACCCCAGCGGCGTCGCCTACGGCCAGCCCGTGCGCGGCTACGAGATCCACCACGGGGTGGCGACCGTGCACGGCGGCGAGCCGTTCCTCGACGGCTGCCGGGCCGGCGCGGTCTGGGGCACGACCTGGCACGGCGCGCTGGAGAACGACGGCTTCCGCCGGGCGTTCCTCGCCGACGTCGCGGCGGCCACCGGCTCGCCGTGGCGGCCACGCGGCGAGGTCTCCTTCGCGGCCGTCCGGGAACGTCGCCTCGACCTCCTCGGCGACCTCGTCGGCGACCACCTCGACACCGGCGTGCTGCTGAAGCTGCTCACCGACGGCCCGCCGGCCGGCCTCGAGACTGTCCCACCCGGCGGTCCGCCGAGCCCGACGCCCGCTCCCGACCCGCCCGTTCTCGCAGGCCTCGCGCGGGGCATCACGCCCGCGCCGAGGCCCGCCCACCCGCGTGGATCTTCGCCAGACCTGGGGAGCCGTCCGTGATCGTGCTGCTGTCGACGTCCGACACCGACCTGTCGTGCGCCCGCGCCACCGGGGAGGACTACCGGCTGGCCAACCCGGCGCGCCTCGACGCCGCCGACCTGCCGCGGCTGCTCGATGGCGCCGACGTCGTCGTCCTGCGGCTGCTCGGCGGCCGGCGGACCTGGCCGGACGGCGTCGACGCGCTGCTTGCCGGCGGCCTGCCGCTGGTGGTGCTCAGCGGGGAGCTCGTCCCCGACGCCGAGCTGATGGAACTGTCCTCGGTGCCCGCCGGGGTGGCGGCGCAGGCGCACGCCTACCTCGCCCACGGCGGCGTCGACAACCTGCGCCAGCTGGCCCGTTTCCTGTCCGACGCGCTGCTGCTCACCGGCCTCGGCTTCGACCCGCCGGTGCCGACCCCGGCCTGGGGCGTCCGGCCCAGGCCCGGATCCGCCCCGGATCCGGCCGTCGCGATCCTCGCGCCGCGGCCGACCGTCGCGATCCTGTACTACCGGGCGCACGAGCTGGCCGGCAACACCGCGTTCGTGGACGCGCTCGCCGACGCCGTCGAGGCGGCCGGTGGCCGGGCGCTGCCGATCTTCTGCGCGTCGCTGCGCACCGCCGACGCCGAACTGCTCGCCGAGCTCGGCCAGGCGGACACGCTGGTGACGACGGTGCTGGCGGCCGGCGGCGCAGGGTCCGGCGCGATCCCCGCCGAGGTCGGGGCGGGCGGGCGCGACGAGGACTGGGACATCGGCGCGCTCGCCGACCTGGACGTCCCGATCCTGCAGGCGCTGGCCGTGACGTCGTCGCGGTCCCAGTGGGAGGCGAGCGACGACGGCCTCTCGCCGCTGGACACCGCCACCCAGGTCGCCATCCCCGAGTTCGACGGACGGATCATCACCGTCCCGTTCTCCTTCAAGGAGATCGACGCCGACGGCCTGACCCGCTACGTGCCCGACCAGGAACGGGCGGCCCGGGTCGCCGGCCTCGCGGTCCGCCACGCCCGGCTGCGCCACGTCCCAAACGCCGACAAGCGGATCGCGCTGATGCTGTCGGCCTACCCGACGAAGCACGCGCGGATCGGCAACGCCGTCGGCCTCGACACCCCCGCCAGCGTGCTCGCGCTGCTGCGGGCGATGCGGGCCGCCGGCTACGACGTCGGCCCCGCGGACGGCCCTGGAGCCCTGCCCGGCCTCGCCGCGGACGACGGGGACGCGCTCATCCACGGCCTCATCGCGGCCGGCGGCCAGGACGAGGACTGGCTGACGGCCGAACAGCTCGCGGGCAACCCCGTCCGCATTCCCGCCACCGTCTACCGCACCTGGTTCGAGACGCTGCCGGCCGAGCTGCGCGCCGCCGTCGAGGAGCACTGGGGCCCGGCACCCGGCGACCTGTTCGTCGACCGGTCGGCCGACGCGGACGGCGAGATCGTGCTCGCCACCCTCACCGCCGGCAACGTCGTGATCCTCATCCAGCCGCCGCGCGGGTTCGGGCAGAACCCGATCGCCATCTACCACGACCCCGACCTGCCGCCGAGCCACCACTACCTGGCGGCCTACCACTGGCTGCGCCACGGCCCGGAGGCGCCCGGAGCCGGGCTCGGGGCGGGGGTCGGGAAGGGGCTCGGCACGGGGCTCGGGACGGGGTTCGGCGCGCACGCCGTGGTGCACGTCGGCAAGCACGGCAACCTCGAATGGCTGCCCGGCAAGGCGGCGGCGCTGTCCGCCGGCTGCGCGCCGGACGCCGCGCTCGGCGACCTTCCGCTGGTCTACCCGTTCCTCGTCAACGACCCGGGCGAGGGCACGCAGGCGAAGCGGCGGGCGCACGCCACCGTCGTCGACCATCTCGTCCCGCCGATGGCCAGGGCCGACAGCTACGGCGACATCGCCCGCCTGGAGCGCCTGCTCGACGAGCACGCGCAGATCGCCGCGATGGACCCGGCGAAGCTCCCCGCGATCCGCGCGCAGATCTGGACGCTCATCGAGGCGGCGAAGCTCGACCACGACCTCGGCCTCGCCGACCGGCCGCACGACGCCGAGTTCGACGAGTTCATCCTGCACGTCGACGGCTGGCTCTGCGAGATCAAGGACGCGCAGATCCGCGACGGCCTGCACGTCCTGGGCCTGGCGCCGACCGGCGAGGCCAGGATCAACCTGGTGCTGTCGATGCTGCGCGCGCGCCAGCTGTGGGGCGGGGCCGTCGCGCTGCCGGGGCTGCGCCAGGCGCTCGGCCTCGACGAGGCGGAGGGGACGGTGCGCACCGACACGGTCGAGGCCGTCGCGCGGGCGCTCGTCGCCGGACTGGAGGACCGCGGCTGGGAACCGACGGCCGTCCCGGAGGTGGTCACGGAGATCCTCGGCGAGGTCCTCGATGACCTCGACGATTCCGCGGGCGGGGACGACGTCGACCGGGACGCGGTGGCCGCCGTGCTGACGTTCGCGGCCACCGAGGTCGTGCCGAGGCTCGCCAGGACCACCGACGAGATCGACCGGACCCTGCACGCGCTCGCCGGCGGTTACGTTCCCGCCGGGCCGAGCGGCTCGCCGCTGCGCGGCCTGGTCAACGTCCTGCCGACCGGGCGCAACTTCTACGCCGTCGACCCGCGCGCGGTCCCGAGCCCGCTGGCCTGGGAGACCGGCCGGGCGATGGCCGACTCGCTGCTGGCCCGCCACCTCGCTGACACCGGCGAGTACCCGCGCTCGGTCGGCCTGTCCGCCTGGGGCACGTCGGCGATGCGGACGTCGGGGGACGACGTCGCGGAGATCCTCGCGCTGCTCGGCGTCGCCCCGCTGTGGGACGAGGCGTCCCGGCGGGTGCACGGGCTGGAGCCGATCGGGCTCGCCGAGCTCGGCCGGCCCCGCATCGACGTCACCGTCCGGATCTCCGGGTTCTTCCGCGACGCGTTCCCGCACGTCGTCGACCTGCTCGACGACGCGGTCCGGCTCGTCGCCGACCTCGACGAGGACCCCGAGCACAACTACGTCCGGGCGCACGCCGAGGCCGACACGGCCGAGCACGGGGACCGGCGCCGGGCCACCACCCGCGTCTTCGGCTCGAAGCCGGGCGCGTACGGCGCCGGGCTGCTCCCGCTGGTCGACGCCGGCACCTGGCACGACGACGGCGACCTGGCCGAGGTGTACGCGGCGTGGGGCGGGTTCGCCTACGGCCGCGGCCTCGACGGCCGGCCAGCCCGCGACGACATGGAGGCGGCGTACCGGCGGATCAGCGTGGCGGTGAAGAACACCGACAGCCTCGAGCACGACATCGCCGACTCCGACGACTACTTCCAGTACCACGGCGGCATGATCGCGACGGTGCGGGCGCTGACCGGGCGCGGTCCCCGGGCCTACATCGGCGACTCGACCCGGCCCGACGCGGTGCGGACCCGCACCCTCGGCGAGGAGATGGCCCGGGTCGTGCGCGCCCGGGTCGTGAACCCGCGCTGGATCGCCTCGATGCGCCGTCACGGCTACAAGGGCGCCTTCGAGCTGGCCGCGACCGTGGACTACCTGTTCGGCTACGACGCGACCGCGGGCGTGGTGGCCGACTGGATGTACGAGGCCGTCACCCAGGCGTACGTCCTGGACGAGGAGAACCAGAAGTTCCTGGCGGACGCGAACCCATGGGCGCTGCACGGCATCGCCGAGCGGCTGCTGGAGGCCGTCGACCGCGGGCTGTGGGAGGCGCCCGCGCAGGCGACCCTGGACGCGCTGCGCGACGTCTACCTGCGTGCGGAGGGAGACCTCGAGGGGCGCGCGCCGTGAGCCCCGGGCGGCCCCGGGCCGACCGCTGCCCCGGTGCCCTCGTCCTGCACGAGGCGGCCGACGGCGGGCTGGCCAGGATCCGGCTGCCGGGAGGCCTCGTCGACGGCGGGACGCTGGCGGCGCTCGCCGCGCTGGCCGCGTCCTTCGGCGAGCACGGCGCGGTCGAGCTCACCTCCCGCGGAAACCTGCAGCTGCGCGGCGTGCCGGGGGGTCGGCGAGTCGAGCTGGCCGACCGGGTCGCCGAGCTCGGCCTGCTGCCGTCGGCCACGCACGAACGGGTCCGCAACATCGTCGCCTCGCCCTTCGCGGGTCTGACCGGCGCCGGCGCCGGCGCCAGCGCTGACGGCGGCGCCGGCGACGGTGCGCCGCCGGCGGGCGGCGGCGGTGCCGCGGCGGCGGGCGGCGGCGGTGCCGCGGCGGCCGCGCGGCTGGAGGACCTGGTACGTGGGCTCGACGAGGCGCTGTGCGCCGACCCGGAACTCGCCGGGCTGTCCGGCCGCTTCCTGTTCGGCCTGGACGACGGAACCGGTGACATCGCGGCCCTCGCGCCGGACGCCTGGGCCGCGCCCGCCGCGGCGGGGCACTGGTGGGTCGGCCCGGCCGGCGTGGCGGTCGACGACGCCGGCGTGGTCGGCGAGCTGCTGGCCGCGGCGCGCGCCTTCCTGCGTGCCGCCGCCCCCGGAGGTACCGGGGGCAACCACTCTCTCTGGCGGGTCCGCGACCTCCCCGACGGCGGCGCGGAGCTCGCCGCCGGGCTGCGAGCCGGTCGGGCCGCCGTGCTCCGCCCGGCCCCGCGGCCGGCCACGCACCCGGTCGGGGTCTGGCGACGTCCGGACGGAGGGCATGCCGCCGCCGTTCACGTTCCCCTCGGCCGGCTGACGCGCCCGGCGGCCGACCTGCTCGCGGCCGTCGCCGCGGCCGCCTGCCCGGGCGGCGGTCGAGACCAGGCCAGGCCTCGTGACGAGCCGCCGCTACGGATCACCCCGTGGCGGTCGGTCGTCGTACCCTGCCTGATGGACCCGTCGTCCTTCGCCGCCCGCGCGCGGCGGGCGGGCCTGGTCACCGACCCGGCGTCGATGTGGACGAGGGTCACCGCCTGCGCCGGCCGTCCCGGCTGCGCGAGCGCGCTCGCGGACGTGCGGGCCGACGCCGCCCGCGCGGTCGCCGCCGGCCTCGTCACCCCGGTCGACGCCGCGCCGTCGGCCTCGTCGGCCTCGTCGGGCGTCCGGGCGCACTGGAGCGGCTGTGCCCGCCGCTGCGGACAGCCGTCCGGTCCGCACGTGGAGGTCGTCGCCGGCGCCGCCGGCTATCTGGTCCGCGACGCGGGCGTCGAACCGAAGGAGTCCCGATGGTGACCGATACCAGCCCGCGCTACGACTACGAGCGCGACGGGGCGGCGATCTACCGGCGGTCGTTCGCGACGATCCGCGCCGAGGCGGACCTCGCGGCCTTTCCGGCCGACCTGGAACACGTCGTCGTCCGGATGATCCACGCCTGCGGCATGGTCGACCTGCCCGCGGACGTCGAGGCCAGCCCCGGTCTGGTCGGCGCCGCCCGCGCCGCGCTGCGGTCCGGGGCGCCGGTGCTGTGCGACGCGCAGATGGTCGCCAGCGGGATCACCCGGCGCCGGCTGCCCGCCGACAACGAGATCATCTGCGCGCTCGGCGACCCAGGCGTTCCGGAGCTCGCCGCCCGTCTTGGCACCACACGGTCCGCGGCGGCCCTGGAGCTGTGGCGCGACCGGCTCGCCGGCGCCGTCGTCGCCGTCGGGAACGCCCCGACGGCGCTGTTCCACCTGCTCGAGATGCTGGGTGCCGGCGCGCCCCGGCCGGCCGCCGTCCTCGGCCTGCCGGTCGGTTTCGTGGGCGCGGCCGAGTCCAAGCGCGCCCTCGCCGACAACCCGTTCGGCCTGCCCTACCTCGTCGTGCACGGCCGCCGCGGCGGCAGCGCGATGACGGTCGCCGCCGTCAACGCGATCGCCTCGGAGGCACTGTGACCACTTCGCCCGCCGGGCCCGGGCCGGGCACCGGCACGCTGTACGGCGTCGKGGTCGGCCCCGGGGACCCGGAGCTGGTGACGGTGAAGGCCGCCCGGCTGATCGGGCGGGCCGAGGTCGTCGCGTACCACGCGGGCAGGCGGGGCCGGTCGCTCGCCCGGGCCAGCGCGGCGCCCTACCTCCCCGCCGGCGCCGTCGAGGAGGAGCTCGTCTACCCCGTCACCCGCGGCGGGACGGACCACCCGGGCGGCTACCAGGGGGCGATCGACGAGTTCTACGAGCAGTCCGCGGCGCGCCTGGCCGCGCACCTGGCCGCCGGCCGGGACGTCGTGCTGCTCGCCGAGGGCGACCCGACGCTCTACAGCTCGTTCACCCACATGCAGCGCCGGCTCACCCCGAGGTTCCGCTGCGTGATCATCCCGGGCGTCACGTCCGTGTCGGCGACCGCCGCCGCGGCGGGCGTCGCCCTGGTCACCGGGGAGCAGACGCTCGCGGTGCTCCCGGCGAGGATGCCGGCCGACCGGCTGCGCCAGCTGGCCGGCGAGGCGGACGGGCTCGCGCTGATGAAGGTGCGGGGCGACCTCGACGGGGTGCGCCGGGCGCTCGGCGGCGCGGGGCGGCTCGACGGCGCCCTGCTCGTCAGCCAGGCCAGCCGGGAGGGCGAGCGGGTCACCGCGCTGCGCGACCTGGCCGCGGACGAGGACGTCCCGTACATGTCGATGGTGCTCGTGCCCGGCGCCGGCGCATCCCCTGCCGCGGAAGCGGCCGTCGGCCCAGGCACGTCTCTGGCCCAGGCCGCGGCCGGCGGCGCCCGGCCCGCCGATGCCGGTGCCGAGACGGGCCCTGTCACGGGCCCTGTCACCGGCTCCGTCACGGTCGTCGGGCTCGGGCCCGCCGGCGTCGAGTGGCTCACGCCGGAGTCGGCCGCGGCCCTGGCGGCGGCCGACGACGTCGTCGGGTACCGGACCTACGTCCGGCGCGTCCCCGACCGGCCGGGTCAGCGCCGGCACCTCACGGACAACCGGGTGGAGGCCGAACGGGCCGTCTTCGCGCTCGACCTGGCGCGCCGCGGCCGCGGCGTCGCCGTCGTCTCCTCCGGTGACCCGGGGGTGTTCGCGATGGCGTCGGCGGTGCTGGAGGCGCGCGCCGAGGGCGGCTACGCGGACGTGCCGGTCCACGTGCTGCCCGGGGTCACGGCGGCGAACGCCGTCGCCGCCCGGGTGGGCGCGCCGCTGGGCCACGACTACTGCGTCGTGTCCCTGTCCGACCAGCTCAAGCCCTGGTCGCTGGTCCTGCGCCGGCTGAGCGCCGCCGCGGCGGCCGACCTGGCGCTCGCGCTCTACAACCCCGGCTCGAAGACCCGGCGGGACCACATCGACGAGGTCCGCGTCTGCCTGCTGGAGCATCGCGACCCCGACACCCCCGTCGTCGTGGGGCGGGCGGTCGGCGGCCCCGGCGAGCGGGTCGAGGTGATCCGGCTCGCCGACCTGTGCGCGGACCACGTCAACATGCGCACCCTGCTCATCGTCGGCTCGTCCAGGACCTGCTGGGACCGCGAGACCGGCACGGTCTTCACCCCCCGCCATCACGACGGGGTGGTGAGCACGGCGCCCGGAACCTCGCGGACCGCCGACCTGTCAGCGGATCCGGCGGAGATCCTTACCGCCGACGTCGCAGGAGGTACACGTCCATGATCCAGCCCTTGCGGGCGCGGGCCTCGCGCTTGACGGCCGCGATCCGGGCGCTGAGCTCGGCGAGCGGGCCGGCGAGCGCGATCTCGTCGTCCCCGCCGAGGTAGGCGCCCCAGTAGATGTCCCAGTCGGCCGCGTCGAGGCCCTGCCAGGCCGCGGCGCCGTCGAGCATGACGACGACGGAGTCGAGGCCAGCCGCCTCGGCCGCCAGCCGCCGGCCGGTGGTGATGTGGACCGACCCGCCGACGGTGTTCAGCGGGATCCGGTGCCGCGCGGTCAGCGCCTGCACGCTGGAGATGCCGGGAACCACCTGGACGTCGACGTCGACCAGCCCGCGTTCCCGGATGTCGTCGAGGATGCGCAGCGAGCTGTCGTAGAGCGCCGGGTCGCCCCACACCAGGAACGCGCCCCGGCCGCCCTCGTCGAGCTCCGTGAGCAGGGCCTTGGCCCAGACCGCCGCGCGCGCGGCGTGCCAGCGGCGCACCTCGGCCTGGTAGTCGGCGGGCGCCCGGTCCCGCTCCGGCTCGTCGACCTCGACGACCCGCAGACCGGGCCCGGCGTACGCGGCGCAGACCCGGGCACGCAGCGCGTTCAGGTCGGCCTTCGCCTCGCCCTTGTCGACGGTGAACAGGACGTCGGCGCTGGCCAGCGCGCGGCTGGCCGCGTGCGTGAGCGACTCCGGGTCGCCGACCCCCATCCCGATCAGCAGCACGACCCGCCGCGGCACGGTCAAAGGACGCTGAGAGGCAGGCGGCGGCGCTTGCTGTGGTCGTTGTCGATGATCGGCAGGCTGTCCGGGTTGACGGCGGCCAGCGCCGCCTCGCCGTGGCCGAGCACGCATTCCGGGTCGGGGCCGTCCAGCGGCAGGCCGGTGAAGAACTTCGCCGCCATGCAGCCGCCCTGGCAGGCGTCGTAGTGGCCGCACGAGGTGCACGCGCCGGGGTTGTCGGGCTCGCGCAGCTCGGTGAACAGGTCGGAGGACCGCCACACCCGCGCGAACCCGCCCTCGTCGAGCACGCTGCCGGCGCGGAAGTGCTCGTGCAGCGCGAACGGGCAGGCGTAGACGTCGCCCACCGGGTCGATCAGGCAGACCACCCGGCCCGCGCCGCACAGGTTCAGGCCCGGCAGCGCCTGGCCATAGGCGGCGAGGTGGAAGAACGAGTCCCCGGTGAGCACGTCGGGCCGGGCGAGCAGCCAGCCGTGCAGGTCGCGCTGCTGCGCGGCGGTCGGGTGCAGCTGTGCCCACGAGTCCTGGCCGCGCCCGGACGGGCGCAGCCGGGTGACCCGCAGCTCGGCGCCGTGGTCGGCGGCCAGCGCGGCGAACGAGTCCAGCTGGCCGACGTTGTGCCGGGTGACGACCACCGACAGCTTGAAGGCGCCGAAGCCGGCGTCGGCCAGGTGCGCCATCGCATTGCGCGCCCGGTCGTAGGAGCCGAGGCCGCGGACCGGGTCGTTGGTCATCGCGTCGGCGCCGTCCAGCGAGATCTGGATGTCGACGTAGTCCAGCGCCGCGAGCCGGCGGGCCTTCTCCGCGTCGATCATGCCGCCGTTGGTGGAGAACTTCACCCCGACGCCGTGGTCGACGGAGTACTCCAGCACCTCGAAGAAGTCGGGCCTGGTCATCGGCTCGCCGCCGCCGACGTTGACGTAGAAGACCTGCAGGTCGGCCAGCTGGTCGACGACCGAGCGCATCTGGGCCGTGTCGAGCTCGCGCGGGTCGCGCCGGCCGGACGACGACAGGCAGTGCACGCACTGCAGGTTGCAGGCGTACGTCCACTCCCAGGTCAGGCAGATCGGCGCCTGAAGCCCGCGCAGCAGCTCCTGCTGCAGCGAGGCGCTCGCCGGCGCCGGCGTGAGTGCCGGCGCCGAGGACGCGAGGGCGGCGGTAACGGCCGCGGGCACACCCGCGCTCGGCCGGGCCAGGTCGGTGATGCTCACTGTCGCCTCCGTCGGGCTGGGGCTGGGGCTGGGCGGAAGTGGTTCTGAGCCGGTCGGCGTGGCGGGGCGAATCGGTGTGACGGGGCGCATCGGCGTGGCTGGGCGAGTCAGCGTGGCTGGGCTCAGCGTGGCTGGACGAATCCGGTCTCGACGAGCCGGGCGAGCGCGCGTTCGACGGCGGGGCGCTTGGCGGCCGGCACGGCGGCCAGCGCGTCGCCAGCCGACGGCGCGTCGGCGAGCGCGCGGACGACGGCGACCAGGTCGACGTCCTTGAGCAGCGACAGCCGGCGGGTGTCGTACGAGTAGGCCAGCGCGCCGAAACGCTCCGGGCRCAGGGCGACCTTCGGGTGCAGCCGGTATGGCCGCGCCGGGTCGAAGGACGCCCCCGACGGCCGGGCGAGGGCGTGCGCCGGGGTCGGGGCGGAGGTGGGCGCGCCGTCCGGCGCGCCCACGGGTGTCGTGCCGGTCATCCGCGGGGGGTCTGGCCAAAGGGCGTGCGAAAATGCTCTTCCTTCGCACGCTCGGCGGCCGTTGTCCCAGGAGTCATCAGTAGACGCCGCACATGCCGTCGATGGAGACGTCCTCGACGAGGAGGTCCTCCACGATCGGCTCGACCGTGGCGCTGGTCTCCGTGCCGGCAAGCGCGATGTCCGTCGTCGGGGCCGACGAGTCCATACCGTTTCCTCCTGTGAGTCGAGTGCTGCCGCTGCCAGCTGACTTTCATGTGCAGTGTGACCCGGAAACCTCCGTTCTGTCGCGCGGAAAGGTGTTGTTAGGTGGTTCACCACTGTGTCTGCTGACGTTGTCCGCCGCTGGTGGCGGTGTTTGGGAAGCGCTGCTGGCCGGCCAGCCGGTGGGGGAGGCCGGGCCGGGCGCGGGCGCGCTCGCCCGCCGGCTCGTCGAGGCCGGCCTGGCGCATCCGGCCCCGCCGCCGCCGTCGCCGGGGTGCGCCGCCGGCGTGACGGCCGTCCTGCCGGTCCGTAACCACGCCCAGGGGCTTGGACGGCTGATCGCGGCACTCGCCGGCCGCTGCGCCGAGGTGATCGTCGTCGACGACGGCTCGACCGACGGCACCGCCGCGGCCGCGGCCGCCGCCGGCGCGCGGGTGCTGCGCCACGAACGCCCGCTCGGTCCGGCGGCCGCCAGGCTGGCGGGCGCGGCGGCCGCGATGACTCCGCTGGTCCTGTTCTGCGACGCGGACGTGCTCCCGCAGGACGTGCTTTCGCCGGATGTGCTCCCGCCGGACTCCGACTGGTTCGGCGTGCTGCTCGGACACCTCGCGGACCCCGCCGTGGGGGCGGTCGCGCCGCGGGTCGCGTCGCCGGTGCCGCCGGGTGCCCGGGCCGGGCTGCTGGCGCGCTACGAGAGCGCCCGCTCGCCGCTGGACCTCGGGCCGCGTCCGGCCGGCGTCCGGCCCGGCTCGCGGGTCTCGTACGTGCCGTCGGCGGTGTTGCTGATCCGCCGCGAGCTGGTCGGTTTCGACCCGGCGATGCGCTACGGCGAGGACGTCGACCTCGTCTGGCGGATCGTCGGCGCCGGCTGGTCGGTCCGCTACGAGCCGGCGGCCGTCGTGCACCACCGGCCGCGCGCCACCTGGGCCGGCTGGGCGCGCCAGCGGTTCGGCTACGGCTCGTCGGCCGGTCCGCTGGCCGCCCGCCACCCCGGCCCGCTGCGGCCCGCCGGCCAGGCCGCCGCCGTGGCCGCCGCCGCCCTGGCGATCGCCGCGGCACCGGCGTCGCCGGTGGCGCCGGCGTCGTCGCGGGGCAGCCGCGGCCGCCGGGCAAACGCGATGGCCACGGCGGTGTCAGCCCTCCCGTTCACCGGCGCGCCGCGACCGCGATGGCGCGTCGTCCGTCGCCGCGAGGTGGCCTGCGTGGTCGCGGCGGTCACGGCGATCCGGAGCGTGGTCACGGCGGTTCGGCTCGCGCGGCGCCTGGCCGCGGCGCCGCGGCCCACCCGGCTCGCCTGGGTGATGGTGATCGCCGGGCGCCGGTACGCGCTGGAGGCCGCGGCCGACAACGTCCGGCGCGGCTGGTGGCCGGTGCTGGCCACGGGCCGGCCGGGTCGCCGCGTGCTCGCCCTGTCCGTCGCCGTCCCGGCCGCGAGGGACTGGTGGGTCACCCGGCCCGATGTCGGATTCCTGCCGTATGTGCTGCTCCGGTTCGCCGACGACGCCGCCTACAGCCTGGGCGTCTGGTGGGGCTGCGCGCGGGCTCGGACCGCGTGTCCGCTGCTGCCGGCCAGCCGTCCCCGGGCGGGTGGCCGACGGCGTGGGCGGCCGGGCGACCGCGGCTAACCTGTTGAGTTGTGAACTACCTCGACCACGCGGCGACGACGCCGATGCGACCGGAGGCGCTCGCCGCGTTCACCGCGGCGCACGCCGTCGCGGGCAACCCGTCGTCCCTGCACGCGGGCGGGCGGCGGGCGCGCCGGGTCGTCGAGGAGTCGCGTGAGTCGCTGGCCGCCCAGCTCGGCTGCCGGCCGTCCGAGCTGATCTTCACCGGTGGCGGGACGGAGAGCGACAACCTCGCCCTGAAGGGCCTGTACTGGGCCCGCCGGGCAGCCGACCCGCGCCGGCGCCGGGTGCTGGTCAGCGCGGTCGAGCACCACGCCGTGCTCGACCCGGCGCACTGGCTCGGGCAGGCGCAGGGCGCGGTCGTCGAGCCGCTGCCGGTGGACGAGACCGGGCTGGTCAGGCCCGAGACGCTCCTGGCGGCGCTCACCGCCGGGCCCGACGGCCCGGACGACGTCGCCCTCGTGTCGGTGATGTGGGCGAACAACGAGGTCGGGACGGTGCAGCCGATCGCGGAGCTCGCCGCGGCCTGCCAGGCCCGCGGCATTCCCTTCCACACCGACGCCGTGCAGGCCTTCGGACAGGTACCGGTCTCGTTCGCAGATTCCGGCGTCGACGCGATGACGGTGACCGCCCACAAGATCGGGGGTCCGGTCGGGGTCGGCGCCCTGGTGCTGCGCCGGGGCCTCACCGTCACCGCGCTCACCCATGGGGGCGGGCAGGAGCGCGACGTGCGCTCCGGCACCCTCGACACCGCCGGCGCCGCTGCCTTCGCCGCGGCGGCCGTCGCGGCCGTCCGTGACCTGCCGGCCGAGGCGCCGCGCCTCGCCGCGCTGCGCGACGAGCTCATCCGCCAGGTGCTGGCCAAGGTCCCCACGGCGGTGCTCAACGGCGCGCCGCCGGGCCCGGGCCGCCTGCCCGGCAACGCCCATCTGAGCTTCCCCGGCTGCGAGGGCGACTCGCTGCTCATGCTGCTCGACGCCCGCGGCATCGAGTGCTCGACCGGCTCCGCCTGCACCTCCGGGGTGGCCCGCCCTTCGCACGTGCTGCTGGCGATGGGCGCGGGTGATGACAACGCGCGCGGGTCGCTGCGTTTCTCGTTGGGGCACACGTCGACAGAGGCCGACGTCGCCGCGGTCGCCGACGCGATGGCCCCGGTCTACGAACGCGCCAGCCGAGCCGGCGAGCTGGCGGGCCTGGGCGGTTCCTGACGGTCCGGCGGCGGTGAGGGCGACGTTCGCGGGTTCGCAAACCGGTTGCCTGCTCAGGCATGCTGGAAGGCGACGCGATCGACGGACGCGGCCGGACGCGGATCGGCACGGCCGATTCAGGGAGACACCGGGGAGGTGGCGTGATGCGGGTGCTCGCCGCGATGTCGGGCGGGGTCGACTCGGCGGTCGCCGCCGCCCGCGCCGTCGACGCCGGCCATGACGTCACCGGGGTCCACCTGGCGCTGTCGCGCTCCCCGGACGCGCAGCGCACCGGCGCCCGCGGCTGCTGCACGGTCGAGGACGCCCACGACGCGCGCCGCGCCGCCGACGTGCTCGGCATCCCGTTCTACGTGTGGGACCTCGCCGACCGGTTCGAGACCGACGTCATCGAGGACTTCGTCGCGGCCTACGCCGCGGGTGCCACCCCGAACCCGTGCGTGCGGTGCAACGAGCGGATCAAGTTCTCCGCCGTCCTGCGCCGCGCGCTCGCGCTCGGCTTCGACGCCGTCGTGACCGGTCACCACGCCCAGCTGTCCGCCGACGGCGTGCTGCGCCGCTCGGTCGACCCGGCCAAGGACCAGTCCTACGTGCTCGGCACGCTGCGCCCCGAGCAGCTGCGCCGGGCGATGTTCCCGCTGGGGGACACCACCAAGGAGCTGGTGCGGGCCGAGGCCGCCGCCCGCGGGCTCGGCGTCGCGGACAAGCCGGACAGCCATGACATCTGCTTCGTCCCGTCCGGCGACACCGGCGCCTGGCTGCGGGACCGGCTCGGCTCCCAGCCCGGCCCGATCGTGGACGCCGCGACCGGCGAGACGCTCGGTGAGCATGACGGCGCGTTCGCGTTCACCGTCGGCCAGCGCCGCGGCCTGCGCCTCGGCCGCCCGGCGCCCGACGGCCGCCCCCGCTACGTGCTCGGCATCTCCCCGGTGACCCGGGCGGTGACCGTCGGCCCGGCCGAGGCTCTCGACGTCTGGCGGCTCGCCGCCGACGCCGCCGTCTGGCCGCATGAGGACGGCGTCGAGGTCGACTGCGCCGCCCAGGTGCGCGCGCACGGTGACGCCGTGCCAGCCACCGTCACCGCCCGCGACGGCGAGCTGGCCGTCCACCTGCGCGAGCCGGTCCGCGGCACCGCCGCCGGCCAGGCCGTAGTCCTCTACGACGGCGACCGAGTCCTAGGCGGCGGCCACATCCTGCGCACTGCATAACTGGTTCGCTCCGTGCGGGCACGGCGCTCCGGCCCCGTACTCGCTTCGCTCCCACGGGACCTCCGCGCCGTGTCCTCCTCCGCTCACGTGCGCTCCGGCGACCTCCGCTGCGGCCCAACCACCTTCGCTTCGCTCGGTGGCCGGGCCTCCGCGGAGGCGCGCCTCCGCGCCAGCTCGGTTGCGACCCGCTTGAACGTTGCGAAACCACAGCAAGTCCCGATGGAGCCACGTCGCTTCGCTCGTGGGGTGGCCTCAGTGCCAGCTTGGTTTGCTACCCGTTTAAACGACACGAGTCCAAGACCGGGTCGATCCGGAGCTAGATCCTGTGTGAGCCACCGATCAGGCACGAAGGCCACCCCACGAGCGCAGCGAAGTGGCCCACCAGACCAGGCCTGACCTGCTCTCTCACGCGGTCAAGCGAAAGGTGACCGTGCGGCGCGGAGGCGCGCCTCCGCGGAGGCATCCCTACGAGCGAAGCGACGTAGGGGTGCCGCAGCGGAGGTCGCCGGAGCGCACGTTCGCGGAGGAGGACACCGCGCGGAGGTCCCTTGGGAGCGAAGCGAGTGAGGGGCCGGAGCGCGGTGCCCGCACGGAGCGAACCAGAGACGGAGCGCCGTGCCCGCACGGAGCGAACCGTAGACATAGCGTGGATCTCATGACGACTGATGGCGGGACGGCCGAGACGGCGCTGTGGCCCGCGGGGGCGGCGACGGGGGTCGGGTCGCTGCCGGGAATCGATCCGCTGGCGGCCGCGAAACTGGTGTTCGACGAGCTGCCGGACCTGCCGCATCTGGTCGAGCTGCCGGGTCGTGGTCCCGGCGGGGACATGCTGGGCCGGGCGGCCGTGATCGCGCTGGACCTGCCGGTGGACCTTCAGCCGTCCGGCTGGCGGCTGGTGCCCCGGATAGGCATGGACCACCGCCGGGCGCGCGGCCTGGTCGAGCACGACCTGGACGCGCTCGAGGAGGCGGCGCAGGGGTACGCCGGCCCGCTCAAGATCGCCGTCGCCGGGCCGTGGACGCTCGCGGCCGGCGTCGAGCTGACCCGCGGGCACAAGGCGCTGTCGGACCCGGGCGCGACCCGCGACCTGGCCGAGTCGCTCGCCGCCGGGCTCGCGGAGATGCTCACCACCATCGCCCGGCGGGTGCCGGGCGCCCGGCTGCTCGTGCAGCTCGACGAGCCGACGCTACCGGCCGTGATCGCCGGCAGGGTCCGCACGCCGAGCGGGTTCTCCGTGGTGCGCGCCGTCGAGGAGGGCCCCGCCGCCGAACGGATCGCCCTGGTGCTGGCGGCCGCGCGCGGGGTGGACGGGGTGGTCGGGGCCGGCGTGCACTGCTGCGCGCCGGACGTGCCGCTGAAGCTGCTGCGCAGCGCGGGCGCCCAGTTCGTCAGCCTGGACGCCACGCTGCTCCCCCAGAAGGCGGACGAGGTCATCGGCGAGGCGGTGGAGGCCGGGATGCGCCTCCTGATGGGGGTCGTCCCGTCGACCGACCAGCCGGGCGCGTCGCCACCGCCATCCCCGTCGGCCGGGGTCGCCGCGGACGCGACGGCCGGCAGCGAACTGCGCCGGCGGGCGGTGGTCGCGGCCGCCGCGGGGGCCAGGGCGTCCGCGCCTAACACGGCGCGCGGCGCCGCCGGGCGGCTCGGGCTGCTTGGCGGCGGGGAGGACACCGAGGTCGATGGCGGCGACGGCTGGGAGGGAGACGGCGGCGGGGCGGACCGGGGCGGACCGGAACTGTCGGACCCGGGTCGTACGGTTGACCCGGTCCGGGCGCTGTGGCGCCGGCTCGGATTCCGTCCCGAACTGCTCGCGGAGGTGGTCGCCGTGACTCCCACCTGTGGACTCGCCGGCGCGAGTGAGCGATATGCCCGCCTGGCAATGCGGCACTGCCGGGCCGCGGCCCGGGTGCTGGTGGAGTCGCCGGAATGAGCGCGGCCGAGGCGGCGGCGCCGACCGGCGCCGAGGAGGACGAGGTCGCCGCCGGCGGGGTCCGGGGGGGCGCGGCCGAGATCCCGGCCGAGGCCAGGGCGCGGGCCGCGGAGCTGACCCGGCTGCTCGACGAGTACGCCTACCAGTACTACGTGCTCGCCCAGCCGACCGTTCCGGACGCGCAGTACGACACGCTCTACCGCGAGCTCGTCGCCCTCGAGGAGCGCCACCCCGCGCTGCGCACGCCGGACTCGCCGACCCAGAAGGTCACCGAGACCCCGTCGGACCTGTTCGAGCCGGTGACGCACCTGGAGCGGCTGTTGTCGCTCGACAACGCGTTCGACGAGGACGAGTTCCAGGCCTGGGCGACGAGGGCCACCCGGGAGGCGCCGGTCGACGCCTGGCTGTGCGAGTTGAAGATCGACGGGCTGGCCGTCGACCTCGTCTACGAGGACGGCGTGCTGGTGCGCGCCGCGACCCGCGGCGACGGGCGGGTGGGGGAGGACATCACCGCCAACATCCGCACGCTCGCGAGCGTGCCGGCCCGGCTGCGCGGGTCGAAGGTGCCGGCGCTGCTCGAGGTCCGCGGCGAGGTGTTCTTTCCCGTCGCGGCCTTCGAGGCGCTGAACGCGTCGCGCGCCGCCGCGGGCAAGGAGCTGTACGCCAATCCGCGCAACACCGCCGCCGGCTCGCTGCGGCAGAAGGACCCGCAGGTCACGGCGACGCGCGGGCTGGCGATGTACGTGCACGGCATCGGCGCCCACCGCGGCTTCGACGTGCCCTCGCAGTCGGCGGCCTACGAGGCGTTCGCCCAGCTGGGGCTGCCCGTCTCGCCGCGCTACCGCGTCCTCGGCTCGATCGACGAGGTGCTCGGGTACATCCGCGAGTGGGGCGAGCACCGCCACGACGTCGAGCACGAGATCGACGGCGTCGTCGTCAAGGTCGACGACTTCACGCTCCAGGGCCGGCTCGGGGCCACGTCGAAGGCGCCGCGCTGGGCGATCGCCTACAAGTACCCGCCGGAGGAGGTGACGACCCGGCTGAAGTCGATCGAGGTCAACGTCGGTCGCACCGGCCGGGTCACCCCGTTCGCCGTCCTGGAGCCCGTCGTGGTCGCCGGCTCCACCGTCGGCCTTGCCACCCTGCACAACGCCGACCAGGTGAAGGCCAAAGGCGTCCTCATCGGCGACATGATCATTCTTCGCAAGGCGGGTGACGTCATCCCCGAGGTCCTCGGCCCGGTCGTCGACCTGCGGGACGGCACCGAGCGCGAGTTCGTCTTCCCGACGCACTGCCCCGAGTGCGGCACCGAGCTGGTCCGCCCCGAGGGCGAGGCCGACACCCGCTGCCCGAACACGGTCGCCTGCCCCGCCCAGCGCCGGGAGGCGATCATCCACCTCGCCTCCCGCGGCGCCCTCGACATCGACGGCCTCGGCGGGGAGAGCGCGATCGACCTGATCGAGGCCGGGCGGATCAAGGACATCGCCGACGTGTTCCACCTGACCGAGGCGTCGTTCGCCGGCCTGCCGCTGTTCGAGCGGCTGGAGACGGTCCGCGGCCCGGACGGGAAGCCGGTGAAGGGCCCGGACGGCAAGACGGCGCTGCGCCAGCCCGTGCCCGGCAAGAAGGTCGAGCAGATCCTCAAGGGGATCGAGGCGGCCCGGCACCGCCCGCTGTGGCGGCTGCTGGTCGGCCTGTCGATCCGGCACGTCGGCCCGGCCGCCGCCCAGGCGCTCGCCAGGGAGCTGCGCTCGGTCGACGCGATCCGGGCGGCCTCGCTCGAGGAGCTGGCCGTCGTCGACGGCGTGGGCCCGACTATCGCCGCCGCCGCCGTCGACTGGTTCGCCGACCCGGGGCATGTCGACCTGCTGGAGCGGCTGCGCGCCGGGGGCGTCACCGTCGCGGACGACGGCGCCGACGATGGGCCGCGCCCGCTCGCCGGCGTCACGGTCGTCATCACCGGCAGTCTGGAGGGCTGGACCCGTGACTCCGCGACCGAGGCGGTCCAGAACCTCGGCGGCAAGGTGAGCGGTTCGGTCAGCAAGAAGACCAGCTTCGTCATCGCCGGCGAGAACGCGGGCACCAAGTACGACAAGGCCCTCTCGCTGAAGGTCCCCATCCTCGACGGCCCCGGCTTCGCCGCCCTCCTCGAGAGCGGCCCCGAAGCCGCCCAGGCCCTCGCCACCATCGGCGAGGCCCCAGCCGGCGCCGAAGCCCTCGACGCCGAGAAGGCTCTTGAGGTCGCGGAGACCCCCGTGGCCGCGGAGTAGCTGCCTCTCGCAAGGTCGGCCTCGTTCCGTCGTGATCATGATCGTGTTTTGGGCCCTTGGGTGGTCGTAACTGCCGGCGTTCCACGACCGCCAGAGGGCGCAACCGGCGATCACGCCAACGGGCGGAGATGCGCCGATCTTCGGTCGCTCGCACTGGTACTGTCTGAGTAGACAGTGTCTGATCGGGTAGGGGCGGGTGTGTCGCGGCATGGGGTGCGGGGCGTGCCGCTGAGAGGTCTCGTCGGAGACGGTGAGGTTTGCCGCGCGGCGATAGCCCGCGCTCGACCGTGGTACGGCGTAGTACGTGCGGGCTACCCTTGGGAGATGGCGCCTCTCGATGAGCGAACCAAAGTCATCAGTGTTCGCCAGTTCGTGGCCGATTCCGGGGCCGTCACCCGTGGGCTGCGACAGGGAAGCGCCTACACGCTGACGCTGAACGGCGAACCGCTGGCGGAGATCATTCCGGTTCGCCGCCGACGCGCGGTTCCCAAGGAGGAGGTCCTCGCGATCTTCGCGACAGCCCCGGTCGTCGACCCGGTCGAGCTACGCGCCGACCTGGAGGAGGCTCTTGATCAGAGCGGGCGCGATCCGTTCGAGGGGACCGGGCTGTGACGGTCCACGAGGCCGCGGTCGTGGACACGAACGTCATCGCCGCGCTCTCGCGCTATGACGCCGCGGAGCTTCCCGACAGGATCCTGATTACGGCGATAACGCTCGGAGAACTTTCGTTCGGCCCGCACGCGACAGAAGATCCGATGAGGCGGGCTGGACGGGTTGGACTGTTGCAGCACGTGGAAGCCACCTTCGACCCGCTTCCGTACGACCAGAGCGCGGCCAGGATCTACGGCCAGCTCTGTGCCGCGGTCCGTGCGGCAGGGCGCGAGCCACGCAAACGTGCCGTCGATCTGATGATTGCCGCAACCGCCGTGAGCAATCAGCTCCCCCTCTATACAGCCAACCCGGACGACTTCAAGGGGACCGAGGGGATCGTGGACGTGGTCGGTGTCGGTCCGAAACCGAACAGCCTCTAACTGGTAGCCAGGTATGAGCCGGGCGCCATGCGGGCGGGCGGCTCAGCGGGCGAGGATGCGCTCGGCGCGGACGAGCAGGTTGAGGTAGGCGGTCGGCAGGAGCCGGACGACGCGGTCCAGGGTGCGCGCGTCGGAACCGACCAGGATGCGTTTCCTGCCGCGCTCGACGCCGTGGATGATGATTTCCGCCGCCTTGTCTGGCGGCATCTTGAGCAGCTTCCGCTCGTAGACGAGCTGCCGGGCGCGGAAGAGGTCGAGCTCGTCGGCGGTGAACGACGCCGGCGCGGCCGCCGAACGCGCGATGTTGGTGGCGACACCGCCGGGGTGCACGACGGTGACCCGCACGGGGTGGCCGAGGCTCAGCATCTCGGCGCGGACCGACTCGGTGAAGCCGCGGACCGCGAACTTGGACGTGCAGTAGGCGCCGAGGAACTGCTGTGCCAGGAACCCGTTCAGACTGGAGACGTTGACGAGGTGACCGTCGCCTGACTCGATGAGGTGCGGAAGGAACTCCTTGGTGCAGGAGACGACCCCGGAGAGGTTGACGGCGAGCACCCTGTCGAACAGCTCGTAGTCGGTCTCGAGGAACCCGCCGCCGCTGGCGATTCCGGCGTTGTTGTACAGCTGGTGGACGACCCCGAAATGGGCGCGGACCTCCTTGGCGTACCCGATCACCGCCGCGCGGTCGGCCACGTCGACGGGGAGCGAGTGGATTTCGGCCCCGAGCGCCCGAACCGCCTCGACGGTTTCCGCGAGCCCGTCCGCGTTGACGTCGCAGACCGAGAGCCGACCACCCCGCCGCGCGATCGCGAGTGCCAGGGACCGGCCGATTCCAGAGCCGGCGCCGGTGACGACGGAGACCTTGCCGCGGAGCGGGGATGCGGTGGATGTGGTGGATGCGGGGGTCATGTGCCGGCTTCCTGGCGAAGGTCGGTGGCCGTGTCGTTCGCGGAGCTGCCGGTCGCGCCGCCCTCGGCGGCGCGCGTGAACCGGAGCTGCTCGTCGGCGATCGGTCCGCGACGGATCAGCTTCCTGTCGTCGTGGTAGTTGCTGGACATCACCCAGGGAGCACGCGGTCCCTGGCGCGGCAGGCTGCCGAGCGCGCGCTGCACGTAGCCAGCACCGAAGTCCAGCAGCGGGCGGGTGGCCATCTCGGGGTCCGCCACGGCGCAGGCGGTGTCGAAGCCGTGCTCGTCCATGTGGGAGAGCAGCCGGCAGAAGTACTCGCACAGCAGACTGATCTTCAGGGTCCACGACGAGTTCGTGTATCCGACGGCGAGCGCGAGATTCGGGACGCCGCTGAGCATCAGCCCCCGGTATACGACCGTCTCTCGGAACGAGATCGGCTTTCCGTCGACCTCCAGCTGGGCGCCGCCAAGGACCTGGATGTTGAGACCCGTCGCGGTCACGATGATGTCCGCGGGCAGTTCCTCGCCCGACCGCAGGAGAATGCCCGTCTCGGTGAACGACGCGATCTGGTCGGTCACCATCGAGGCCTTCCCGGCCGCGAGCGCGCGGTAGAGATCGCGGTTGGGCGCCACGCACACGCGCTGGTCCCAGGGGTTGTACGGCGGGTTGAAATGCGTGTCGAGATCGAAGCCAGGTGGCAGCGCCCTGCGGTTGAGGTACCGGATCACGCGCCGCGCGATGGCCGGGTATCTCTGGCAGAAAACCCAGATCAGGCGTTGACGGGCGATGTTCTTGCGCCGGGTGAGGGCGTGGCCGCGCCTTTCTCCGAAGACCTTGCGAAGACGGATCGCGGTCCGGTCCACGCGGGGCACGGGCAGGATGTACGTGGGCGTGCGCTGCAGGAGCGTCACGTGCGCGGCCGCGCCAGCGCCCGCGCCCTCGCTCCGGAGCAGTGCCGGCACCAGCGTGACCGCCGTGGCCCCGCTCCCGATCACGACGACGCGCCTGCCCGCGTAGTCGAGGTCGTCGGGCCAGGTCTGCGGGTGGACGATCTCGCCCGCGAATCGGTCCCGGCCCTCGAAGACCGGGGTGTAGCCCTCGTCGTACCGGTAGTACCCGGTGGCGGCGAAGATCCAGCGGGCACGGAACGACACGCGCTCGGCCGGCCCGTCCTGAGTCAGGCGGCGCTCGGCCTCCACCGTCCAGCGAGCCGTCGGCGAGGACCAGGTGGCCCGCACGACGCGGTGGTTGTACCGGATGCGCGGCCCGAGACCGTTCTCGTCCGCCGCCTCGCGCAGGTAGTCGAGGATGCGCGGCGCGTCGGCGATCGACTCCTTGTCCAGCCACGGCTTGAACTCGTAGCCGAAGGTGTGCAGGTCCGAGTCGGAGCGGATGCCGGGATAGCGGAAGAGGTCCCACGTTCCCCCCAGGGACGCGCGGGCCTCCAGGATCGCGAAGCTCTTGGCGGGGTGCTCGGTCCGCAGGTAGCGACCGGCGCCGATGCCCGACACGCCCGCTCCGATGATCAGGACGTCGAGGCTCTCCATCTCGGCTGGCTCGGCTGGGCTCTGCATGGTGGCTCCGCTCAGGACACGACTGCGACATTGGCCACCGTGCGTCGGCGGGAGCCTGGAAGGCCAGCGCGATCTGCCTCGGTTTTGGGCATTCTATGGTGCAGACTGCCCGCATGAAGCCGTCGTGGCCGGTGCCCTCCGATCGCGTGCGTGAGCTGATGCGCCGAGGCGCCGAGACGGTGCTGTCGCCGGCGCCGGAAGCGCTCGCCCAGCTCAACGCGGCGTCGCTCGGTGGCCTGGGGAGACGGACGGTCGCCGCCGATCCCGCCCTCGCGGAGGCCACCGCCCGGGCGAACGCGGCCAATCTGCGGCAGTGGGCGGCCTCGAACGTCCAGCGGCCCACCGAGCGGGTGCCGCCCTACCTCGGCCCGGAGGCGATGGAACTGGCCAGGGACCTGGTGCGGCGCGGGCTGGACCGCAGCGCGCTCGACTCGTACCGCACCTCCCAGAGCGCCGCCTGGCGCCTCTGGATGGACATCTGCTTCGAGCTCACCTCGGACCGCGAGGAGCTCCAGGCCCTGCTCGACATCTCGGCCCTCTCCATCTCCACGTTCGTCGACGACACCGTCGAGGCCGTCTCCGCGCAGGTCGAGGCCGAACGTGACGAGCTCACCCGTGGCAGCCACGCGGAGCGGATGGCGACCGTGACCCTCCTTCTCGAAGGCGCTCCGCTCGCCAGGCGACACGCCGAGACCCAGCTTGGCTACGGCCTCGCCGGGCCGCAGACCGCCGCCATCGTCTGGGCCACCGCGCCGGGCGACGGCCAGGCGCTGGGCTCCGGCGTGAGCGCGGACCTCGAGGCCGCGGCCGAGGCCCTCATGCGTGCCGGCGGCGCGACCCGACGGCTGACGGTCGTCGCGAGCGTCGCCGCCCTGTGGGTCTGGCTCCCCGTCGACGAGATACCTCCGAGCGCGCAGCTCGAGTCCCGGCTGCGGACCCTGAGCGGCGTCAGGATCGCGATCGGCCGTGGCGGCCGGGATCTCGACGGATTCCGCCGCAGCCACCTGGACGCGGCGACCACCCAGCGGATGCTGGCCAGGATCACCGCGCGCCAGCCGGTCACCCGGTTCCAGGACGTCCAGCTCGTCGCGCTCATGACCGTCGATCCCGCGCTCGCCGACGAGTTCGTGGGTGATGCCCTCGGCCCGCTCGCGAGTGCCGACGCCGAGATCCGCGACACGGTCTCGACCTATGTGCGTGAGCAGTTCAACGCCTCCCGCGCCGCCGAGCGCCTCTACACCCACCGCAACACGGTTCTGCGCCGCCTCGCCCGGGCCGACCAGCTCCTGCCTCGTCCCCTGGCGGAGAACCTCCTGGACGTCGCGGCCGCGCTGGAGATCGTCAGGCTCCGGGCGACGGTGACGAAATGATCGCGCTACAGGGCGGGGCGGCGGGTCAGAGACGCGGTTATGCCGGCGAGGTGGGCCAGGCGGGCTATCTCGGAGGAGCGGAACTTCGGGCCGCCGGGACGGCCGACGAGGATGACCAGCTCGGGGCAGCCGACCGGGGCGGCGGCCAGCTCCATGCCACGCTCGGCCCAGCGGGCCGGCAGGCCGCCCTCGTCGGGGTCGATCTCGCGGGCCTCGGCGAGCGGCAGCCAGGGCACCGGCCGGGTCGCGCGCGGCGGGCTGGCGTAGTCGTCGACGCCGAGCGCGGGAGCGCCGACGGAGGACTCCCTGATCCGCACGTCGCCCGGAGCGACCTGCTCGAGCAGCATCGCCCAGTCGGCATGGAAGACGCCGGCGACCAGCTCGGCGAGCACGGCGGGGGCGTCCCGGGGGCGGTCGGTGAGCGCGTCCACGAGGTCCAGGTCGTCGCTGACCCCGCCACCGCTGGCGAGGTAGGGGCGCAGCGACTCCACCCGGACGCCCGGTACCGACTGGGCCGCCGTCAGCACGCCGTCCGCGAGGCCACCCGGCGGTAGCAGCACCAGCAGGTCGTCCACAGCGCCGTCCGTCGACCGCTCGACGACCGCGAGGCTGACGATGTCGATCCCGACCCGTCCCAGCGCTGTCGCGACAGCCCCCAGCGCGCCGGGTCGGTCGGGCAGAAGCAGGCGGAGGAGGTACGACATGACGCCGAGCATTCCCGACCGGCGTGACGGTCCGGTGACATCGGGGGGCTTTCCCTTGTGTTTCGCGCCGCGGGCCGCCGCAGGCCGTCCGGGGCGGTGCCGGTGCGTAGCGGACGGGCGGACCGGGGTGTCACGGTGGTCACCCCAACCGTGAGGACGGCGGCCGCCCGGCGGGCACCCCGCCAGCGGGCGGGCCACGGCGAAGGACACCCGCCGACCCGTACGATGACATCACACCGACACGCAGATACGCCGTGGCGTCGCCGGTCGTCGCGGATCGCGTCCGGCGCCGTCGCGCCCAGGACGCCCCGGCGCGGCCAGGCCCGGCTGGTCGCCCAGGCCCGCCTGGTCACGCCGTAGCGGCTGCCCGAGCGGCCCGTGGCCGCCGTGCGGACGGTCGCGGACGACCGTGACAGGGCCCTGGCGACCGCGGCCGGTGAAGAAAATCGGTGGGCACCGCGCCCGCCGTAGCTGACGATCGGTGGGCTCGCGCCCGCCGCCGATGAGGGGGCCTACCGCCATGGCCATCACCCGGGACGAGGTCGCGCACCTCGCCCGCCTGTCGCGGATGTCGCTGTCCGACGCCGAGCTCGACGCGCTCGCCCCTCAGCTCGACCAGATCCTGTCCGCCGTCGCCCGGGTTGCCGAGGTCGCGGCGGCGGACATCCCACCGACCAGCCACGCGGTGCCGCTGACCAACGTCTTCAGGGCCGACGTGACCCGGCCGTCGCTCCCGGCCGACGAGGCGCTGGCTGCCGCCCCGGCGAGCGAAGACGGCCGTTTCCGGGTGCCCCGCATCCTCGACCCGGACGAGTGAGCCCGCTTCACCGCTCCCGGCGTCGGTCGCCGGGCGGGAGCGGTCGCGAGGGGTCACGAGCCACCAGGCGGGCCCCGCGGCGGGCCGCGCATCCGATGCCGCCAGACTTCAGAGACAGCAGCCTCCGGGAGCGCGAAGGAAGATCGTTTTCGCACCCCCTCTGGCTCATAGACATGTGAGGGACCGACAGCAGCCATGACCGACGTACCTACCGACGTCGTCCGGCTCACCGCCGCCGAGACCGCGGCCGCGATCGCGGCCGGCGAGCTCTCCGCCGTCGAGGCCACCCAGGCGGCGCTCGACCGGGTCGCCAAGGTCGACGACGCCGTCCACGCCTTCCTGCACGTCGACGCCGAGGGCGCGCTCACCGCCGCGGCCGGCGTCGACACCCGCCGCGCCGCCGGCGAGCGGCTCGGCCCGCTCGCGGGCGTCCCGCTCGCGCTCAAGGACGTGCTCACCGCCAGAGGAATGCCGACGACCTGCGGCAGCAGGATCCTCGAGGGCTGGCACCCGCCGTACGACGCGACCGTGACGGCCCGGCTGCGCGCCGCCGACGTCGTGATCCTCGGCAAGGCGAACATGGACGAGTTCGCGATGGGCTCGTCCACCGAGAACTCCGCCTACGGGCCGAGCCGCAACCCCTGGGACCTCAGCCGCATCCCCGGCGGCAGCTCCGGCGGTTCGTCGGCCGCCGTCGCCGCGTTCGAGGCGCCGCTGGCGATCGGCACCGACACCGGTGGCTCCATCCGCCAGCCGGCCGCCGTCTGCGGCCTCGTCGGCGTGAAGCCGACCTACGGCGGGGTGAGCCGCTACGGCCTGGTGGCGTTCTCCAGCTCGCTCGACCAGGCCGGCCCGCTCGCCCGCACCGTCACCGACGCCGCGCTGCTGCACGCCGCGATCGCGGGGCACGACCCGATGGACTCCACCAGCGTCGACGGGCCGGTGCCCCAGATCGTCGAGGCCGCGGCCCGCCGCGAGGTGCTCGGCATGCGGATCGGCGTCGTGCGCGAGCTGTCCGGCGAGGGCTACGAGCCGGGGGTGCAGGCCCGCTTCGACGAGGCGGTCGCGCTGCTCGCCCAGCTCGGCGCCGAGATCATCGAGGTGAGCTGCCCGCACTTCGACTACGCGCTGGCGGCCTACTACCTGATCGCGCCCAGCGAGTGCTCGTCCAACCTGGCCCGGTTCGACGCGATGCGCTACGGCCTGCGGGTCGGCGACGACGGGGTGGCCGGCGCCGAGGAGGTCATGAGCCGCACCCGCGCGGCCGGCTTCGGCCCCGAGGTCAAGCGCCGCATCATCCTCGGTACCTACGCCCTGTCGAGCGGCTACTACGACGCCTACTACGGCCAGGCGCAGAAGGTGCGGACGCTGATCAGCCGCGACTTCGCCGCGGCGTTCGAGCAGGTCGACGTCCTGGTGTCGCCGACCACGCCCACGGTCGCGTTCCCGATCGGGGCCAAGGTCGACGACCCGATCGCGATGTACCTCAACGACCTGTGCACGATCCCGGYGAACCTCGCGGGCGTGCCGGCGATGAGCGTGYCGGCCGGCCTGTCCGAGGGCCTGCCGGTCKGTTTCCAGATCATGGCTCCGGCCTTCGCCGACGACCGCCTGTACCAGGTCGGCGGCGCGCTGGAAACCGCCCTCGACGCCCGCCGTGGCCACCGCTTCCTGGACGCCGCCCCCGCTCTCTAGCCGGCGCGGCGTCCAGCAGCCGGATCGCGATCGCGCCGTACCGCTGAAACGCCGTACCACACGGAAGGACAACCGCCATGGTCAAGCTGCGCAGCACGCGRCAGGACCGGACGCTGCTGATCGCGGTGTGGGTCCTCACCGTCATCGTGCTCGTTCTCGGTGGGCTCTCCAGGAGCCCGATCCTGCTGGTGTGGGGAACGGTCGGGCTGCTGGCCGCGATCTACCTCACCCGCGTCCATTTCCGCGACACCCGCCCGGGGCGCCCGGGGCCGGACGCCGGCTCCGGCGGCACGCCGGGTCCGGGCCCTGGCGAGAGCGAGGACGAGGCGCCCGGCCAGCCGGCCGACGCCGCCACCGCGGTCAAGACCGACACATCAGACGTCGAGGAGTCCAGGTGAGTACCCCGGCCGCCGTCATTGCCACCCCGTCCTACGAGGACGCGTTCGCCCGCTACGAGCCGGTGATCGGCCTGGAGACGCACGTCGAGCTCGGCACCGCGTCGAAGATGTTCTGCGGCTGCGCGACCGGCTTCGGCGCGCCGCCGAACAGTCAGGTCTGCCCGGTCTGCCTCGGCCTGCCCGGGGCCCTACCGGTGATCAACGAGGCGGCGGTCCGGTTCGCCGTGATGATCGGGCTGGCGCTGAACTGCCAGATCGCCGGCTGGTCCCGTTTCGCCCGGAAGAACTACTTCTACCCGGACATGCCGAAGAACTTTCAGACCAGCCAGTATGACGAGCCGTTGTGCGTGAACGGGTGGCTGGCGGTCGAGGTCGACGGCGAGTTGCACCGGGTCGGCATCACCCGGGTGCATATGGAGGAGGACACCGGCAAGTCGCTGCACGTCGGCGGCGCGACCGGGCGCATCCACGGGGCGACCCACTCGCTGGTCGACTACAACCGGGCGGGCATCCCGCTCGTCGAGATCGTCACGGAACCGGACGTGCGCTCGCCCGAGGTGGCCCGCGCCTACGTCGAGGAGCTGCGCGAGCTGTGTCGCGCGCTCGCCGTGTCCGACGTCCGGATGGAGCAGGGCTCGCTGCGCTGCGACGCGAACGTGTCGCTGCGCCTTCGGGTCGGCCCGGGCGAGGCGGAGAAGCCGTTCGGGACCCGCAGCGAGACGAAGAACCTCAACTCGCTGCGTTCCGTCGAGCGTGCCATCCGCTCCGAGATCGTCCGGCAGGCCGGACGGCTCGACGCCGGGGAGCGGATCATCCAGGAGACCCGCCACTTCGACGAGGCCTCCGGGCGCACGTCGTCGGGCCGGTCGAAGGAGGAGGCGACCGACTACCGGTACTTCCCCGAGCCCGACCTGGCCCCGGTGGCCCTGTCCCGGGAGTACGTCGAGGCGGTCCGCGCCTCGCTGCCGGAGATGCCTTCGCAGCGGCGCGCGCGGCTCATCGCCGAGCATGGCTTCTCCGAGCGCGACCTGGTGGACCTGCGCAACGCCGGCGCGCTCGACCTCGTCGAGCAGACGATCGCCGCCGGCGCGTCGGCCCCGGCCGCCCGCAAGTGGTGGCTCAACGAGCTGGCCCGGCGCGCGGCCGACTCCGGCGTCACCCCGGCCGAGCTCGCGATCCAGCCGGTGCAGGTGGCTCGCGTCATCGAGCTGATCGCCGAGGGAAGCCTCACCGACGCGCTCGCCCGCAAGGTGATCGACGGGGTGCTCGCCGGCGAGGGCGACCCGGACCAGGTCGTCGCCGCCCGCGGCCTCGCGGTCGTCACGGACGACTCGGCGCTGTCCGCCGCCGTCGACACGGCGATCGCGACCGCTCCCGACATCGCCGACAAGGTCCGCGCCGGCAAGCTCAACGCCGTCGGCCCGCTCGTCGGCGCCGTCATGAAGGCGATGAAGGGCCAGGCCGACGCCGCCACCATCCGTTCCCTCCTCCTGGAACGCCTCGGCGCCGCCTGACCGACGACATCGTGGTGGATGGGCGCGTCCATGGACGCTCCCATCCACCACACTTCCCACTACCGCCGTGGGACCGCGTTGGATGGGCGAGCCTATGGGCTCGCTGAGCCGCCACGGTCCGCCGGACCGCGGGGTCGCCGCGCTGCCGCTGAGGGCGTCCGGTATGGGAGCATGGAGCCCGATGGCCGCCTCGACCGGGACGCTGTACGCCACCAGCGATCTCCATGTCCGATACCCGGACAACCGGGCCGTCGTCGAGGCGATGCGTCCGACCGGGGACGACGACTGGCTGCTCGTGGTCGGTGACGTCGCGGACTTCGTGGACGAGATCCGCTGGGCGCTCGCGCTGCTCGCGAGCAGGTTCGCCCGGGTGGTCTGGGTGCCCGGCAACCACGAGCTGTGGACGCCCAAGCGCGACCCGGTCCAGCTGCGCGGGGTCGCCCGCTACTGGCACCTCGTCGACATCTGCCGCGAGCTGGGCGTGCTCACCCCCGAGGACCCGTACCCGGTCTGGGACGGTCCCGGCGGGCCGGTGGTCATCGCGCCGATGTTCCTGCTCTACGACTACACGTTCCGCCCCGCGGGCACGTCGACGAAGGCCGAGGCGCTCGCCTACGCCCACTCCACCGGCGTGGTCTGCTCCGACGAGTTCCTGCTGCACCCCGACCCGTTCCCGACCCTGGACGACTGGTGCCGGACCCGGGTCGCGCAGACCGAGAAGCGGCTGGCCGAGCTCCCGGCGGACGGCCCGCCGACCGTGCTGGTCAACCACTTCCCGCTGGTCCGGGAGCCGACCAGGGTGCTGCGCTACCCCGAGTTCGCCCAGTGGTGCGGCACCGAGCTGACCGCCGACTGGCACCTGCGCTTCCGCGCCGCCGCGGTCGTCTACGGCCACCTGCACATCCCCCGCACCACGGTGTACGACGGCGTCCGCTTCGAGGAGGTCTCCCTCGGCTACCCCCGCGAGTGGACCCGCCGCCCCGCCCACTACCAGCGCCCCCCGCTACGCCGGATCCTGCCCGCCGAACCCGCCGCGCCCTGATCTCAGCCGGGGGTGTCGGCGGGCGCGCCGGCGGGCGCGGAGCTCGCGGTGGTGGACGGGGCGGGCAGGTTGCCGTCGAGGGCGTTGAGGAAGGCGGCGGCGACGGGAGCGGCGGACTCGGCGCCGAAGCCGCCGTTCTCGATGAGGACCGCGAAGGCGACCGGGCCGCGGTAGCCGACGAACCAGGCGTGCGTCGGCGGCGGGTTGCCGTCGATGTACTCGGCGGTGCCGGTCTTGCCGAAGACCTCACCGGGGAACGGCACGCCCGCCGCGGTCCCGTCGGTGACCACCGCCCGCATGAACGCGCGCAGGTCCGGGAGGATCTTCGGCGGTAGCTGGTTCGTCCGGGTGGGGCCGCCGACCACGAACGGCGCGCGCCAGGCGCCGCTGGCCACGGCGGCGGCGACGCTCGCCATCTGCAGCGGGGAGGCAGCCACCCGGCCCTGGCCGATCGACGCGGACGCCGTCTCCACAACGTCCTTCGGCGTCGGGAAGAGACCGCCGACGCTCGCGATCGGCAGCGGCGGGTTTCCGTCGAAGCCGTACAGGCGGGCGGCCCGGGCCAGCGCGTCCGGCGGCAGCGAGCCGGCCAGATTGATGAAGGCGGTGTTGCAGCTGCGCGCGAACGCGTCGCGCAGCGTCAGCGGCCCGAACTTCTCGTTCTCGGCGTTGGAGAAGCTGCGCCCTCCGGCGGAGGCCGTCGCGGAGCAGTCCAGCATGGTGTTCCGATCGCGGCCGCTCATCAGTGCCGCGGTCGCTGTCACGATCTTGAAGGTGGAGCCGGGCGGGTAGGTGCCGCGCAGCGCCCGTCCGTAGCCGTTGAGGGGATGGTTCGCCAGGGCCAGGACGCCGCCGGTGCGGACGTCGATCGCCACCAGCGCGCCCGCCGGCCACCGCGAGGTCGCCAGCGCCTGTTCCGCCGCCCGCTGCACCCCGAGGTCGACGGTGGTGCGGATCTTCTCGCCGGCGGCCATCGTCCAGCTGTACGGCGTCGCCACGACGGCGCCCCGCGCGTCGCGCAGCACGACCTGGCCGCCGCTCGCCGCGAGCCGGTTGTCGTAGGCCCGCTGCAGGCCGCTTGGCGGGGACACCTGGCCGATCAGGTTGCCCGCGAGTTCCGGATCCGTCGCCAGCGGCTGGCCGGCGCGGTCGAGGAGCTCGCCGCGCCGCGCCGTCGACCCGGTGCGGTCGAAGTGCAGGCCCGGCGCGAGCTGGGGGTGTACGGAACCGAGCAGTGCCCGCACCTTCCACCCGTCGGTGGCCTTCGTCAGCGTCAGCTTGCCGGAGTACGGCCAGGGCGCGGGCTCACCCGCGAGGTGAAGGGTCGCCGTGTACGGGACGGTCGCGGTGGTGGCGTCGCGGTGGGCGTCGCCGAGGGCGAACGCCGCGTCGGTCAGCCGCAGCCGGTCGCGCATGTCGGCCATCGCCGCGATGAGCGTGGGAACGTCGACGTCGCCCGGGACGGTCACTGCGGTGATCCCGGCCTGGCCCGCACCCGCACCCGCGCCTGCACCAGCGCCGGCACCCCCGCCGCCACCCCCACCAGCACCCCCGCCGGCACCCCCACCAGCACCGGCACCGGTGCCCTGGCGGCCACGCGTGGCGGCGTCGCTGGGCAGGGCCGTTCCGGGGGCGGCCGCGGCGGGCAGGACGAGCGCGGCGGGCGCCACCGAGGTGGTCGGCCCGGCGGGTGGGGTTGGCGAGATCGGCACGCCGCCGCCTCCCACGGCCGGCGTCACGGACGGGGGAGTGGCGTCGTCGATCGAGCGCCAGGCCGCGAGATAGGCCAGGGCGGTCGCCCGGACGGCCCGGTCGGCCGCCGCATGGTCCCGCTGGACCTTCCAGAGGTAGCCGCCGCCGGCCCCGGCGCCGAGCAGGACGACCAGGGCCGCCGCGAGAGCGGCCCCGCGGCGCGACCCGCGGCGCCGACGGCCTGGCATGGCCGTGAAACCGCCTGGAGTCAGTGGCACGGCGCCACCCCCCGATCCTCACGACGGTCCGTGTCTAGGACAATTCCCCGGGTGTCTTCACCGGGGTTCCGACCGCCGTACCTTACGCTGCGTAGCCATCCTCCGCTCGTTGTGCTCGGCTCGGGTGGTAGGCGCCGCAGCAGGGGCGTGGGATGCGCGAAGTTGATTACTTAAGGTGATGATCGCCGGGTAGGTCGAGGTACCCGGGGGGAGCCGGACCGGTGGCCGGCGGGACCAGGAGTGTGGCCGGCGAGACCGGACGCGTGGCCGGTGGGCGTCAGGCCGGTGTGGCGACGGCGCCGAGCTGGTCGATCAGTGACGTCAGCCCGGGGAGCTGCGCGGTGCAGGCGAGCGTCTTCACGCCCTTGTCCCAGGCGGCGGCATTGGGCTCCAGCGCGCCGGAGACCGGGGAGGCGCCCGGCTGCGCGTGCCCGGAGACCGGGGAGCGCCCCGGTGACACGTGGCTCACGTAGTTGTTGAACGCGTCGCCACAGCTGGACTGCACCAGGCTGTCAAGATTRCTCTCACCTGGCCATACGCCGGGCAGGTTCCCACTCAGGTCGACCAGTTTGATGACTTCGACCCGATGCGGCTGGCCACAGCGCACGACCTTGGCGCTCTCGGCCCCCGCGGCGCTTGCCGGGTCCCAGTTCACGCAGTCGCCCACGCGCAGCGACGACAGGAGCGCCGGCGGGACGAGCACTCCACCGGCGGTGTGCGGCGCCAACGGCGCGGAGGCGGTGGGGTTCATGACCGTGCTACCCGAGGCCGCGCCGGCCGTCGTGGCCGCCCGGTTGCTGTGCCGCAGCGCGACGACGATGCTGATCACTCCGGCGAGCACGGCGAGGAAGGCGACGACGCGGGCGGCCCTGCGGCGACGGAAACCCGGCCGCGGCGCCCAGACCATCCGGTGCATGCCAGCCGGCAGCCGGCGGTTGGCCGGTACGACCTGGCAACGCCCTGGATCCCGGCGGTCGACCGACCGGCCGCGCTCGGCCGCGGACGGCTCGATGAACCGGGCAGCCCGGACGAAACCATCATCCAGATGCAGGTTCTCGAAGGGATCCCGGTGCTCCGCGGGCTCCCGCTCCGGCGACGCCATGGGAGCAACGGTAAACCCGCGCCGGCCCATCACGATGGTCTTTCCCTCAACGACTGTACAGACCACAACGAATGCCCCATGGTCGCCGGCTGCCGGCGCGCGCGCGATGGGCTGATCGGCCTCGGGAATCGACGCCCGGTAATAGAGTGACCACGTGTAGTGCCGTTCCGGCGCGGGCCATATTCACCCACGGCGCGAGACGGAACTGTCGTCGGTGCCAACGGCCCCCCAACGTCTTCCCCACCGGTTTCGCGCCCGTCCAGGTCGTTCTCGGATCTGCGAGCGCGAGCGGCAGCGACCCGGCGGGGGAGCGGCGGGGAAGCGGCGGGCGGTGCTAGCGGCCGACGGTGACGCTGACGGCGCGAGCGTAGGGCGCGCCGATGATCCTCGCGATCTCCTGCAGGATGTCGGCGGGGACGGCGTCGTCCAGGGACAGCGACATCAGTGCCTGCCCACCCGCCTCCACGCGGCTGACCTGTGCGTTCGCGATGTTGATACTCGCGTCGCCCAGCAGCTCGCCGATGGCGCCGACGATGCCCGGCCGGTCCTCGTACCGGAAGAACGCCAGGTGGGCCTCCGGCCGCAGGTCCACCTCGAACCCGTCGATCGCGGTGATCTTCTCGACCTGCCGGGTGCCGACCAGCGTCCCCGCGACCGAGACCACGGTGCCGTCGGGCAGCGCGCCGCGCAGCGTCACCAGGTTGCGGTAGTCGGGACTCTCGCGGTGGGTCTCGAGCGCGACCTCGACATGGCGCTCCTTGGCGAGCAGCGGAGCGTTCACGTAGGTGACCTGCTCCTCGACGACGTCGGCGAACACCCCCTTGAGGGCGGCCAGCTGCAGCACGGAGACGTCGAACTCGGTGATCTCGCCGCGGACCTCGACGGTCAGGTTCGACGGCAGGCCGCCGGCGATGCCGGTGAACACCTGGCCGAGCTTCTCCGCCAGCGACAGGCCGGGCCGGACCTCCTCGGCGACCACGCCACCGGCCTGGACGTTGACCGCGTCCGGCACGAACTCGCCCTGCAGCGCCAGGCGCACCGAGCGGGCGACCGCGAGGCCCGCCTTCTCCTGTGCCTCGTTTGTCGACGCCCCCAGGTGCGGGGTGACGACGACGTTCTCCAGGCCGAACAGCGGCGAGGCGGTGGTCGGCTCCTTGAGGAAGACGTCGACGCCGACGCCGCCGACCTGTTTCGAGCGCACCGCCTCGGCGAGCGCCCGCTCGTCGACCAGGCCGCCCCGGGCCGCGTTGATGACGATCACGCCCCGCTTGGTCCTCGTCAGCTCGTCCGCGCCGATGAGCCCGAGGGTCTCCGGGGTCTTCGGCAGGTGAATCGTGATCACGTCGCTGATCCGCAGCAGCTCGTCGAGGTCGACGAGGCGAACACCCATCTGCGCGGCTCTGGCCGGCGCGAGGTAGGGGTCGTACGCGACCAGCTGCATGCCGAACGCCGCCAGCCGCTGCGCGACCAGCTGCCCGATCCGGCCGAGGCCGACGACGCCGGCGACCTTCTCGGTCAACTCGACACCGGTGTACTTCGAGCGCTTCCACTCGCCGTTCTGCAGGGACTTGTCGGCCGCTGGCACCCGGCGGGCGACGGCGAGCAGCAGCGCGATCGCGTGCTCGGCGGCGCTGACGATGTTCGACAGCGGCGCGTTGACGACCATGACGCCCCGGGTCGTCGCCGAGGGGATGTCGACGTTGTCCAGGCCGATGCCCGCGCGGGCGACGACCTTGAGCCTGGGCGCGGCGGCCAGCGCCTCGGCGTCGATCTTCGTCGCAGACCGGATGATCACCGCGTCCACGTCGGCGAGCGCGGGCAGCAGCACCGACCGGTCGGCGCCGTCCACGTGGCGGACCTCGAAGTCCCCGGACAGTACCTCCAGCCCGGCCGGCGAAAGCTCCTCGGCAACGAGTACGACGGGCACTGGGATCTCCTCATCGAGAGCACAGAGATGCGGCTCGGCCACCGCCCCGGGCGACATGGGCACGCATCCCCGGCCGCCAGAGCCTACCGGGCGATCAGTGTGACGCTCGTCTCATAAACACGGCCCGTTTGGTGACGGTTGGTCAACCGTCACCAAACGGGCCGTGAATGCGACCGGCACCTCGGGTCACCGCCGCCCGGAGCTGGCGGCGCCGCGACCCGAGCGACCTGGTCGGAAGGCTCCTACCTGGAGATCCAGGACATCATCGAGCGGAGCTTGGAACCGACCTTCTCGATCTGGTGGGTCTTGCCGTCCTCGACGAGCTTGGTGAAGTTCGGGCGGCCCGCGTCGTCCTCGGCGACCCACTCGCGCGCGAAGGTGCCGTCCTGGATCTCGTCGAGGATCTTGCGCATCTCACCCTTGACCGCCGGAGTGACCACCCGCGGGCCGCGGGTGACGTCGCCGTACTCGGCGGTGTCGGAGATCGAGTAGCGCATCTGGGAGATGCCGCCCTCGTACATGAGGTCGACGATGAGCTTGAGCTCGTGCAGGCACTCGAAGTAGGCGATCTCCGGCTGGTAACCGGCCTCGACGAGGGTCTCGAACCCGGCCTGGACCAGTGCGGACGCGCCGCCGCAGAGCACCGCCTGCTCGCCGAACAGGTCGGTCTCGGTCTCCTCGGTGAAGGTGGTGCGCAGCGTGCCGGCGCGGGTGCCGCCGATGCCCTTGGCGTAGGCGAGCGCGGTCGCCAGGGCCTTGCCGGTCGCGTCGGTCTCGACCGCGACGAGGCAGGGGACGCCCTTGCCCTCCTGGAACACCCGGCGGACCAGGTGGCCCGGGCCCTTGGGGGCGATCATGAAGACGTCGACGCCCTCGGGCGGGGTGATCAGGTTGTAGCGGATGTTGAAGCCGTGACCGAAGGCCAGCGCGTCGCCCGCCTTGAGGTTGGGCAGGATCGACTCGGCGTAGATCTTGCGGTGCGCCGTGTCGGGCGCGAGGATCATGATGATGTCCGCCTCGGCGGCGGCCTCGAACGGGGTGACGACCCGCAGGCCCTCCTCCTCGGCCTTCGCGCGGCTCTTGCTGGTCTCCGGCAGGCCGACGCGGACGTCGACGCCCGAGTCCCGCAGGTTCAGCGCGTGCGCGTGGCCCTGGCTGCCGTACCCGATGATCGCGACCTTGCGCTCGGCGAGGTCCTCCAGGTTGGCGTCGTCGTCGTAGTAGATCTCGACCATCGTGCGCGATCTCCTCGTTGCGTGTTCGTGGTACCGGTGCACGTGCTGCGCACGCGCGCGGATTGGCGTTTCCAGAGCCGGACGACCGGCGACCGGCATGATCGCAGACCCAGGGCTGGTGGGTCGGGAGGCGCCGCCCAGGCGTCGCCTAGGCGGTTCTCTCCAGGGCGCGCAGGCTGCGGTCGGTGATCGAGCGGGAGCCGCGGCCGAGCGCGACCATGCCGGACTGGACCAGCTCCTTGATCCCGAACGGCTCCAGGACCCGGACCAGCGCGTCCAGCTTGTCATGGGTGCCGGTCGCCTCGATGGTGACGGCATCGGAGGCCACGTCGACGACCTTGGCCCGGAACAGGCCGATGAGCTCGAGCACCTGCGAGCGGGCGGACGCGTCGGCGCGCACCTTGACGAGCAGCAGCTCGCGCTGGACCGAGACGTCGGGGTCCATCTCGACGATCTTCAGCACGTTGACGAGCTTGTTGAGCTGCTTGGTGACCTGCTCCAGCGGCAGCTCGTCGACGGCGACGACGATCGTCATTCGGGAGACGTCGCTGTGCTCGGTCGGCCCGACGGCCAGCGACTCGATGTTGAAACCGCGCCGGGAGAACAGACTGGCCACCCTGGCCAGGACTCCGGGCTTGTTCTCGACGAGAACGGACAGCGTGTGGTGGCTGGTCACGGCGTCTGCGCCTTTCGAACCGAACGAGCGAAGGAGGGGCACCTGCGGCGCACTAGAGGTTCACTTCGGCGTCGCCGCTGTAGTCGAAGTCGGGAGCGAGGTCACGGGCGACCTTGATCTCGTCGTTGCTCGAGCCGGCGGCGACCATCGGCCACACCATCGCGTCGGGGTGGACGACGAAGTCGATGACCACCGGCGCGTCGTCGATCGCCATCGCCTTCTCGATCGTGCTGTCGACGTCGGCGGCCGTCTCGCAGCGCAGCCCGACGCAGCCGAGCGCCTCGGCGAGCCGGACGAAGTCCGGGACCCGCTTCGCGCCGGTGCGGGAGCTGGTCGGGTGGGTGCCGAGGTTGGTGTTCGAGTAGCGCTGGTCGTAGAACAGCGTCTGCCACTGGCGGACCATGCCGAGCGCCCCGTTGTTGATGACGGCGACCTTGATCGGGATGCCCTCCAGCGCGCAGGTCGCGAGCTCCTGGTTGGTCATCTGGAAGCAGCCGTCGCCGTCGATAGCCCAGACGGTCGTGTCGGGGCGGCCGACCTTGGCGCCCATCGCCGCCGGCACGGCGTAGCCCATCGTCCCGGCGCCGCCGGAGTTCAGGAACGTGTACGGGTTCTCGTACGAGATGAACTGCGCCGCCCACATCTGGTGCTGGCCGACGCCGGCGGTGTAGACGGCGTCCGGGCCGGCGATCTGCCCGATCCGCTGGATGACGTACTGCGGCGCGAGCGAGCCGTCCGCGGGCTCCGTGTAACCGAGCGGGTAGGTCCCGCGCCACCTGTTCAGCTGCTCCCACCAGCCGCCCAGGTCGGAGCGGGTCTCGGCCTGCAGCGCGCCGATCAGGTCGGCGATGACCTCCCGGCAGTCGCCCACGATCGGCACGTCGGCGGCCCGGTTCTTGCCGATCTCGGCCGGGTCGATGTCGGCGTGGATGATCTGCGCGTGCGGCGCGAACGTCGACAGCTTGCCGGTGACCCGGTCGTCGAACCGGGTGCCCAGCGCGATCAGCAGGTCCGCCTTCTGCAGCGCGGTGACGGCCGCCACCGAGCCGTGCATGCCGGGCATGCCCAGGTGCAGGTGGTGCGAGTCGGGGAAGGCGCCCCGTGCCATCAGCGTGGTGACCACCGGGATGCCGGTCAGCTCCGCGAGGATGCGCAGCTCCGCGGCGGCGCGGGACCTGAGCACGCCGCCACCGACGTAGAGCACAGGCCGGCGTGACGAGCTGATCATCTTGGCCGCCTCGCGCACCTGCTTGGCGTGCGGGCGGGTCACCGGCCGGTAGCCGGGCAGGTCGAGCGCCGGCGGCCACACCTCGTGCGGCAGCACCGACGTGAGCGACTGCATGACGTCCTTCGGCAGGTCGACGAGCACGGGGCCCGGCCGGCCGGTGGATGCCAGGTGGAACGCCTCGGCGATCGTGCGCGGGATGTCGTCGGCGGACTGGACCAGGAAGTTGTGCTTCGTGATCGGCATCGTGATGCCGCAGATGTCCGCCTCCTGGAAGGCGTCCGTCCCGATCGAGGCGCGGGCGACCTGGCCGGTGATGGCGACGATCGGCACCGAGTCCATGTAGGCGTCGGCGATCGGGGTCACCAGGTTCGTCGCTCCGGGGCCCGAGGTGGCCATGCAGACGCCGACCTTGCCCGTCGCCTGCGCGTAGCCCTCCGCCGCGTGCCCGGCGCCCTGCTCGTGACGGACGAGGATGTGCCGGACCCGCGTCGAGTCGTACAGCGGGTCGTAGGCGGGCAGGATCGCGCCGCCCGGGATGCCAAAGACAACGTCGGCCCCGACCGCTTCCAGGGAATGGACGAGCGACTGGGCTCCGGTGATCTCTCTAGTCATCTGCCGTCTTCCTTGACGTTGGCCGGGGGTGAGCTCAGTCCTTGATGTCACTGCGGGCACTAAAAAGCCCCTCGTGCCAAGGGCACTGAGGGGCTGCGTACGAGTCTGTCCCAGGCTGGCTGGGGCGATCGACTACGCACGCTCTCCGCGTACAAGAAGGCTCAGACGCACCCGCCTACCTTGGCTGACGATCCCGGTGCGAGTCAAGCCCTTCGCKGGTCGATTGTGTTCTGGGACCTGGGCCACACCGCGCCCGCTCAGCTGCCCCGTGACTGGTCTGCCCGATAGCCGACTACCTGGACTAGCTGGACGAGGTCCGCGGCTGGGGTACTGTGTTGGCGCCATGTGTGCCTCGCTTCCTGCCTCGCCGCTGTCGCCGCTCTCGCGGCCACGGCTGGCCGGCCTGCTCCTTAGCCGCCGCGGCGGGGCCTGACTTCCGGCTGGCTTCCCCGTCGCGGTGAATCTCGGGGCGCGTCTCCTATCGGCGGCACCGTCCCCGCGCGTCAGCACCCGGGTGACTCTCAAAGCTGAGAGTCCCGACAGGAAGCAGCTGCAGTGATCAACAATTCGCAGGCCAGCTCTGGCATGCCCATCGACAAGTACCGGCCGTTCCAGCCGGTGGCGCTGCCGGACCGGACGTGGCCGGACGCCCAGATCACCAAGGCGCCGCTGTGGTGCAGCGTCGATCTGCGTGACGGCAACCAGGCGCTGGTCGACCCGATGACGCCCGAACGCAAGCTGAAGATGTTCGAGCTGCTGGTAGGGATGGGCTACAAGGAGATCGAGGTCGGCTTCCCCGCGGCCAGCCAGACCGACTTTGACTTCATCCGCCAGCTGATCGAGAGCGACCTGATCCCGGACGACGTCACCATCCAGGTGCTGACGCAGGCCCGCGAGGAGCTGATCGAGCGGACCGTGCAGTCCCTGGTCGGCTCCAGCAAGGCGCTGCTGCACCTGTACAACTCGACATCCACCCTGCAGCGGCGAGTCGTCTTCGGCCAGGATCGCGCCGGGATCACGGAGATCGCCGTCCAGGGCGCCCGCTGGACCGTCCAGTACGCCGAGAAGCTGCTGGACGACCGCACCGACCTGCGCTGGCAGTACAGCCCCGAGTCGTTCACCGGCACCGAACTCGACTATGCCGTCGAGGTCTGCGAGGCCGTGATGGACGTGTGGGAGCCGACGGCGGACCGCCCGGTCGTGCTGAACCTGCCGGCCACCGTCGAGATGTCGACGCCGAACGTGTACGCCGACCAGATCGAGTGGATGGGTCGCAACCTGACCCGCCGCGACGCCGTGGTGCTGTCGCTGCACCCGCACAACGACCGTGGCTGCGCGGTCGCCGCCGCGGAGCAGGGCGTGCTGGCCGGCGCGGACCGGGTCGAGGGCTGCCTGTTCGGCAACGGCGAGCGGACCGGCAACGTCTGCCTGGTCACCCTGGGGATGAACCTGTTCTCCCAGGGCATCGATCCGATGATCGACTTCTCCGACATCGACGAAATCCGCCGGACCACCGAGTACTGCAACCAGCTGCCCGTCCACCCCCGCCACCCCTACGGCGGCGACCTCGTCTACACGGCCTTCTCCGGCTCCCACCAGGACGCCATCAAGAAGGGCCTCGAGGCGATGGATCGGACCGGGCAGCGGTTGTGGGAGGTGCCGTACCTGCCGATCGACCCGAAGGACGTCGGCCGCACCTACGAGGCGGTCATCCGGGTCAACAGCCAGTCCGGCAAGGGTGGCGTCGCCTACCTGCTGAAGTCCGAGCACGGACTGGACCTGCCGCGCCGGCTGCAGATCGAGTTCTCCCAGGTCGTCCAGCGGCACACCGACGGTGAGGGCGGCGAGGTCACCGCCGCCGCGCTGTGGGACATGTTCCGCGAGGAGTACTTCCTCGACTCCACCGCGGGTCACCCGGCGCTGGAGGTCGTCCGGTTCACGACGTCCGCCGGCGAGGGGGCGCGTGATGAGGTGAATGTCTCGGTCCGCCGGGACGGCGCCGAGGAGGTGCTGATCGGTACCGGCAACGGGCCGATCGACGCGTTCGTCGACGCGCTGTCGACCAGGGGCGTGACCGTCAGGGTGCACGACTACCACGAGCACGCGATCGGCGCCGGCGCCGACGCCCGCGCCGCCGCCTACCTGGAGGTCCAGGTGGAGGACGCCGACGGCGGCAGGGTGTTCTGGGGCGTCGGTGTCGACCCGAACATCGTCACCGCCTCGCTGCGCGCCGTCGTGAGCGCGGTCAACCGCGCGGCCCGCACCCGCGCCGCGACCTGATTTCGTGCGAACCGTGGTCGATGGTCTCCTTCGGAGAGGCGACCATCGACCACACTCCGTTATTCGATCATTGACTGTGGTCGGTGGTGATGTCCCCGGACACCATCATCGGCCACAGTCTGTGATGGAGCCAGGTTGGGCGCCGTCGGCCAGGTTGGGTGGGCCAGGAGGTCTCCTCGGGTGCCTGGTTTTGGGCGCCTGGCGGGCAGCTCAGCCGTGTGCGGTTGGACGCGTTTTGTAGCCAATCCTCTCGGGGCGGTGCGGGCCGTCGGTCCGACGCCCCGAGAGCGTCCGGTCGTCGGCGGATAGGCTGAACGGCCATGAAGCTTGCGGTTATCGGTGGCGACGGGATCGGCCCGGAGGTGGTCGCGGAGGGCCTGYGGGTCCTTCGGGCGGTGCACGACAAGGTGGAGACCACCGAGTACGACCTCGGTGCGCGCCGCTGGCGGGAGACCGGCGAGACACTGCCCGACTCGGTGCTCGGGGAGCTCCGCGGGCACGACGCGATCCTGCTCGGCGCCGTCGGCGATCCCGGTGTGCCCTCCGGCGTACTGGAGCGGGGTCTGCTGCTGCGCCTGCGGTTCGAGCTCGACCACCATGTCAACCTGCGCCCGGTGAAGTTGTACCCGGGGGTGACCTCGCCGTTGGCGGGCGACCCGACCATCGACATGGTCGTCGTCCGGGAGGGCACCGAGGGCCCATATGCCGGTGCCGGGGGCGTGCTGCGCAAGGGCACCCCACAGGAGATCGCGACCGAGGAGAGCATCAACACCCGGTTCGGCGTCGAGCGGGTGGTTCGGGACGCTTTCCGCCGTGCCCAGCGCCGCCCGCGGCGCAAGCTCACCCTCGTTCACAAGAACAACGTGCTCACGAAGGCCGGCGACCTGTGGTCGCGGACCGTGGCCGAGGTCGCGCCCGAGTTCCCCGAGATCAGCGTCGACTACCAGCACGCCGACGCGGCGAGCATGTTCTTCATCACCGATCCGGCTCGGTTCGATGTGATCGTCACCGACAACCTGTTCGGCGACATCATCACCGACATCGGAGCCGCGGTCACCGGCGGCATCGGGCTCGCGGCCAGCGGCAACCTCGACCCCTCCGGCGCGCACCCGAGCATGTTCGAGCCGGTTCACGGCAGCGCCCCGGACATCGCCGGCAAGGGCATCGCCGACCCGACAGCCACCGTGGCCTCGGTCGCCATGCTGCTCGACCATCTCGGCCTTACCGCCGAGGCGGCGCGCGTCGAGCAGGCGGTCGCCGGCTCGCTCGCGKCCCGTGCCACGGCTCCAGGCCACCGTTCGTCGACCCGCGAGGTCGGCGAGGACCTGGCCCAGCGCGCGACCTCCGCCTCGTAGCTCAGCCACGCCAGGCCATCCCAGGCCATCCCAGGCCATCCCAGGCGATCTCGGGCGATCTCGGGCGATCTCGGGCGATCCCAGGCCACGGACGTCTCCCCGCCGGCTCGCGACCCCTGCGGCCCCGGCGCGGAGACGATTCCGGAGTTGCCCGGAGCCCGGTGTCGAGCGTTCCTCGGCACCGGGCTGGGATCGATGGACGTCCGATATTCATGGCTACTCCTCACTCGGACGTCGAACGGCTATCCTCGATAGAGCCGTAGATCCGGTACGACGGCAGCCGACAGGGCCAGACCACGGCGAAGCTCGGCCCCGTGGCGGGTCACCCTGCTCGCTGACCATTAGTCAGCTTCCCGTGGCCCGCGATATTTGCCCGGGGGACACCTCCCCCGGGGATCCGCTGGCGCGGACCCCCGGGGATCCCGACCTCCGGACCCTTGAGTCGAGCTCCGCTCGACCGGCTTCCTATCGGTGCCCTGCTGAGGAGTACGCCTGTGGCCATCACGCCGACCTCGAAGATCTGGATGAACGGGGATCTCGTCGACTGGGACGACGCCCGCATCCACGTCCTGACCCCGACCCTTCACTACGGCTGGGGGGTGTTCGAGGGCATCCGGGCGTACGAGACCCCCCGAGGCACCGCGGTCTTCCGGCTGACCGACCACATCGCCCGGCTCTACCGCAGCGCCAAGATCTACATGATGGAGCCGGACTTCACCCGGGAGCAGTTCGTCCAGGCGACCAAGGACACCGTCGCGGCGAACAACATCCAGTCCTGCTACATCCGGCCGCTGATCTACCTCGGCTACGGCGAGATGGGCCTCAACCCGCTGCCGTCGAAGGTCGAGTCGATGATCGCCGTCTGGCCATGGGGGGCCTACCTGGGTGAGGAGGCGCTGGAGAAGGGCTGCCGCGTCATCATCTCCAGCTGGCGGCGCAACGACGTCAACATCACCCCGCCGGCCGCCAAGGCCACGGGCCAGTACCTCAACTCGTCGCTCGCGAAGGTCGCGGCCATCAAGGGCGGCTACGACGAGGCGATCCTCACCAGCCCGACCGGCCACATCGCCGACGGCTCCGGCGAGAACGTCTTCATCGTCGTCGGGCGGGCTCTCATCACCCCGCCGCTCACCGACGGCGCGCTCGGCGGTATCACCCGGGCCTCCGTCATGCAGATCGCCGCGGACCAGGGCTACGAGGTCGTCGAGAAGCACATCGTGCGTACCGACCTCTACCTGGCCGACGAGGCGTTCTTCACCGGCACGGCCGCCGAGATCGTCCCGATCGCCGAGGTCGACGACCGCGCGATCGGTACCGGTCGTCCCGGCCCGGTCACCCGCGAGATCGCCGAGATCTTCCACCAGGCCACCACGGGTCAGCTCGACCGCTACAAGGACTGGAACGAGTTCGTCGGCGAGTAACCGAGTACCTGACGGATTTCCGCGTGCCCCCGGCCAGGACTGGCCGGGGGCACGTCGCTTTGTGGCGGGTGCGCCGCCTGCACGGATGGCCAGGTCATGGCACCTCCGGGTAGGCGGCGCGGCCCTCGGCGCGGGTGCCGGCACGCGACGGCCGTCGTGCGCCGGGCGTGGTACGCGGCGCGCCGGGCGGAGGCGGGGGTCTGGTCAGATGGCGGATCGGACCTTACCTTGCCTGCATAGCCGATTTCACAAGCGCACAAGCGCCGTCCAGTCGGAGGTTCTCATGCGGGTTTCGGATGGAATGAGCGCGTTGGTGCTGATGATCGGGCCGGGGCACACGCTTCGGCAGGCGGCGCGGCTGATGGCCGGGCGCGGGGTCGGCGCGGCGGTCGTGCTGGATACCGATGGCGCGGGCTACGGCATCCTGACCGAGCGGGACCTCCTGCTGGCACTGGCCGAGGGCAAGGACGCGGACGTGGAGATCGCTGCCGACCACCTCACTCGTGACCTTGTGTTCGCGGATCCGGACTGGTCGCTCGATACAGCCGCGGACGCCATGCTCCGTGGCGGTTTTCGCCACCTGGTCGTTACCGAGGGTGGAACGGTGGCTGGAATCTTGTCGATGCGTGACGTTGTGCGTTGCTGGAATCAGCAGCGCGTTACCGCCTAGCGATGGCGGGCGTGGCCCCTGTTTGGCGCGAGGTTGGCGCATTTACGGCGCCGCACCCGTCAGAAACACGATTCGGGCGTGTTCTGCGTGATGTGGGCAGCAGGAGACAGGTGAAAGCCGCTAACGTCTCGCCCATGCTCGACGACGACGAGGCGGTCGCGCTGCTCCGGGCGACCACGCTGCTCAAGGAGCTCGACGAGGAGGACCTGCGGCGACTCGCTGCCCGCGCGGTGACGCGCCGGTACCGACGGGGCCAGGTTGTCTTCACYGAGGGGGAGCCCGCGGACACCCTGCTGGTGGTGGCCCAGGGCCGGCTGAAGGTGCTCACCAAGGCCGACGACGGCCGTGACCATGTGCTGAACATTCACGGCCCGCGGGAGACGATTGGCGAACTGAACATCGTCGAGCCGGGTACCCGGTCGGCGAGCGTCGAGGCGCTCGAGCCCAGTACCGCGCTCGTGCTCGACCGGACGGCTGTCTGGGAGCTCGTCAAGGAGCGCCCGGCGGTGGCCGAGCAGCTCATCCGGGCTCTGGTCGCGCATGTGCGCCGGCTCACCGGTGCCAACGCGGACCTGGTCTTCCTGGACCTTCCGCGCCGGGTCGCCAAACTGCTGCTGATGCGGACGCGTGAGGCCGGCCGGCCGGTCATCGAGCTGGGGCTCACCCAGACGGAGATCGCGTCGTTGCTCGGCGGTTCTCGTCAGTCGGTCAACCAGGCCCTGCGCGAGTTCGAGCGACGCACGTGGATCCTGTCCGAGGGTCAGACGATCACCATTCTCCAGCTGGACCGCCTGCGCCGCTTCGCTGGCGACTAGCTCCTCAGGCGCACGTTTCGGTGTCCCCCGCGCGAAGCCGGAGGCGAGGCGCGGGGTTCAGTCGCGCCCTCACCGAGATCGACGCTGTGGCATTCTGTGATGCTTCGATAGCCGAGGGTCACGTGACGTTCGGGTAATTTCTGCGTAGCAGACCGGCGCCGAGCTGGGCAGGTTAACGGGGGCGACCTGAGACACAGTCGCGGCGTGTCGTAGGTGTTACGTCGTAAGGTGGACACCCGGCGGTGAACCCGTCCTCGTCGCGCGTTCCGGCCACCCAACCCAGTGGGCCGGACGCGTGACGACCCGGGAGACGGCCACCGCCCGGAGCAGCCACGGCGGAGAGCCGGCTGATCGAGCCGGCCGCCTCGGTAGCCGGCGGCGCCGGCAGTTGGCGGCGCCTGCGGCCCGCGGACGAGCGTGCAGCCCGTTCTCACCCCGGYGGCGGCTCCCTGCCCCAGGGGATGACGCGGGTCCCGGACACGGGTACCAGCGGATGATCGCGGCCTCGGCCGGCGTGGTGGTCTTTCTTCGCCCTTCGGCGGTCATACGCTGGAATCAGGCCGAGGGACGCGCGATCAGGCCCGCCAGGCGCCCGTCCGAAGGCCTACGGGCGATCCGGCTGAAGAGCGCGCGACCCCGCGATTGGGCTGCGTACCCGAGGCCTGTAGCCGAGACACCGTGAGAGGCACAGCGTGCGGCCATACGACCCCGAGTCCCTGCACATCTACGACACGACTCTGCGGGACGGCACGCAGCAGGAGGGGCTCTCGCTCTCCGTCGCCGACAAGCTGGCGGTCGCCCGCCACCTCGACGACCTCGGTGTCGGCTTCATCGAGGGCGGCTGGCCCGGCTCCAATCCGAAGGACGCGGAGTTCTTCCGCCGCGCCCAGACCGAGCTGGCCCTGCACAACGCGAGGCTCACCGCCTTCGGCTCCACCCGGCGCGCCAGCAAGACGGCTGCCGACGACCCGCAGGTGGCCGCGCTGCGCGACGCGGGGACGCCGGTCGTGTGCCTGGTCGCCAAGTCCGACCGGCGGCACGTCGAGCGCGCACTGCGCACCACGCTCGCCGAGAACCTGGCCATGATCCGCGACACCGTCGTTCACCTCCGTGCCGAGGGCAAGCGGGTCTTCGTCGACGCGGAGCACTTCTTCGACGGCTACCGCGCCGACGAGGCCTACGCGCTGGAGGTGGTCCGCGCCGCGGCCGAGGCCGGCGCCGACGTCGTCGTCCTGTGTGACACCAATGGCGGCATGCTGCCGACCCAGATCGGCGAGACCGTGCGTGCCGTGATCGACGGGACCGGCGCGCGCCTCGGGATTCACTGCCACGACGACTCCGGCTGCGCCGTCGCGAACAGCCTGGTGGCCGTGCAGGCGGGCGTCACCCACGTCCAGGGCGCGGCGAACGGCTACGGCGAGCGCTGCGGCAACGCGAACCTGTTCACCGTCGTCGCCGGCCTGGAGACGAAGCTGTCGACGCCCGTGCTGCCGACCGGCCGGCTGCGGGAGCTGGTCCGCGTCTCGCACGCCATCGACGAGATCACCAACTCGACCCCCGACACGCACCGGCCCTACGTCGGCGCCAGCGCCTTCGCTCACAAGGGTGGCCTGCACGCCAGCGCCGTCAAGATCGATCCGGACATGTACCAGCACATCGACCCGGCCCAGGTCGGCAACGACATGCGGATGCTGGTCTCCGAGCTCGCGGGCCGGGCCACCATCGAGCTCAAGGGCCGGGAGCTCGGGCTGGACCTGTCCGGCGAGAAGGAGGCCCTCGGCCGGATCGTCGAGCTGGTCAAGGAGCGCGAGGCGAACGGCTTCTCCTACGAGGCCGCCGAGGCGAGCTTCGAGCTGGTGCTGCGCGACGAGGTGTACGGCGCGGAGCGCTTCTTCACGCTGGACAGCTGGCGGGTCATCGTCGAGCAGCGCGCGGACGGCGAGGTCGTGAGCGAGGCGACCGTGAAGCTCACCACCCGCGGCGAGCGGCACGTCTCCACCGCCGAGGGCAACGGACCGGTCAACGCGCTCGACAGGGCGCTGCGCGAGGCGCTCGCGAAGGCCTACCCGGGCCTCAAGGACGTCGACCTGACCGACTTCAAGGTGCGCATCCTCGACGGCCGGGACGGCTCCGGCGCCGTGACCCGAGTCCTGGTGGAGACCAGCGACGGCCAGTCGCGCTGGGACACCATCGGCGTCGACGAGAACATCATCGCGGCCTCCTGGCAGGCCCTGCAGGACGCCGTCACCTTCGGCCTGCGCCGCCAGGGCGAGATCCCGGATCCCGACGCCCACGCCTAGGAGGCGCCTGGGAGACGCATGGGAGATCGGTTCGAAGTCGCGGTCGCCTGGGGTTACGTTCCGTCCGTTCGTGGTTACGGACGGGACGCGGTGCGGAGGTCGCGATGTTCTTGCAGGTGATCCAGGGAAGGGTGCCGGACCGCGCGGCGATGCGGGCCCAGCACGAGCGATGGCTCGCCGACATTGGACCGGACGCGCCCGGCTGGCTGGGCTCGACGGCCGGCATCACCGAGGATGACCGGTTCATCTGCCTGAGCCGGTTCGCCTCGGTCGAAGCGCTGGCGAGGCTGTCGGCCCGCTCCGACCACCAGGAATGGTGGGCCAGGACGGAACGCCTCTTTCTGGGCCCGGTGGTCACCACCGAGTTCCTCGACGCGGTGCTGATGCTCGAGGGCGGCTCCGACGACGCGGGCTTCGTGCAGGTCATCCAGGGCCGGACCACCGACCCGGGCCGGCTGCGCTCCTTGGAGAAGGAGCTGCTGCGCTACCTCCCCGACGGTCGGCAGGACGTCGTGGGCGGTCTGACCGCTGTCGGCCCTGACGGCCGGTTCGTCCGGGTCTTCTACTTCAGCTCCGAGGAGCTGGCGCGGGCTGGCGAGCACGGCGAGCAACTCCCGGAGATCGACGAGATCCTCTTCGAGATGCGCGAGCTCACCGGCGAGCCGACGTACCACGACCTGCGCCACCCCTGGCTCGTCTCGCCGCCCCCGGCGCGCGCCGGGCGGGCCGCCGGGCGGTCGGCGGCCGAGGCGACCACCGAGCCTCGTGGGGACGCGCGGCGCGCGGCAGGGCAGCGCCGCTAGCCCCTTGGGGCTCACAGGGCCCCAAGGGTTCCCAAGGCATGTCTCCGGCTACCTCCTGACGCGACGGCGGGCTGGGTCACGCGCGCACCCCGTGCCCACGTGACCCAGCCCGCCGGTACCGCCCGCCCGGATTCCGCCGGGACCGGGAGGGGTCAGCCCTCCTCGGGGATCTCTTCCCACCACTGGCACCACCAGGGGCCGCCGACCAGGATCCGCAGCTTCGGGTGCCAGCAGTACGAGATGTCCTTGTCGGTGTCGAGGTAGTACAGGCAGTTGTCGCACCGCTCGTCGCGGTTCGGCTTGCCGCGCAGGATCGCGTCCTCCGCCAGGTGGCCGAGCTTGACGCTCAGCTCCTCGTCGATCGGCTTGGGCTCGGGCGCGCCAACGTCGTAGAGGGCCTCGGTCATGCCGCTCCTTCCGTCCGTTTCTGCTTGTCGGTTTCAGTTCGTCGGTGGACCCGCCGACGGTCCGCTGACCTAGGTCGTGTGGCCGGGTCTTCATACCCCCGGCCGCGGCGCACCGCCGGATCTGCTCCGAATTCTCTGCCACACCCGCGTCAGCCGGGCAGCCACCCGGCCCAGGTCCAGCTCACAGTGCCGAGCGTGGGCGGACCGACCTCGTCCCGTCGCAGGCCACCCACCGCGGCGACATGGTCCGGCGCCCGCTCCCGGGGCGTGATCAGCGGGCGATGACGGGGTTGGTGAGGGTGCCGACGCCGTCGACCGTGACGGCCACCGTCTGGCCGGGGCGCATCGGGCCTACGCCGGCGGGCGTGCCGGTGAGCAGGACGTCGCCGGGCAGCAGCGTCATCGCGGCCGACATGTAGGCGATCAGCCGCGGGATGGTGTGGACGAGGGCCGCGGTGGTGGAGTTCTGGCGGACCTCGCCGTCGAGGGTGGTGCGGATGCCGACGTTCGAAGGGTCGAGGTCGGTCTCGATCCACGGGCCCAACGGGCAGAAGCTGTCGTGCCCCTTCGCCCTGGTCCACTGGCCGTCGGTGCTCTGCTGCTCGCGCATCGTGACGTCGTTCGCGCAGGTGAATCCGAGTACGACCGACATCGCCCGCTCCTGCGGCACGTCCCGGCACAGCCGGCTGATGACGATCGCCAGTTCGCCCTCGTAGTCCATCCGGCTCGTCGGGTCGGGATGGATGATCGGGTCGCCTGGTCCTACGACGCTGGTGGATGGCTTGAGGAAGAGGATCGGGCGTTCGGGCGGGGCGTCGCCACCCATCTCCTTCACGTGGTCGGCGTAGTTCTTGCCGACCGCGAGGACCTTGCTCGGCAGCACGGGCGCCAGCAGCCGCACCTCACCAAGCGGCCAGCGGGCCCCGGTGAACGTGAAAGGCCCGAACGGGTGGGGCGTCAGGGCGGCCATGGTCGCCTCGCCGCGCTCGACCGAGCCCTCCACCACGCCGAAGGCCGGCTCCGAGCCGTCTGTAAACCTAGCGATACGCACCCAGCGACCGTATCGAGCCCATCCACCCGGTCCCCGTAGCCCACCCCCAGGCCATGCCGGAGCGGCCCTCGCCGGCTGGGTCCGATGTCCCGACCTGGGTCCCGACCACCCTCGCCGGATGCGGTACAGTAGGCCTCGCCCGCGAGGGCATCCCATGGGGTATGGGGTAATTGGCAGCCCAACGGATTCTGGTTCCGTTAGTCTAGGTTCGAGTCCTGGTACCCCAGCAGAACCCTGTTCGTCGGTCTTTGATCGACTTCCCGGGGTTTTGATGTCTGCCCAGGGGGGCGACCCCCTGGAACCCCCGTGTCAGGGGGCTTCGCCCCCCGACACCCCCCACTGGGGCCGGGGGATGGCCGCCCACTGGGGCGGGCGGATGTCGTGTATGGTGTGGGACGTCGCGGGGTGGAGACATACTGCGGCGAGCACGTGGTAGATGTTTTTCAAAGTTCTGGCCCCGTCGTCTAGTGGCCTAGGACGCCGCCCTCTCAAGGCGGTAGCGCCGGTTCGAATCCGGTCGGGGCTACGAGCTGGCTCGCGTTGTTCGATGACTTTGGTCATCTTCCCGTGAGCCGCGATTTTACTCTGGGGGCCACCCCCAGACCCCCAGTGTCTGGCTTCGCCAGACTCGGGGATTCATTTGGTAAGAGCGAAGCCCTTCAGATCACCTCGGTGATCTGAAGGGCTTCTTGCTGTTCGTGAAGGCTCCATGCTGCCTGCCTGAGCCGGGGAGGCTCAGGCAGAGCACCACTGGCTGTACTGCTACCTCTGCTACCTCTTCGCCCAGTCGGGTCAGCGGACGACGGTCAGGCGGGGGAGGAGCGCGGCGGCGGGGTGGCGGGCCATCGTGCAGGCGCGGCAGCGGCAGGAGGCGGGGCCGCCGTGGCCGTGGACGATCTCGATGATCTCGGCCTCGTCGATCTCGGCCTCGTCGACCCGCGGCGTGGTGGCGGGGGTCACGAGGCGCAGGCGCGGCCGCGCGGCCGGCTGCTCCTGGTGGACCGGCGTGAGCACGGGCGCGAGCGCCGGCACGGGCATCGGCGTCGGGACGGCCTCCGCGGTGCTCGGGCACGGGGCGACAGCGGCGGCTCGCCGGGACGACAGGCAGGCCGGGGCAGACGCGACGGTCAGAGCGACTGGGGGCACGGTGTCCTCCTCGTGGGCAACAACCTGGGTCCTGCGAGTTGAGCTTGTCCTGCCGACCGTGCGTGGGCCTGTAGGCCCGTACACCGCTGTTCGCGAAACCGGCGGGAGCGGGGGCTTCCCTTGCGGTGCCGCCGCGGACCACACTGTGTCGGTGGCCGGCTTGCGGCGCCATGCTCCGTCTAGCCTGTTCCGGGCTGGTCCTGAGTGCCTAGTCAAAAGTGGACACTGTCGCCATCACACACCACCCTTGACAACCATGGCGGCTACCGGTCGTCTCGGTAGAAACTTGCGCGGATGTCCGCCGCCGGTCCCCCCTTCGGAGAGCGGGCGCGCCGCCGGCATGAGCGGGCTCGCGCCGCGCGGACCAAACACGTCGGCGTCCGGTCCGAACGGGTAGGCGTGGAGCGTCGCCAGCGGGCCGAGAAGGCCAGCCAGACGGACCCGCGCATCAGGGCCGCCGGCGCCGGCTGGTGGGTCGCGAGCCTGGTGCCCCACGGCCACCGCCTGCCGTTCGAGGACTGGACCGCCCGCCACCGGCTGTTGAAGTGGATCCTCGCTCTGCACCTGCCGGCGATCGTCGGCTACGCGATCCTGCGCGACTTCAGCCTCACCCACGGCCTGGCGGCCGTGAGCCCGTCGCTGCTGCTGTTCTGCGCGGCCGCGCTGCCGGGCGCGCGCCGGGTGCGGGCGCTGGCGGCGAGCCTCGGCCTGCTGTGCTGCTCGGTGGTGCTCGTCCATCTCTCGGACGGGCTCGGCCCGATGTACTTCCACTTCTTCGTCGTCGTCGCGCTGATCGCGCTGTACGAGGACTGGTCCGTCTACGTGCTGGCGATCGGGTTCGTCTTCATCGCGAACCTGGTGCTGCGCTACCTGGTCACCGCCGGCTCGCTGACCGACGACGCCCGGCACAGCGCGCTGATGCTGGCCGCGATGCACGCCGCCTTCATCGTCGCCCTCGCCGGCGCCCAGGTCGTCTTCTGGCACTACAACCAGCAGGAGCGCCGCCGGACGGAGCGTTACCGCCACCAGCTCTACGAGGGCCAGCAGAGCCTGATGGCCCGGCTGGAGGAGACCGAGAAGATCCGCACCGACCTGGTCGCCACGGTCTCCCACGAGTTCCGGACGCCGCTGGCCGGCATCCGCGGCAACCTGCTGACGATCCGCCGGCGCCGCCACCGCATGTCCGAGGAGYAGCTCGACGTCCTGCTCGACTCGGCGCTGAACTCCTCCGAGCGGCTGTCCCGCCTGCTGGAGAACATGCTGACCGCGGCGACCGCCACCGGCATCGACGACAACACCGTCTCCGACCTGCCCGAGGTGGTCCGCGAGGCGCTCGGCAGCCTGCGCCACGCCTCCATGGCGGGCGCCGTGGCCGTCGACCTGCCCGAGCACCTGCCGGTGCGGATGTCACGCCAGGCGCTGCACCAGGTGGTCGCGAACCTGGTCGACAACGCGCTCGTGCACTCCTGGCCGGGAACCCCGGTCCGGCTCATCGCGGGCCGGGTCGGCGACGAGGTCGTACTGCGGGTCCGCAACCAGGGCCCCGACCTCGACAAGGAGACGATCCACCGGCTCTTCGAGCCGTTCACCCAGCGGGACGGCTCGGCGACCAGGCCGACCGACGGCGCGGGGATGGGCCTGTACGTGGTGCGCCGGCTGGTCGAGGTGCACGGCGGCCGGCTGCGGATGACGGCGGACGGCGGCGAGATCAACGTCGAGGTCGACATGTGGGCCGCCGAGCTGTCGCTGCCCACCAACGACCCGACCCACCTTCCCAACCTGCCCGACCTGCCCGGGCTGCGTCCCGACGGCCTCGGCCAGGACTACCCCCACGAGCCCGCGCTGGCGCCCACGCCGCCGCTGGCGAGCCCGCGACCGCCACTGGGTAGCCCGCGCCCAGCGCGCTGGGACTGGCCCTCCCACGGGCCTATCCCGGTCGACGTGCCCCGCCCCGGTCGCACCGCCCTGAGCGATGTCGACGGCGACGATCCTGGCCACTCCGCCCCGCGGCCGCGGCGCGCCGCGTCGTCCTGGCGGACCCCCGACGACTTCCCCCTGGACCGCTCGGGCTGACCTCGGCGGTTGCCGGCCGGGCTCCGACGACCTCTGTCCTGCCGCCTCTGTCCTGGCCACCGCTGTCCTGACCGGCGCCACCAACGGCTGGCGCGCCTGGTCGTTCGGGCCTCCGTGGTCCCGTCCCCGAATGCCGGCATCCTCTTCGATCTTCGCCGACGTCAGCGCGGTGCGTCGCCCGCGCCCGAGAGCACCTGCAGCCGGGCGGCGGGGCCGGGCTGGGCCATGGGCGCGCCGCGCTGGTCGAGAAACCAGAAACCGGCCCGCCCCCGGAAACGCGGGGCGGGCCGGTTCGGCCTGGAGCGGCGCGGGCTCAGCCGCCGGACGGAGCCTCGGACGAGGGCGGCGGTGGCGACGGCGAGGCCTTGCAGGTGTAGGAGATCGACACGTAGGAGCCCTTCGGCACCACCGTTCCGCCTGATGGGGACTGGCCGGTCACGTTGTTGTAGCCGTACGGGCAGTTCCACTCGCCGCCGTACGTGACCCCGAAGCCAGCTCGCTGCAGGGACGCGTTGGCGGCATCCGCCGGCTGACCGACCACGTTCGGCACCGAGACACAGGAGGCCGAGATCACCGCGGAGATGGTGGTGGAACGGTCCGCGCGGGTTCCGGCGCTCGGACTCTGCGAGATGACCTGCCCGACCGGGACGTTGTCGTTGCATTCGGAGCTGGCGGACAACGCTGTGCTGAATCCGGCGTCGGAGATCGCGCTGTTTGCCTGGCTCTGGTTCATCCCTGAAAGGTTCGGGACGGTCGCGGTCGACGGCGTGGTCGGGGCCGCGCTGGTGGTCGGCGCGCCGGCGGCGGTCGAGTTCGACGGGGAGCCGGGCTTCGTCGACCCGGAGGCCGAGGACTTGGGCGCCGGGGTGACCGTGACCGTCTTGCCGTTGGGCAACATGGTCGTGTATGGCGCGGTCGCCGTCGGATCGATGATGTTGCCGGAGACGTCGGTGAACGGGGTCGAGGTGACGCCCGGCGCGCCGAGGGAGGACTCGCTGCCGGTCTCGGTCGCGTCGGACTGGCCGCCGGTGGACGCGGCCAGCGCCCAGCCGCCGGCGCCCGCGATCAGGGCGACGACGAGCGCCGCGCCGGCGGCGATCTTGAGCCGCTGCTGGCGGTTGTTCTGGATGGGGGGCCGCCCGCCGCCTCCGGGCGCGGGCTGGCGCGCGGCGGGAATGGCCGAGATGATCGTGTTGCGGTCCGACTGGGTGGACCCGGCGGGGCCGGGCACCCGGACCGGCTGGGCGCCGGTCGGCGGTTCGTCGTCGTCGTCCCAGCCACCGTGGGCCGGCCGGCCAGGGCCGGACCCCGGGACGGGCGGGAGGATGCCGGTCGGCGCGTCCTGGTCGTCCCAGTGGCCGCCGCGCGGCCCGCCCGGACCGGGGCCAGGCACGGGCGGCACCAGGCCGGTGGCCGCGTCCGCGTCCCAGTCGTCGCCGGGGTAGCCCCGGTCGGGCCCGTACCCGGGACCGCCTGGGCCGCCTGGCTCGCCGACCCGGCCGGGACCCCGGCCCTGCCCGGGGCCGGCCTCGGCGTGGGCGACCTTCGTCATGCCGAGCGCGGCACCCGCGGCACCCGCTCCGGCCGCCGCGGCGGCCGTGCGTCGACCGCCGGCGCCGACCAGGGTGTCGTGGGCCGCGTCTCGTCGGCCAGGGATCGGGGCGCCGCGCTCCCAGGTGTCCTCGCCGCGGTCCCAGTCCCGGCCGTCGTTTCGCCGCCGGTCGTCGTCCAGATCGCGGTCGCGGTCACGGCGGAGCGCGGATTCGAGGGCGCGCGCCGCGTCGGCGGCGGTCGGCGGTCGGCGGGCCGGCGACTTGGCCAGCATCGCCGCGAGCACGTCCCACACCGGCCGCGGCACACCCTTGATGGGCAGCGGCTCCTGCTCGCGATGTGCCGCGAGCATGTCGGCCGGGTTCGCCTCGTCGAACGGCGGCACGCCGGCGAGCAGCTCGTAGAGCACGATGCCGGCGGAGTAGATGTCGACGGCGGGGGTCGGCGGCGTGCCGGAGCCGAGCTCGGGAGCCATGTAGAGCGGCGTGCCGATCGGGCCGGTGGCGGGGGTGCGGCCCCGGRACAGGGTGTCGACCATCCGGGCGATGCCGAAGTCCGTGAGCCGGACGGCCGGGCCGTTGCCGCGGCTCTCCAGCAGCACGTTCTCCGGCTTGACGTCGCGGTGCACCACGCCGGCGCTGTGCACGTTGTCGAGCGCCCACAGCACGTCGATGACGATCCGCGCGGCCTCGTCGACCGGCAGCGGCGCCTCGTGGCGCAGGTACTCACGCAGGTCGGTGCCCTCGACGAGCTCCATCACGATCGCCAGCGCGTCCCGCTCGTTCACCAGGTCGAGGACACGGACCAGGTCGGGGCTGTCGATGTCGTAGAGGATCTGCCATTCGCGTAGGAACCGGTCGACGACCACGGGGTCGTCGGCGAACTCTGGGCGCAGCATCTTCACGGCGACGTCAGCACCGTCGTCGCGGCGGCTGGCCCTCCACACCTCGCCGGTGGTGCCCTGCCCGAGCAACTCATGCAGGACGTACCGCGAGCCGAGTGTGCGCACTGCCAGACTCCCCCTCTACACGCCGCCCCGGAGGGAGACGAGTGACGGCCACGACGGCGACGCCGCGGCGGGGCGCGCGGCATGCCCGGTCACAATCTCGCCCGGGCCGCCCGCCCGACCCCCCGAACGGCGGCCCGTGTCGGTCCTGGGCGGGGCCGGCTGGCCTGGACCGGGCCGCTTGGCCGGGTCCTGGCGGCCGGGCACCGGTAGCCGGCGCGACGCGACACGAAACCGCTGTGCCCGCGTGACCGCCGAGCCCGATGTACCACCATCGGGACCGCCGATATAGCCCAGGACGACACCGAAAGGCTACGCTGTCGCGTCTGCGGGTAGTCCGCCGGGGGTGGACACATGTGATGCCCGTGGGTAACCGGCGATGAGGGACAGCCGGTCCGCGGCGGCCCTGATGGTGGCGCCGAACAACTCGCCCGGCGTGCGGGTCAGCCGGCCGTCGGGCCCGGACATGGACAGCGCGGCGATCACCGCACCGGAGGCGTCGCGGACCGGCGCCGACACCGACGCGAGTCCCGCCTCCCGCTCGCCGGCGCTCTGCGCCCAGCCGCGGGCGCGCACCTCGGCCAGCACCCGCTCGTCGAACACCGTGTCAGCCGGGACGCCGCCCGCGGCCCCCGCCCCCCCGGCGTCCCCTGCCCGCAGCCCGTGCCCTGGCACCTCGGCGGCCTCGCCGCCGCTCTCGCCCCCGGTGGCGAACGCGAGCAGCACCTGGGCGCCGGACCCGGCGGTCATCGGCAGGATGGCGCCGACCGGAACCGTGTCGCGCAGCCCACTGCCGCGCTCGGAGACCGCGACGCACACCCGGCCGGCACCGCGGCGCACGTAGAGCTGGGTGCTCTCGCCAGTCGCGTCCCGTAGCTCCGCCAGCACCGTCGGCGCGGCCTGCAGCACCTGCCAGGGCAGCGGCCACAGCGTGGCCGCCGCGGACCCGGCGGCCAGGCGCGGCCCGGCGACGAACCGCCCGTCCCCGTCCCGTCCGACCAGCCGGTGCGCCTGCAGCGCCACCGCGAGCCGGTGCGCGGTGGCCCGGGACAGCCCGGTGCGGGCGACCAGGTCGCCGAGCGACGCGGGACCCGCCTCGACGGCCGAGAGCACCAGCGCGGCCTTGTCCAGCACGCCGACCCCGCTGGTCACCTCCTGGCTGCCAAGGTCCTCGGCGCCCCCGTCGCCGGCCTGGGCGGCCGCGTCGAGCCCGGGGGTGCCGATGCCTGGACCCGAGGAGGGGATACGCTGTTCCATACGTTGATACTGCCATCCCAAGCCGTGAGACGACGACCCTGGGGTTGAAGCGCCGAGGCGTTGAGGCGCCGAGGTGCCAAGGCGTCGGGTCCGAGAGGAACTGGCTGGGCTGGCCCGCGACGGGACAGAGCACCGCGACGGACACAGCACTGCAACACTGGCAGAGGAGGGGTGGGCCACATGGGGCGCACACTCGTGGAGAAGGTCTGGGACGCGCACGTCGTACGCCGTGCCGATGGTGAGCCCGATCTGCTGTACATCGACCTGCATCTCGTGCACGAGGTCACCTCGCCGCAGGCGTTCGAGGCACTGCGGCTCGCCGGCCGGCCCGTCCGCCGGCCGGACCTGACCATCGCGACCGAGGACCACAACGTCCCGACCACCGACACACTGGTGCCGATCGCGGACCCGGTCTCCCGCGCCCAGGTCGAGGCGCTGCGCAAGAACGCCGCCGACTTCGGCGTCCGGCTGCACCCGATGAACGACCCCGGCCAGGGCATCGTGCACGTCGTGGGCCCGCAGCTGGGCCTGACCCAGCCGGGCATGACGGTCGTCTGCGGCGACAGCCACACCGCCACGCACGGCGCGTTCGGGGCGCTCGCGTTCGGCATCGGCACGAGCCAGGTCGAGCATGTGCTGGCCACCCAGACGCTGCCGCAGGGCCGCCCGAAGACGATGGCGATCACGGTCGACGGCGCGCTGCCCGACGGCGTCAGCGCGAAGGACCTGATCCTGGCGATCATCGCCGAGATCGGGACCGGGGGCGGCCAGGGCTACGTCCTGGAGTACCGGGGCGAGGCGATCCGGTCGCTGTCGATGGAAGGCCGGATGACGGTCTGCAACATGTCCATCGAGGCCGGCGCCCGGGCGGGCATGATCGCTCCCGACGAGACGACGTTCGAGTTCCTGAAGGGCCGCCCGCACGCCCCCAGGGGCGTCGACTGGGATGCGGCGGTCGCCTACTGGAAGACGCTGGCGACCGACGAGGACGCGGTGTTCGACAGCGAGGTGGTCATCGACGCGAGCACGCTCACGCCGTTCGTCACCTGGGGGACCAACCCGGGTCAGGGTGCTCCGCTGGGCGCCTCCGTGCCGGACCCGGCGGCGTTCGCCGACCCCGGCGTCCGGGCCGCCGCCGAGCGCGCGCTGGTCTACATGGGCCTGACCGCGGGCACTCCGTTGCGTGAGATCGCGGTCGACACGGTGTTCATCGGCTCGTGCACGAACGGCCGGCTTTCCGACCTGCGCGCCGCCGCCGACATTCTGCGGGGTCGCAAGGTCGCCGACGGCGTGCGGGCGCTCGTCGTTCCCGGCTCCATGCAGGTCAAGGCCGACGCCGAGGCGGAGGGCCTGGACGAGGTGTTCCGCGCCGCCGGGGCCGAATGGCGCAGCGCGGGCTGCTCGATGTGCCTCGGGATGAACCCGGACACGCTCAAGCCGGGTGAGCGCAGCGCGTCGACCTCGAACCGCAACTTCGAGGGCCGGCAGGGGCAGGGCGGCCGGACCCACCTGGTCTCGCCCGAGGTCGCGGCCGCGACCGCCGTCACCGGCCGGCTCTCCGCTCCCGCCGATCTCTGACATTGGTTCGCTCCGTGCGGGCGGCGCGCTCCGGCCCCGTACTCACGACCTCCGAAATCGGCTTCGCCGATTCCGCAGGGACCCCGTCGCTCCCACGGGACCTCCGCGCGCCGTCCTCCTGCGCTCACGGGCGCTGCGGCGACCTCGCTGCGGCCCGGCCCACCTCGCTTCGCTCGTGGGCCGGGCCTCCGCGAGGCGCGCCTCCGCGCCGCGGGGTCACCCACCAACTTCACGTCACCAAGCCACAGCGGGTCTTGTCCGGAGCACGTCGCTTCGCTCGTGGGTCGGGCCTCCGCGAGGCGCCTCCGCGCCCGCACGGTCACCCGCCGCTGAAGGTCACGACCTGAACAACCTCTCGAACCTCGTCTCAGAAGGGAGAGCGCCCGATGGAGGCGTTCACCACGCACACCGGCCGGGCGGTGCCGCTGCGGCGCAGCGACGTCGACACCGACCAGATCATCCCCAGCGACTGGCTCAAGCGGATCGAGCGCACCGGCTTCGGCGCCGGCCTGTTCTCAGAGTGGCGCCGCGACCCGTCGTTCGTGCTCAACAACGCGGCCCATGCCGGCGCCACGATCCTGCTGGCCGGGCCCAACTTCGGCTCCGGCTCCTCCCGTGAGCACGCCGTCTGGGCCTTGCAGGACTTCGGCTTCCGCGCCGTCATCGCGCCGAAGTTCGCCGACATCTTCCGCGGCAACTCGCTGGGCAACGGCCTGCTGACGGTCGTCCTGCCGGCCGAGACCGTCGACGCGCTGCTCGCGGCCGTCGAGGCGGACCCGGCGACGGAGATCACCGTCGACCTCGCCGCCCGCGAGGTCCGCGGCGCCGGCATCGTCGCCCCCTTCGAGCTGGACGACTTCACCCGCTGGCGTCTCATGGAGGGGCTCGACGACGTCGGGCTCACGCTGCGCCACGCCGACGCCATCACGGCGTTCGAGCAGGACCGCCCGTCCTGGCTGCCCACCACCACGCCGGTCTGACCTCTCGCCGAGCCGAACCCAGGTCCCCGTCGCCCACCTGGCGACGGGGACCTGGCTGTCTCGGGCGGGACTCCTGGGGCGACGGGGCTCTGGCCCGGCGGTGCCGTTCCGCTCGAGTGAGCTGAAGAAGCTGGTCATCCTGGTGTCAGGCCGCGGACAGGGTGAGCAGCGGCACTGACCCCGCCGCCAATGGCTCGCGCTGCGCGCTCAGGAGTAAACGGGGCCGCGTCGGCCGCGTCGACGGGCGACCATACGGTAACAGAACGTCTGAAACAGACCAGAAATCAGCCGGTTCATTGCGCCGATCGTGTTCGGCCGTGTGCTGTCACCGGGAGGTGGTGATCCGGTCGCCGATTGTCCCGAACCCGTTGACGTGCGGGTTTGTGTGACGCGACACGCTTCTGGGAATTGCCCTCGACAGTGGAGATGCCTACGGTGCAGCGCAGTGTGATGCCCGATCTGCTCCCCACCGCAGCCGCGGGGGGTGTCCGGAGGTTGTTGTGAACAAGTCCCAGTTGGTTGACGCCATTGCTCAGCAGATCGAAGGCGGCCGGTCGAACGCGACCAAGGCCGTCGACGCGGTGTTCCACGCGATCCAGGAGGCCGTCTCGAATGGCGAGAAGGTGACGATCACCGGTTTCGGCGTCTTCGAGCGGGTGGAGCGTGCCGAGCGGACCGGGCGCAACCCGGCGACCGGCGAGCCGGTGCACGTCCCCGCGTCGGTGGTGCCGAAGTTCCGCCCGGGCTCGGACTTCAAGTCCAGCGTTTCGTCGCAGGGCTAGCTCCTAGCCCGGAACGGGCCGCGTCGGCCCGCCGTATTTCACCGCCAGAAGGGCGGCGAAAACGGCGGGCCGAGCCGCGTCCGCGACGTGGCTTCAGGCGCGGCGCAGCGCCCAGGCGGCGAGGTCGGCCTGGTAGTCGGAGAGACGGTTCTCCAGCGGCCCGGTGGCGCGGCGCTCCCAACGACCGTCCTGTCGCAGTTCCCAGGCGGAGACCTCGGGGGAGAACGCGTAGTCCAACATCCGGCGCAGGGCTGTCCGGTTGTCGGCCTGCGTGACGCGGACCAGCGCCTCGACCCGGCGGTCCAGGTTGCGGTGCATCATGTCCGCGCTGCCGATCCAGACCTCGTCCGACGAGGTGAAGTCCAGCACCCGGCTGTGCTCCAGGTAGCGGCCCAGGACCGAGCGCACCAGCACGGTCTCGGACAGGCCGGGCATTCCTGGGCGCAGCGCGCAGATGCCGCGCACCAGGCAGCGCACCGGTACGCCGTCCCGGGACGCCCGGTAGAGCGCGTCGATGACCTGCTCGTCGACCAGGCTGTTCACCTTGACCCGGATCCCGGAGGGCTCGCCGGCCCTGGCGGCGGCCGCCTCCCGCTCGATCCGTTCGACGATGCTGTCGCGCATGCGCTCCGGGGCGACCAGCAGCGACCGGTACACCGTCTGGCGGCTGTAGCCGGTGAGCACGTTGAACAGGTCGGTCAGGTCCGCACCGACCTGTTCGTCCGCCGTGAGCAGGCCGAGGTCCTCGTAGAGCCTGGCCGTCTTCGGGTTGTAGTTGCCGGTGCCGACGTGGCAGTACCGGCGCAGCCCGTCCTCCTCCTGGCGGACGACCAGGCAGGTCTTGGTGTGGGTCTTCAGCCCGATCAGGCCGTAGACCACGTGGCAGCCCGCCCGCTCCAGCTCACGTGCCCACCGGATGTTGGCGCTCTCGTCGAACCTCGCCTTGATCTCGACGAGCACGACCACCTGCTTGCCCGCCTCGGCCGCCGCGACCAGCGCGTCCACGATCGGGGAGTCGCCGGAGGTCCGGTACAGCGTCTGCTTGATCGCCAGCACCCGCGGGTCAGCCGCGGCCTGCTCGATGAAGCGCTGCACGGAGGTGGTGAACGAGTCGTAGGGATGGTGGACGAGCACGTCGCGCTCGCGCAGCACCGCGAAGAAGTCCGCCGCCTCGCCCGCCTCGGTGACCAGGCTCGGGTGGGTCACCGGTACCCGCGGGGGGAACTTCAGCTCCGGCCGGTCGAGGTCGAACAGCGCCCACAGCACCGACAGGTCGAGCAGGCCGTGCACCCTGTGCACGTGCCGGGGCGAGACCTCCAGCTCGCGGCAGAGCATCTTCAGCAGGCCGTCGTCGATGTCCGCGTCCACCTCCAGGCGCACCGCGGGGCCGAAACGGCGGCGGGCGAGCTCACGCTCCAGGGCCTGCAGCAGGTCCTCCGCCTCGTCCTCCTCGACCTCGAGATCGGCGTTGCGGGTCACCCGGAACATGTGGGAGTCGACCACCTCCATCCCCGGGAACAGCTGGGACAGATGGGCGGCGATCACCTCTTCCAACGGCACGAAGCACGCGTAGCGGTCGGGCTCCGGCTCCTCGGAGCCGCCCTCGCCGCCGCCCGTGGCGCCGTTCTGGGCGGCCGTCCCGTCGGCACCGCCCGGCCTGGCGCCGGCTTCCTCGGGTGACAGGTCCACCCGGATCAGCCGGGGGACGTTCTGCGGCACCTTCACCCGGGCGAAGCGCTCGACCTCGTCGCCCGGGTCCCGCACCGTCACCGCGAGGTTGAGCGACAGGCCGCTGATGTACGGGAACGGGTGCGCGGGGTCCACGGCGAGCGGGGTGAGCACCGGGAAGATCTGGTCGTGGAAGTACTCGTGCAGGCGCTGTTGCTGCTCGGTGGTGAGCTGGTGCCAGAACCGGATGCTGATGCCGGCGTGCGCGAGCGAGGGCAGCACCTCGTCGGTGAAGCAGCGGGCCGCGCGGTCGGTGACCTGGGCGGTCTGACCGCTGATCAGGTCGAGCTGCGCGCGGGGCGTAAGCCCGTCGGCGGAGCGCACGGTGAGCCCGGTGGCCTCCCGCCGCATCAGCCCGGCCACCCGGACCATGTAGAACTCGTCCAGGTTGCTCGCGAAGATCGCGAGGAATTTGGCCCGTTCCAGCAGGGGGGTGCTCACGTCCTCGGCCAGCGCCAGCACCCGTGCGTTGAAGTCCAGCCAGGACGTCTCACGGTTGATGAACCGGTCGCCCGGGAGATCGGACGGCAGTGGGGCCCTGGGCGCTTCCAGCGGCTCCAGCAGGGCACTGCGGGGCTTGCGACGCTGCTGATCTGAGCCCTGTTCGGACTGGGTACCGGACCTCGTCGCCACCACCTCGGCCATGCCAGCGATGGTGCCAGCCCGAGGTGAACTCGGCAGCTTATCCCGATGTCCTGCGTCGGTCGTCACTCGGCGCGTCCGGCTCGGTGCTTACGGCGCTCGGCGTCCATGCGATATTCGTTAATGAAGGGGAAACACTTGGGGCGGACGATCGGTTCCGGGTGTGTTACGAGGCGACTCACTCCGCAGACTGGCGAGTGTCGCCGCCCGGCGGGGGATGGGATGGTGCRCTGACCGTGCAGGATCTGCTGTCTCGGCCGCGCCACGCCGATCCCGGCACCCCGGCGGTTCCCCCGGGCGCCGGCCAGCCCGCCACCGTTGACGACCCGCTCGGCCTTCCCGTCGTCGACGCGGGCGTGGCGGACCTCGCCGCGGCCGCGCGGGTGACCTACCGGATCCACCAGCGGCTCCGGTACAGCTACGACGGCCCCGCGCACGACCTGGCGCATCGCCTGGTCGTGCTGCCGCCGCGCCGTCACGGCGACCAGACCGCTCGGCACTCGGAGTTGGCCGTCTCGGCGCCGGCGGCGCTCGTCCGCTGGGAACGCGGACCCGACGGGGCTCGGGCCGCGACCGTCACCCTCGACGAGGTGCCCGCCGTTCTCGACTTCGACGTCACGGCGATCGTCGAACGCGGTCCGTCCGCGGGCTGGCCCGCGCTGCCGGCGTCCGCGCTCACCGGCCGGCGGCTGCTCACCCCCACCCCGCTGACCGCCGCGGACGAGACGCTCACCGCGGTCGCCAGCCGGCTCGGCGGCCCGGATCCGCTGACGACCGCGCGCCGGTGCTGCGCGTGGGTGTTCGAGAACATCGCGTACCGCCCGGGGTCGACCCACGTCGGGACGACCGCCGCGCAGGCGGTCGCCGGCGGTGCCGGCGTCTGCCAGGACCAGGCGCACGTGATGATCGCGTTGTGCAGGGCGGCGGGCATCCCGGCCCGGTACGTGCTCGGCCACCTGGTCGGGGACGGCGAGTCGCACGCCTGGGTCGAGGTGGTCCTGCCCGACGGCTGGGCGCCGCCGCCGCCCGGCCCGACGACGCCGGGTTCGGCCCGGCCGTCCTGGGCGGCGCCCGGCGGCGCCGGCGCCGTGGCGGTGGCGCTCGACCCGTGCCACGACCGGCTCGCCGACCGCCGGTACGTGACCATCGCGGCCGGACGGGACTACCGCGACGTCATGCCGACCTCCGGCGTGTACCGAGGCAGCGGTCGCGGGGCGCTCACCGCGAGCCAGTGTGTCGACGTCGTTGGCCTGATCGGCGCCTGAACTCCCCACTCGATCGCCAATTCGGCGACTGGTCGTGATTCATTCGCGACTCGTTGCGGTGCGCCGCGACCGTACGGATACGGTCCGTGTCAAAGTGTGCGCGAGCTGGATGCACGACTGGCATGACCGTCTGGCGGCCCGACCTGCCCTCGCCGGGCTGGCGGGCCGGGGCGGCGGCGGGTATCCGGCTCCAGGACACCGTTCGGAGGCGCGCCTGAGCGGGCGCGCCAGCTCGACGCGCTCCGATGGCTGGACCGAGCGCGGGAAGCACCGCGCGGTGCGGCAGAGGGAGGCGGCTGCGGCCGTGACACACATCGACGCCGGGAGCCGGCCGGCGCCGGCCTCGCCGGTGCCGGCGCGGCCGGCCGCGGTGGTACCGCTGCTCGCGGCGCTGGTGGCCGGGCTCGCCCGGGTGGTCACCGACGACAGCGCGGTGACGGTCGTCGAGGCCGGCGCCGCCGGCGCGGGTGTCGCCGCCACCGGTGTGGCCGGCTGGTCGCTGTGGCGGGCGGCAGCGGCCGATCGCGGCTGGCTGCGCCGCCTGACGATGACGCTCGCGGGCTGGACCGTCCTGCAGGCCGCCGGCGTGGGGCTCGGCTACGCGCCCGCGTCCGGGTTCGCGCGGGCAGCGGTGGCCGCGGGGGCGCTCGCGGCCCCGTTGCTGGCCGCCGCCGCCCTCGTCATCCTGCCGAGACCGCTCCCGGCCGGCGTCGTCGCGGTGGCTGACCTGGGGGCCGCGCTGGGAGCCGGCGCGGAGCAGGTGGGGAAGCGGGCCGCGCAGGTCGGCGTGAGCCGCGCCGGGAAGGTCACCGGGGCGGCCCTGGGCGTCCGGCTGGCGGAGGCGCTCGTGACCGTGCGCCGCCACGGCTGGGACGAGGCCGGCTTCGACGTGCACTACCAGCCGATCGTGCGGCTGCTCGACGGCGCGGTCGTCGGGCTGGAGGCACTGGCGCGGTGGACCGAGCCGGGGCGGGGCCCGGTGCCGCCGCTGACGTTCGTCGCCGCCGCCGAGGACGGCGGCCTGGTGGGCACGCTCGACGAGCTCGTGCTGGGCAGGGCCTGCGCCGAGGTCGCCGCGGTGCTGCCGTCGGGGCAGGGCACACCGGCGCCCCGGTTGCACGTCAACGTCTCCGCCTCCCGGCTCGCCGACCTCGCGTTGCCCGACGTGTTCGCCAGGGCCTTCGCCGCCAGCGGGCTGGACCCGCGCCGGCTCGTCGTCGAGATCACTGAGACGTTCCGGATCACCGACCTGGCCGTCGCCGCGCGGGTGCTGGAGGCCGTCCAGGCGCTGGGGCCAAGCATCGCGATGGACGACGTCGGCGCCGGGCACACGACGCTCGCGGCGCTGCACGAGCTGCCCGTCAACGTCGTGAAGCTCGACCGGGGCCTGATAGAGAACCCGCTCGGCCCCGGTCGGGCCTCGCGGCTCGGACGATCGGTGATCACCGTCGCGCGCTCGCTGGGCGCCGTCGTGGTCGCCGAGGGCATCGAGCGGCGGGCGCAGCGCGCCGACCTCGCCCTGCTCGGCTGCGAGCTGGGCCAGGGCTACCTGTTCGCCCGGCCCGCGCCGCTGGCGGCGCTCGCGCCGCTGCTGGTGGCGGCCGCGCCCATCGCGCCGCTGGCTGGCTCGGCCATCGGCGCGTACCTGGGCTCATGACGCCGCCCGATGGCCTCGACGGTCAGCCGGCGTTGGCCGCCGCCGTGGCGAGCACGGCGCTGGTCGCGGGGCCGACGCCCAGCAGCCGCGCGGCCGCGAGGTCGGTGACCGTGTCGACGTCGCGGCGCAGGCCGGGCACCGTGGTCGCGAGCCCGCCGGTCAGGTCGACGGCGCCGGACCGCACGTGCAGCGCGTGGCTGTCCACGCCGAACTGGGGGAGCAGCTCGCTGCCCGCCGCGGCGCACAGCAGGACGGTGCCCGTTCCGGCCGCGTCGGCGAGGACCGCGCGCCCGGCGGCCGGCGCCGCCAGCAGCGCGGCGCGCAGCTCGGCCGGCCGCAGCGCCGCCAGGTCGGCAGACATCGCGGCGACGCCGTGCCCCGGCCAGCGTCGCGCCGCGATCCTGGCGCCGTGCCGCAGCGCCGCGTTGAGCCCCCGGTCGGGCAGGTCGGGCACGGCCAGCACCGGCGCCGGGCCGCCACCGTCCGCGGGATACCCGGCCGAGGCGTCGTCGCCGTCCGCGGCGCGACCCGTGATCGCGGCGGTCGCGGCCGGGTCGTTGGTCACCAGCAGCACGCCGGCCACGACATCGCGGCCGACGGCCGCCGCCGCGGCGGCGGTGTCGGTCGCCATCGCGAGCGCCAGGAGCGCCCGGCCGGGGTGCTCCAGGCGGCTCTTGGCCGCGCCCAGCCGTTTCAACGGCAGCACGACGATCCACCCCTGGGGTCGCCCGCCCGCCACGACCCGACCATATGGGCTCGCCTCGCGGGGCGGGGCGGCACCGGCGAGAACTCGCGCGGCCCGCGCGGTGTTTCCACAGCGGCGATGCCGGCGATCATCTGTCACACCGGCTGTGCCACGGGCACTCCCCGCGGGATCCAGATCCAGCCGAATGGGCGGAGGGCGGGAATGGGCAGGGAAGCGCACGCACTGCGAGACCACGTTCGGCGGGTTCCACCGTGGGCCCCGCCATGGTGGCGGCCGCGTCCCACCTATGGCACTGACATAACGTCGGCCCAAGCCCGGTACGGCCGGGCTGGTCGACGAGCCGGTTACGAGTGGATGAGACTTCGGCAGCATGACGACGAACGGCAGTGACGGCGGCGGTCCGCGCCCCGCGGTCGCGGTGCTCACCGCCGGGTCGTGGGGGACGGTCTTCGCGAAGATCCTCGCGGATGCCGGGCGGCGGGTGACCCTGGTCACCCGCGATGACGCGCTGGCGGCGACGATCAACCGCGAGCATCAGAACCCGCGTTACCTGCCCGAGGTCCGGTTACCAGACCAGGTGCTGGCGACGTCCGACCCGGCCGAGGCGCTGGCCGGGGCCGACCTGGTGGTGCTGGCCGTGCCGGCGCAGGCGCTGCGCCCGGCGCTGGCCCTCTGGGCGCCGATGGTCGAGCCGTCGGCGGTCTTCGTGAGCCTGATGAAGGGCATCGAGGACGGCAGCAGCCGGCGGATGAGCGAGGTGATCGGCGAGGTCGCCGGTTGCGGCCCGGAGCGGATCGCCGTCGTCAGCGGGCCGAACCTGGCCAGGGAGATCGCGGCCGAGGACCCGGCGGCGACCGTCATCGCCAGCGCCTCGGCCGCGACCGCCGCCGCCGTCCAGGCCGCCTGCTGGACGCCCTACCTGCGCCCCTACACGAACGGCGACGTCGTCGGCTGCGAGCTCGGCGGTGCGACGAAGAACGTCATCGCGCTCGCCGCCGGCATGGTCGAGGGCCTGGGGTTCGGGGCGAACAGCGTCGCGTCGCTCATCACCCGGGGACTCGCCGAGACCTCCCGGCTGGGCGTGGCGCTGGGCGCCGACCCCATGACCTTCGCCGGGCTCGCGGGTCTCGGCGACCTGGTCGCGACCTGTTGCTCGCCGCTGTCGCGCAACCGGACCCTGGGCGAGAAGCTCGGCCGCGGGATGACGCTGGAGGCGGCGCTGGCCGAACAGCGGCAGGTGGCGGAAGGAGTGCGTTCGTGTCGTCCGCTGCTCGCGCTCGCCGACCGGCTCGGCGTGCACATGCCGATCAGCCGACAGGTGGAACGGGTGCTCTACGACGGACTGCCGCCGCTGGAGGCCGTCAAGGACCTGATGAGCCGGGAGCCAGGCCCCGAGTACCGGACGGACGCCGACGCGGCCGCGGCCGCCCGCCGGACCCCGGCGCGCCCGGACCTGTAGGCCGATACAGGCCGGAGCGCGGCCGGATCCGGTGTGAAGCCCGGTGTGAAGCCCCGGGTGGAGCCCCGTTGTCCTGAGGTCACGAACCCCGGAACCAACGGGTCGCGCGCGGCCGCGCGGTTCAGCCGGCCGCGGGCGCGGGCGGCTGGGTGGGAAGGGCCGTGGCGGGCGGCAGCGTCTCGATGAGGGCGCCGATCGAGCGGAGCTTGCCGACCGGGTCCTCGTAGCCGCGCTCGAGGAACCGGGTCCCCGAGATCATGCTGGCGCCGCCCGCGACCAGCGCGGCCATGATGTAGGCGAAGCCGGCGCGCAGGTCCGGGATCTCCAGGTCGCCGCCGACCAGCGGGGTCGGCCCGGACACGACCGCCGAGTGCTCGAAGTCCCTGGAGGCGAACCGGCAGGCCTTGCCGCCGAGGCAGGTCGTCGACAGCGCGATGCTCGCGCCCATCTCGTTGAGCTGGCGGGTGTAGCCGAACCGGTCCTCATAGATCGTCTCGTGGACGACCGACGCGCCCCGCGCCTGGGTGAGCAGCACGACCAGCGGCTGCTGCCAGTCGGTCATGTAGCCGGGGTGGACGTCGGTCTGCACGTGGGTCGCGGTGAGCTCCCGGTCCCGGTAGAAGGTGATCCCGCTGTCGGTGACCCGGAACTCGCCGCCGAGGCGGCGCAGGTGGTTCAGGAACGTCGCGACGTCCTCCTGGCGGGCGCCGCGCACGTCGACGCGGCCGTTCGTCGCCACCGCCGCCGCGGCGAACGAGGCCACCTCGATCCGGTCGGGGATCGCGGTGTGGTCGGCGCCGTGCAGCCGGTCCACGCCCTGGACCACGATCGTGCGATCCACCTCGACGTCGACCAGGGCGCCCATCCGCTGCAGGAAGAGGATGAGGTCGATCACCTCGGGCTCGACGGCGGCGTTCGAGATCACCGTGGTGCCCTTCGCGCGGACGGCGGCGAGCAGCAGGTTCTCGGTGGCGCCGACGCTCGGGAACGGCAGCTCGACGTGCGCGCCGTGCAGGCCCAGCGTCTTGACCTGGACCGACCGGACCTGCTCGACGATCTCCGCGCCCATCGCGCGCAGCCCGGCCAGGTGGAAGTCGACGGGGCGCTTCCCGATCCGGCAGCCGCCGGGCAGCGGGACGACGGCCTCACCGACCCGGTGCAGCAGCGGGCCCATCATCAGGATCGGGATCCGGTTGACGCCCGAGTACGCCTCGGACAGCGACGCGTCGGCGATACGCGGCGTCGCGATGCGCACCCGGTGGTCGTCGAGCCACTCGACCTCGGCGCCGAGCTCGGCCAGCATCCCGAGGACGACGTCGACCTCGACGATGCGGGGCACCCGCGCCAGCGTGCACGGCTCGTCCGTCAGCAGCGTCGCGACCAGGAGCTTGGTCACCGAGTTCTTGGCGCCGGAGACCTCGACGGAGCCGACCAGCGGCTGCCCGCCGATGATCCGGTACCGGTGCCGATCGGTCGCGGTGGGGGCCAGCGGCGGGGCGGCKGGGCTGGCTGGCTGGGAGGTCTGGGGCATGGGACGCCTCCTCGCGGTCGGGGCAGGACTCCCGGGGGTCCGGGGGTGCCCCTCGGGCGGATGAGGCGGGCCACGAGGCGCCGTACTTGGCGGCGAACTCCGCGGCCCGCCCCCGGGGTACTGGCCAAGATCGGACGCGCGATCACTCTCGGTCGCGATCCGACGACTCAGGGGCTTCGGGCCGACCACAGTCGGCCCTGGGGATTCAACCAGACGGCTCGGGCCGCCCAGGCCGGCGGCACCCGGTTCGGGGGCGGCACCACTTCTCGCCCACACCGCCTCACGCGGACACCGCTTGTCGCCCACTCCGGGTGACTTCCGCCCGCACCGGCCAGCGCATCGGAAGGCCGTAAAGAACCGGGAGAAGTGGGCCAATAAGAAGAGGTTCACCCGGCCGCAATATGCCATCGGCTACTGTCCCCGCATGGCTGGCTTCGCGCGAAGGCCCCGGTTGGCGATCGTGTTCGGCGGGCGCAGCACTGAGCATGCGATCTCCTGTGTCTCCGCCCGTGGGGTACTGGCCGCGGTGGATCGCGATCGCTACGAGGTCGTGCCGGTGGGTATCACGCCGGACGGCCAGTGGCTGGTACTGCCCGACGACCCGGCGGCCCTGGCCGGCAGCGGTCTTGAGCTGCCCGAGGTGCGTTCGGGCGCGGGCCAGGGCGTCATCCTTCCTCCTGACCCGAACGGGGCCGCCCTCGTCGCGTTGGAGCCCGTCACGGGGGCAGGGGCCGTGGCCGCCCCGGCGACGGAAGCCGGCGGGAGCCCCGGTGGCCTGGACGTCGACGTGGTCTTTCCGCTCCTGCACGGTCCCTACGGTGAGGACGGCACGATCCAGGGCCTGCTGGAGATGGCCGGGCTTCCGTACGTCGGCTCCGGGGTGTTCGCCAGCGCCGCCGCGATGGACAAGCAGCACATGAAGGCCCTGCTGGCGGCGGCCGGCCTGCGCGTCGGTCCGTACGCGGTGCTGCGGGCGGGGGAGACCCTGCTGGACACCGACAAGGAGCGGCTGGGACTGCCGGTGTTCGTCAAGCCCGCGAGGGGCGGGTCGAGCATCGGGATCAGCCGGGTGGACGCCTGGGAGGATCTGGACACCGCGATCAAGACGGCGCGTGAGTCGGACCCGAAGGTGCTCGTCGAGGCGGCGATCGTCGGCCGGGAGATCGAGTGCGGGGTGCTCGACCGGCTCGGCGGCGGCGAGCCGGAGGCCAGCGCCCCGGCGGAGATCGTCGTCGACTCCTCGGCCGGTTTCTACGACTTCGAGGCCAAGTACGTCTCCTCGAACACCCGCCTGGACGTGCCCGCCGACCTGCCGACCGAGATCGCCGACCGGGTGCGCGCCGCGGCGGCCGCCGCGTTCCGCGCGCTCGACTGCGCCGGGCTCGCCMGCGTCGACGTCTTCCTCACCGCGGCCGGCGAGGTGATCCTCAACGAGGTGAACACGATGCCGGGCTTCACCCCCACCTCGCTGTTCCCCCGGATGTGGGCGGCCAGCGGCCTGGACTACCCGGCTCTGGTCGATCGCCTCATCCAGCTGGCGCTGGATCACGGCAGCGGTCTCCGGTAGGCCGAACCCGCGCGAACCCTGCCCCTTCAGCCCTGCGGACCCCGCACCCCGTACCCCTGCGGCCCCGCCGCGCTCAGAGAGCGGTGTCGGCGGTGTGAGCCAGGACCGCGGGGGTGACGGCTGCGATCACGTTGTAGGGCAGGACGTCGTCCGGAAAGGTGAGCGTCACCTGTGGCCGCCTGGTCGGCGTCGACCAGCGTGACCTTCCAGCGGCGTCCTCCGGGAACCACTTCACGCCGTCGTGCTCGGAGACGACCGAGTCCGGCCGGTAGCCGGCGGCGACCCCCTCGGCCCCGCAGGTGACCAGGACCGGCGCCGAGCCGAACGCGGCGGCGGACACCCCCTGCGGGGTGACCTGACGCCGGTCCAGCCCGTCGCCGAGGGAATCGGGCAGCGCGTCCAGCAGGGCTCGGCACGACGTCGCGGTCTCACCGGTGGGCGCCGGCGCACCCGTCACCGCCACCGCGGCGGACCCACCCGAGCACCCCGCGGCGAACAGCGCCGCCGCCGCCACCGTCAGGCCGGCCGCCCGCCATCTCGTCATCTCGTCAGAAATGCACGACCGGGCAGGTCAGCGTGCGGGTGATTCCTTCGACGGCCTGGACCCGGGCCATCACCAGCTTGCCCAGGTCGTCGACCGAGCCCGCCTGCGCGCGCACGATCACGTCGTACGGGCCGGTGACGTCCTCCGCCTGCGTGACGCCGGGGATCTGTTCGATCTCCTTGGCCACCGACGCGGACTTGCCGACCTCGGTCTGGATAAGGATGTACGCGTGAACCACAGACGCTCCCTCGTCGGACGTCGACAGCCCGTCGAGTAGAGAAGTACGGGCCGAGAGACGGTAACAGGCAATCGGCCTCCGTGAGAGGCTCCCAGCCGAAGGAACTGCTGTGAACGCGCGAGTCTCCGTGACGCCGGAGGGCTTGAGTGGCCTTGGTCCGGGCGATGGCACCACCACCGCGGAACAATCACGACCCCCGATCTGTGATTGATACCACCACTCGTTTGTCTGGCCAAGGCCATACGTGGGTTCATGTGGGCGAACCGTCGGGTTGGCGCGACGGCGCGACGCGGTTCCAGCGGCCAGGATGACAACGTGGCCGTGACCGGGTGACGGAGGAAATGTGACCAGCGATACATGCGGAGCCGGATGGCCGGTGACCGGCGAGGTCACCTCCGGGGCATCGCGATGAGGTCGTCGGAGGCCGCCACCGCCGTTCAGGGGCCCAGGGCCGCGCCCCCGCGGGTGCTCGCGATCGCGGGCTCCGACTCCGGCGGCGGCGCCGGGATCCAGGCGGACCTGAAGACGGCCGCCGCGTTCGGCGTGCACGGGATGACGGCCGTCACGGCGGTGACCGCGCAGAACTCGGTCGGCGTCCAGGGCGCCTGGGAACTGCCGGCCGAGGCCGTGCGGGCACAGATCGTCTCGGTGGTCGGCGACATAGGCGTCGACGCGGTCAAGACCGGAATGCTGGCCACACCCGAGCTGGTCCGGGTGGTCGCCGAGGAGCTGCGGGGGATTTCGGCGCCGCTCGTCGTCGACCCGGTCGGGGTGTCCAAGCACGGCCACCGGCTGCTGGAGCCTGCGGCCGTGTCGGTGCTGCGTGACCTGCTCCTGCCACTGGCCACGGTGACGACGCCGAACCTGGACGAGGTGGCCCTGCTGACCGGCGTCCAGGTGCGCGACGAGGCCGGGCTGTGGCGGGCCGCCGAGGCGATGCTGGGCCTCGGGTCTCGCTGGGTGCTCGTGAAGGGTGGGCACCTCCCCGGCGAGGCCGTCGACCTGCTCACCGACGGGACGACCGAGATCGTCCTTCGGGCCGACCGCGCCGACAACCGGCACACCCACGGGACGGGCTGCACGCTCGCCTCGGYGATCGCCGCCGGGCTCGCGATGGGTCTCGACGTCCCGGCGGCGGCGCGGGCCGCCAAGGACTACGTCACCGGCGCGTTGCGCACCGGGTTCGCTCTGGGGGCCGGGATCGGGCCGGTCGACCACGGCTGGCGGTGGCGCGCCACGGCGGACGCCCCCGCGACGGGGGAGGCGCCGTCGCCCCCGACCGTTCCGCCGTCACCCCCGGCCGCTCCTTCCCGCCGGCTGGCCAGGTAGGAGTCCGCTCGGGCCGGARGGCGCGCGACGGTACCGAAGCCTCGCGCGCCCGGACGCCTCGGGATCAGGGGGTGGGGATGTCGAACCAGCCGAGCACCTTGCCACCGAAGATCATGTCGCCGCTGATCTTCAGCTTGCGGGTCAGGAACATCTTGGTCGGGTCGGCCGTGCCGCTGATCAGCTTGATGAAGCGGACGCCGTCGAGGGTGACGGTCACCTTCGCGTTCTCCACGGGCTGGCGGTTGATGACGCAGGCGCCGTCCCGGATGACCATCTCGTAGTTGTCCGAGCCGCCGCCCGGCCGATCGGTGATGTGGAAGTGCACCACCGCGTTCTGGTCTTTGATCTTGTTCGGGTCGGCCTGCTTCGCCATCCGGTCGAAGTACTCGTCGAGGAGGGCGGAGCGTTCCGGCCCGCTCATCAGCTCCTCGAGTGCCGCGTCGGAGAGCCCGGCGGTGTAGGAGACCAGTTGCTCGAGGCTGAGCGCGTTCAGGTCCGGCAAGGTCTGGGGCATGTCGGCGGCTCCGGTACAAGAGGGTCCGAGAAACGATCCCTCTCATATCAACACGACCGGGCCGGCGGATCGCGAGGGGCACCGCCCGCTCGCCGGTCGGTGGTGAGCCGTTGTCGCCATCCCGGATCACGGTCCGGCGATCGGTGGGGCCGGCGATCCGGGAAACCGGCGATCAGGAGATCTGGCGGGACGCCCGGCGCCCGGCGCGCGAAAAGAGGCGCCACCTGCGCGGCGCCTCTTGACGAGCTATATACGCAAACCCGGCCACAAAAGGTGACAGCGCCTCAGCGCTGCGTCAAGCCAGCCACCTCGCCTGCCCGAAACCAGGCCTTACCACCGGTATATGCCAGTGCCCGGAACCACGTGGGGAGGGCGCTCAGCGCCCGACAGGCGCCGCCCGGTTGCGGGCGCGAAGCGTCCGGCAACGGGAGCGCCCTACGCGCGGGTCACCTTGCCCGCCTTGATGCACGAGGTGCACACGTTCAGACGCTTGGGGGTGCGCCCGACGAGGGCGTGCACCGTCTGGATGTTGGGGTTCCAGCGCCGCCGGGTGCGCCGGTGGGAGTGGGAGACCGACATGCCGAAGCCCGGTCCCTTGCCGCAGACGTCGCACACCGAAGACACGAGAAACACTCCGCCGAGAGGTTGTCGCTGAAGCCGTGACCGGGGTTCCGGCCGCGCTGGCCCGCCGTTGGCGCCTGACCGCGGGCAGAGCCGCTGGACGAATGGCGCCGGACGGGCGTCGAAACAACCCGGACACGGCGGTGCTCACTGAAGGCTACCGCAGAGACAGCGCGACCGGGGCTCGGGGCGCCGCGGTCCGCGCGCGGCGCGGCCGGGTGGCACGCGACGCCGGACTGTCGCTGTCCGGGTGCAGTATCGGGAATGTGATCGAGCTGGACACCCCGCTGCGGCACCTGCTGCCGGCGAAGGACGCGAAGCGGCTGGGCGAGCGCCCGCTCGAGCTGGTCACCGTCGCCGACCTGCTCGAGCACCTGCCGCGGCGCTACCACCGGCGTGGGGAGCTGACCAACCTCGCCGACCTCGTCGAGGGCGAGGTCTCCACCGTGCACGCGCGCGTCGTGAGGAACGAGAGCAAGACGGCCCGCACCGGACGGCGCTACGCGGTCCTGACCGTGACCGACGGGACCGCCCAGATGACCGTCACCTACTTCAACCCGGCCAGGTCGCCGGCCCGCCGGCTGTCGGCCGGCTCGGTGGCGGTGTTCTCCGGCAAGGTCGACCGGTTCAACCAGCGCCTGCAGATGGTCAACCCGGAGACGCACCCGCTGGAGGACGACGACGGCCCGGGCGACGACCCGGACAGGTGGGCCAGGGCGCTGGTGCCGATCTACCCGGCCACCGAGCAGGTCAACTCGCCGGCGATCGGTCGCTGCGTGCGGGTCCTGCTCGACACCCTGGGCGAGCTGCCCGATCCGCTGCCGGCCGACCTGCGGGCTCGCTACCGCCTGGTCGACCTGCGCAAGGCCTACGAGCTGGTGCACCAGCCGGAGTCGACGGGCGACGTCGAGCGCGCCCACCGGCGGCTGAAGTGGGATGAGGCGCTGACGCTCCAGGTGATCCTCGCCCAGCGCCGGCGGGCGATCTCGGCCATGGCGACAGTCGCCCGTCGGGGCCGTCCCGACGGCATCCTCGCGGCGTTCGACGGCCAGCTGCCGTTCGCGCTGACCGACGGCCAGCGCGGCGTCGGAGCGACCATCGCCGGCGAGCTCGCGCGTCCCGTCCCGATGCACCGGCTGCTGATGGGCGAGGTCGGGTCGGGCAAGACCGTGGTCGCGCTGAGAGCGATGCTCGCCGTCGTCGACGCCGGTGGCCAGGCCGCCCTGCTCGCACCGACCGAGACCCTCGCCGTCCAGCACCACCGGGGCGTCCGCGCCCTGCTGGGCGGCTTCGGGCGAGCGGGCGAGCTGGATGAGACCTCGCCGGCGACCAAGGTCGCACTGGTCACGGGCTCGCTCGGCGCGCGCGCGAAACGCGAGGCGCTGGCCGCCGCCGCCGACGGGAGCGCCGGCCTGGTCATCGGCACGCACGCCCTGCTGCACGAGGGGGTGGCGTTCCGGGATCTGGGGCTGGTCGTCGTGGACGAGCAGCACCGGTTCGGCGTCGAGCAGCGGGACGCGCTGCGCGCCCGCGCCACCGACCCGCCGCACGTCCTCGTGATGACGGCGACGCCGATCCCGCGGACCGTCGCGATGACCGTGTTCGGCGATCTGGAGGTCTCCACGCTCACCGAGCTGCCCGCCGGCCGGTCGCCGATCGGCACGTTCGTCGTGAACGGGGCCGAGCATCCGAGCTGGCGGGGCCGGATCTGGGGCCGTATCCGGGACGAGGTCGCCGCCGGCCACCAGGCATACGTCGTGTGCCCGCGGATCAGCACCGTCGCGGGCGGCTCGGCGGACGACGAGGACCTGCCCGAGGACGAGGCGGAGGCCGGGCGACCCGGCTTCGGCGACGGAACCGGCTCGCTCGCCGGCGTCGGGGTCGAGGAGCTGCTGCCCTGGCTCGCCGAGGGGCCRCTCGCGGGCCTTCGGGTCGCCGCGCTGCAYGGCCGGCTGCCTGCGGACGCCAAGGACGCGGTGATGACCAGGTTCGCGGCCGGCGAGGTCGACGTGCTGGTCGCGACGACCGTGATCGAGGTGGGCGTGGACGTCCCCAACGCGACGGTGATCGCCATCCTGGACGCCGACCGGTTCGGCGTCTCCCAGCTCCACCAGCTTCGCGGCCGGGTCGGGCGTGGGCAGGCCGCCGGCGTCTGCCTGCTGCACACCGAGGTCGGCGGCGACACGCCGGCCACCCAGCGGCTCGCGAACGTCGCGGCGACCACCGACGGCGCCGAGCTCGCCCGCCTCGACCTCGGCCAGCGCCGTGAGGGCGACGTGCTGGGCGCGAGCCAGTCGGGCCGCGGCCGCTCGGTGCGCCTGCTGGAGTTGCTCAAGGACGAGCGGCTGATCCTGGACGCCAGGGAGGAGGCGGGCCGCGTGGTCGACACCGACCCGGACCTGTCCTCCCACCCGGCCCTGGCCCGCCGCGTCCTGCTGGCCCTGGACGACCGGCCGGTCGAGTACCTCGAGAAGGGCTAGACCAAAGTCGCTCCCCCGGAAGATCGGCTGGCGCCGACCTTCGGGGACCCCTGCGGCGACGATGGCGAAGCCTCGCGTGGCCGGAGGCCCTCAGATATCGCTAGACCCAGAGTGTCGGTCGGGGGGATGAATGACGCGGATCGTGGGCGGGGTCGCGGGTGGGCGCCGGCTCGCCGTGCCGCCGGGAACGGGAACCAGACCCACCTCGGACCGGGCGCGGGAGGGGCTCTTCAACTCGCTGACGACCCTCGTCGACCTGTCGGGTGCCCGGGTCGCCGACCTGTACGCGGGCAGCGGGGCGGTCGGCCTGGAGGCGTTGTCGCGGGGCGCCGCGCACGCCCTGCTCGTCGAGCGTGACCCGGCCGCGGCACGGGTCGCGCGGCGCAACGCCGCCGAGCTGGGCCTCACCGGCGCCGAAGTCGTCGTGGGTGCCGTCGAACGTGTGGTGGACACCACTGTCGGGCAGCCCTACGACGTGGTTTTTCTAGACCCTCCGTATGCACTCGCTGACGTTCGGCTGGCCGATGTGCTTCATCGGCTCGTTGATCAGCGCTGGCTGGATAAGGACGGTGTCTGTGTGGTCGAACGGGCCCGCCGCTCGCCGCCGCCGGCGTGGCCGRACGGGCTGGTCGAGGTCCGTTCGAGGGGGTACGGAGAGGCGGTCCTCTGGTACGGTTGTCGATCATGAGGAGGGCTGTCTGTCCTGGTTCATTCGACCCGATCACGAACGGCCATCTCGACATCGTCATGCGGGCGAGCAAGCTCTTTGACGAGGTCGTCGTCGCAGTTCTGATCAACAAGACGAAATCCACCCTGTTCACGGTGGAGGAGCGGATGGAACTCATCCGCGAGGCGGCCCGGGAGCATCCGCAGGGGGTCTCCAACGTCGTTGTCGAGGCGTCGCACGGGCTGTTGGTCGACTTCTGTCGAGCTCGCGGTATCTCGTCGATCGTCAAGGGCCTTCGTGCGGTGAGCGACTTCGACTACGAGTTGCAGATGGCGCAGATGAACAACCGGCTGGCCGGCGTCGAGACGCTCTTCATGAGTACCAATCCGCAGTACGCGTTCCTGTCCTCCAGCCTCGTCAAGGAGGTCGCGCGCTACGGCGGTGACGTCACTGGCCTGGTCCCCGACGTCRTCCTCAAGCACCTGCGCGAGCGGCTCTGAGGGCGGGGTGGGTGCCAACCCTGATCAGGCTGTGCCAACCCTGATCAGGCTGGGGCGAGGGGTTGGTCGCGGGGATCGGATAGGCTGGTCGTCTGTGCCTGGAGCCGACGGCGTCCGGGTGCCCTTCGGCCTACCGCGTGCGCGTGTCGCGCGCCCGTGCCGCGAGAGCACCACTGGACACGACGGCCCGGGCCGCCGAGCCATGTCCTATCAAGATCACCTCGACGAGATTCCGTGACCCCCGCAGCCATGACCGGACAAGCTATGACCGGACATCACCGTCCCCGCCGCCAGACCCCGCGCGGTCCCTTCGTGCTCGACACCCGCGAGCTGGGCCGTCGGCCGGGGACGATGAAGCCTGTCGTCAGGACGGTGCTGGCGCCGGACGGACTGGGCACCCCGATGCTGCGGGTGCCGACGGGCGGGCCGGTCGAGCTGGACCTCCGGCTCGAGTCGGTCCACGAGGGCGTGCTGGTCAGCGGGACGGCCTCGGCCGACCTTGTCGGTGAGTGCTCCCGTTGCCTCGACGAGGTGCACGACCACGTCTCCGTCGAGCTGCGCGAGCTGTTCTACTACCCCGACCGGGCCACCGAGATCGACGAGGAGGACGAGGACGTGCTCGCGGTCGTGGACGACCACGTCGACCTCGCGCCGGTCGTGCGGGACGCCCTGGTCCTCGACCTGCCGCTCTCGCCGTTGTGCGATCCCGACTGCTCCGGTCTGTGCGTCGACTGCGGCGTGCGGCTGGACGACGTCGACCCGGACCACTCCCACGACGGTGCCGACCCCCGGTGGGCCGCGCTGTCGGCCTTGACCGAAGCTGGATCCGCCGGCGATGTCGCCGGGCGGGAAACGAAGGAGAAGGACTAGTGGCCGTCCCCAAGCGGCGGATGTCGCGCAGCAACACCCGGTCTCGGCGGTCGCAGTGGAAGGCGACGCTTCCGGCGTTGTCCCGCTGCCCGCGCGGGCACGTGGTCCGGCAGCACAACGCCTGCCCGACCTGCGGCCGGTACAACGACCGACAGGTGCTCGACGTCTGATCTCGACGTGACCCGCGTCGCCGTAGACCTCCTCGGAGAGGGCGTCCCGCCTGAGTCGGTGCTGGACGCCCTGCCTGCCGCGCTGGACGCCGATCCGGAGCTGGTGGTCACGCTCGTCGTCCCACCAGGCCGGACGGCGGAAGATCTCGCCGGCCGCGGCATCGTGACCGGGGAACGCGTCCACCTGGTGACCGCCGCGCGCGGCATCCCGGCCGGCGCCGACGCCGTTCGCGACGTGCGGGCCCGGCGGGACAGCGGCGTACGGGTGGCCGCCCGGCTCGTCCGTGACGGCCGTGCCGACGCGATGGTCTCCGTCGCGCCGCCCGAGGCGGTCGCGGCGGCGGCGCTGTTCACGTTCGGTCTGCTGCCCGGCGCCACCAGGGCGTCGCTGGCGGCCGTCGTGGACGTCGGCCGCGCGCCCGGCGTCGTGCTGTGTGACGCCGGCGCCTCGGTCGACGTCGCCGCGGACGACCTTGCCCAGTTCGCGCTCGCCGGTGCGGCGTACGCCCGGGTCCGCGCCGGTTCCGGTGAGCCGGGGGTCGGCCTGCTCACCGCCCGCCCCGCGCTGCCGGACACGATGCGCCGGGCGGCACACGAGCTGCTCGGCACGCTCGGCGTCGACTACGTCGGCCAGGTGGACGCCGGTGCGCTGGTCCATGCGGGCCGGTCCGCCGGCAAAGGCCCCGACGTCGTCGTGACGGACGGGTTCACCGGTGACGTCGTGCTGGCCTGCCTGCGGGCGGTCAGGGCGGCGGTGCCGACGACCGTTCCGGACGCGCAGGCGAGTCTCGACCCAGCCTGGCGCAGCCCGGCCGGCCCGGATCTGCAAGGGGGAACGATCGTGCTGGGAGTGGACGGCGTCGCGGTGCGGGCGGGCGATCCCGTCGGCGGTCCCGACGACCTCTCCACCGGCATCCCGGCCGCGCTCGCGACGGCGGCGACGGTGTGGCGCGGGGGGCTCGTCGCCCAGATCCGCGCCGAGCTCGTCCGGCTGATCGCCCGGCGCAGAGCGATCGCGGGGCTGTCCCTGTGAGCCGGGGCGCGTCGGTCCCTCAGGCCCGCGAGGATCTGCTTGCCGCGCTTGGCCTGCGCATCGACCCCGATCTGCTCGACAGGGCGCTCACCCATCGGTCGTACGCCTACGAGAACGGCAACCTGCCGACCAACGAGCGGCTGGAGTTCCTCGGTGACGCCGTGCTCCAGCTGGTCGTCACCGACGCGCTGTACCGGCGCCATCCAGACCTCGCCGAGGGCGCGCTCGCCAAGCAACGCGCCTCGGTGGTGAACATGCGGGCACTCGCGGCCGTGGCCCGCGACATCGGATCCGTGGGGATCGGTCCCTACCTGCTGCTCGGCAAGGGCGAGGAGACCACGGGCGGCCGGGACAAGCCGAGCATCCTCGCCGACACGCTCGAGGCGCTCATCGGCGCGGTCTACGAGGAGCTCGGGCTCGAGATCGCCTCCGCCTTCGTGCACCGCTACTTCGACCCGCTGCTCGACGAGGCGGCCGGCCGCGGGGCGGGCCTCGACTGGAAGACCTCGTTGCAGGAGCGCACCGCGGAGCTGGGGATGGGCCCGCCCGACTACGTGGTCACCGACTCCGGCCCGGACCACGCCAAGCGGTTCCGGGCGCGGGCCCGCATCTCCGACCGGATCTACGGCGAGGGCGAGGGCGGCAGCAAGAAGGAGGCCGAGCAGCGAGCGGCCGAGCACGCGTTCGTCGCCCTTCAGGGCCTCACCTCGGCCGCCGCCGCGGCCTCGGGCACCCCGGCCGGAGGCGCCCCGGCGGACCCGTCCCCGGTAGACCCTTCCCCGGCCGTACCGGTGGCCGGTGTCGTGGACCCGCCGTCGCGAGCGGCCGGCGTCGAGGGCGACGGGGCAACGGGCCTGGACGGGCTCACGCCGGCCGGAGCCTCGGCCGAGGCCGCGGCGCCCGCGTCCGCGGCGGAGCCGGGCTGAGCCATGCCGGAGCTGCCTGAGGTCGAGGTGGTGCGGCGCGGTCTGGAGCGCGGCGTGGTCGGCCGCACGATCGCGAAGGTCAGTGTGCTGCACCCGCGGGCCGTGCGCCGGCACGTGGCCGGCACCGCCGACTTCGAGGCGGCGCTCACCGGCCAGACGGTCACCGCCGCGCGTCGCCGGGGCAAGTACCTCTGGCTGGCGCTCGCGGCTCCAGACGGCCTGGACACGCCGCTGGAGAATCTTCCGGACACACCGCCGGACAGGTCGGGCGTGCCCGAGGCATCGCTCGTCCCGCCCCTGCCGCCCCTGCCGGCCGGCGACGGGGACGCCCTGCTCGGGCACCTCGGCATGAGCGGTCAACTGCTCGTCGTGCCGCCCAGCACGCCGGACCAGACCCATCTGCGGATCCGCTTCACCTTCACCGACGGCGGGCGCGAGCTCCGGTTCGTGGACCAGCGCACCTTCGGGGGGATGGCGATCGCGCTGGGAGGAGCGTCGCTGCCCGCCCCGATCGCCCACATCGCCCGTGACCCGATGGATCCGCTGTTCGACGACGACGCCTTCGTGGCCGGGCTCGCGGCCCGCCGCACCGGCCTCAAGCGGGCGCTGCTCGACCAGCGGCTGGTCAGCGGTATCGGCAACATCTACGCCGACGAGGCGCTGTGGGGCGCGAGGCTGCACTATGCCAGGGCGACCGAGACCCTGCGGCGGCCCGAAGCCGTCGGCCTGCTCGCCGAGGTGCGCGCCGTGCTGACCTCGGCCCTCGCGGCGGGGGGCACGTCGTTCGACCGGCTCTATGTCTCCACCGAGGGCGTCAGCGGACTGTTCGAGCGGGAGCTCGCCGCCTATGGCCGCGAAGGGGAGCCGTGCCGGCGGTGCGCGAGCCAGATCCGCCGCGACGCGTTCATGAACAGGTCCAGCTTCAGCTGCCCCACCTGTCAGCCGCGCCCCCGCGGCGGTCGCTGGTAGGCCGTCGGGAGGGGTAGGCCGCCGGGCACAGCTGCCCCCGGGCACGGCTRCTCGCCGCGGCGGGGTGTCGATTCGGGGGGTGCACCCCCCGACGTCCCTAGGGTCGTGTCTGCACCCACACTGGGCGCTGACCAGGTGCGCCGTCCTCGCTGCGCGGTGACGAAGGAGACGACCCATGAACTCGGACGCCCTGCTGGGACGGGTACGCAAGCTGCTCGCGATGGCCGAGTCCGAAGGGCTGACYGACGCCGCCAGGGAGACCTACAACGCCAAGGCCGCCGAGCTGATCGCCCAGTACGGCATCGACCGCGCGCTGCTCGAGGAGGCCGGGCCTGGCAAGGTCGCCGCCGCCGACCTGGCGCTCGACATCCACCCGCCGTACGCCCGGGACAAGATCACTCTTCTGGCCAGCATCGTCGTGCCGTTGGGCTGCCGACTGGTGCACCGCACGGAGCGGGGAAAGGGAGGYACAGGTCACACGGCGCACCTGTTCGGCATGGAGGCCGATCTCACCCGGGCCCAGCTGCTGTTCACCTCGCTGCTCGTCCAGCAGGCGCATGGGATCGCGGTGGCCGTGCCGCCGTCCTGGGAGGACCCGCGGGCGTTTCGCCGGTCCTGGATGGCGGGGTTCGCGGTCGCCGTACAGCAGCGGCTGACCGTCGCGGAACAGGCCGCGAGGGCCGCGGCCGAGCCGGCGACCGGCGAGTCCGGTACCGGGGCCTCGGTGGCCCTCGTCCTCGCCGACCGTTCCGACCGGGTCGAGGCGCACCTGTCGAGCGTCTACCCGCACCTGCGGGCGGCCCGGGGACGTCAGTTGTCCGGCTCCGGCGGGCGTGCCGGCTACGCCGCCGGCCAGCGTGCCGACCTCGACACCCAGCGCCGGGTCGAGACGCCGACCGCCCGTCGTGCCCTTGACTGAGGCGAGGCTCGCCCCGAGCCGGCGCTCACTCCACCTGGATCCGGCGCGAGGTTTCTCCGAAGCCGGAGTTCTTAGAGCTTGCCGCCCGGGAGGTTCGGGGCGGCGGTCTGGGTCGGGCCGGCTGTGTGCGGAGGCGCGTAACCGTCGGTGGGCGCGGGTACGGCGCTCACGTTGCCGAACGGGGTCGCGCTGGGCCCATCCACGATCGTGGCGCGCGGCACCGGCACGGAGCCGCCGTCCTGCTGGAAGTTCTGGCCACAGCCGGCCAGCAACAGCGAGCCGCTGAGGGCTCCGACGGTGACGGCCGCCATGGCGGCTCGTCGGCCTGGTCGGGCGGGCCGCGCGCCGCGCCGGATCAGGCTGCTGAGGAGGAGAGATGTCGTGTTCACGATGGCTCAGTAGCCTACCGTGCCGATGAATGACCTTCCTCAGAAGCGGCCGCCGGTTCAGCCGGGTGGACCAGCGAACACAGCTGGTGAGCAGTCCCGGGAGACGGTGGCCGTGGGCTCGCCCGTGCGGCTGACGGCCTCCGTGTTCGGCGTGGTGCAGGGTGTCGGCTTCCGGGACTACGTGCRCACGAAGGGCCGTCGTCTCGGTCTGGTGGGCTCGGCGACCAACCGCGTGGACGGCGGAGTCGACGTCGTGGCCGAAGGGCCGCCGGAGGCCTGTGACGCGCTGCTGGAACTCCTTGTAACCGGCCACACCCCCGGGCGGACCGATCGGGTAGAACACATGATCGGCCCCGTGGTCGGCGGCCTGGCTGGGTTTGTGCGTCGCTGAGCCTCGTCGCCCCGTTGACCTGGACAGACAGGCCTGACGGTTAGGTCGAATCGAGGCTCAAGATTCCCGAGTTCTAGGGACGGATGCCGTCCCATGTGGCATGCTCTTGACTTTCGGTGACTGGGTGTGGGAGGCTTAGGTCATTCTTTGGGGCGCACTCCGCCTACGTGTGCGACGCAAGGTCGTGTGCATCGGCCGKGGTGAACCAGCGGCTGGAGCTATACCAGTGGTTGGATGGGACGGCTTCAGCAGCTTCGTCCCGGCTTTGTCGCGCCCAGCACCCCGCAAGGTCACTCATCGTGGAGGACCATCACCATGGCGAAGGCCCTTTTCGGCCACGTCGGTTCCGGCAACGACCTCCGGCTCTCGTACGAGGTACGTCGGCTGCGCGCTCGCGTAGCCGAGCTCGAGGCTGAGCTTGCTCGGAGTCGTGCCGTCAATGACGCGCTCGTCGGCGTCGACGTTCCGGAGGACGTCCGTGAGCTGGACGTCGAGCCGGCCCTGACCTGACCTGTTAGCCGCCCTCTGGGGGCGGCTCGTCGGGCTTCGGGTCAGACGTCTGTCCAGGGATGGCTCCCTGGAACCCCCGATGTCGTGCTTTGGTCGGCCTGTCACTCGGGTCTGTTCTTGGATCACTGAAGGATCCTTGAGCACCCGGATGCCTCCCGGCCTGGCTGCCCGCGGTCCGGCAATCTTCCCGGTAGAGCCCTCGAGCGACGTTCCGGGTGCCCGAAACCGATCTTCGGATCGGATCCACCGGTACCCGTTCGTCCATGCCTTGACGGTTCCGCGGCTGGGCGAGTGGGCGGGTCTGGAGTTGTCCATCCCGTTCACCGTCTCGGTCTTAAGCCTGCCTGGTGGCTGTCGTTTTGGGAGTGGTCTCCTTGTGAGCCTCCCCAGCGATATGTCGACAGGGTTCGGTGCACATCCGCCGGTTTCGCGGGCGTTCGCGGCTGTTGCCGCCGCGCCGCGGCCTCGGTGGGCCTTTCGGGCTTGAGTGCCCGCCTTCGCGTCGTGGGCCACTGAGGTGCGTCGCCAGGCGGGTTGGCAGCCCTGGGTCAGTGCTGCCCTCGTCGCGGGCCCATACTCCTGTTGTTCCAACCATGTATACCCACCTGATCCACAATCCCGGGGACGGGATCCTGGTCAATTCGGCGGGCTCTGCCGGGTCAGCCGGGTCGCCGGCGGGTCAGCCGGGCGGGGGCGTCTCGGTTGGTGACCACGTGGGATCCAGATGTCCGTGATCTACGGATCTTGGTGTCCCGGCGTGGCCGTGGTGGTGCGTGGCAGACTATCGCGTTCTGGCCACACCAGGCACGCAGTGGCGTGTCCTTTTCGTGACAGTGAGTTGGCGGATATCGTGGGCGGCGGCCCGGAGACGGGCCGGCGGCGGCGCCCACGATCCCTGGTCGGCGGCCCTGATCGGCGGCCGGCCGCGGGGGAGCTCGTCTGGTCGTTCCCCGCGCACCGCGACGCTCATCCGGAGGGTGACCTTCGCGCCCGACCACGACCGCCCCATCGCTGCGGAGACCGGTGTACCTCAAGAGCCTGACACTGCGGGGCTTCAAGTCCTTCGCGAGCTCGACCACGCTGCGCCTCGAGCCGGGGATCACCTGTGTCGTCGGGCCCAACGGCTCGGGCAAGAGCAACGTCGTCGACGCGATGGCCTGGGTGCTCGGCGAGCAGGGCGCGAAGGCGCTGCGCGGCGGCACGATGTCCGACGTCATCTTCGCCGGGACGCCGTCGCGGCCGCCGCTGGGCCGCGCCGAGGTGCTGCTGACGATCGACAACTCCGACGGCGCGCTGCCCATCGAGTACAGCGAGGTCACGGTCGGGCGGCTGATGTTCCGCAGCGGCCAGAGCGAGTACACGATCAACGGCACCTCCTGCCGCCTGCTGGACATCCAGGAGCTCATGAGTGACTCCGGGATCGGCCGCGAGCTGCACGTGATCGTCGGCCAGGGCCAGCTGGACGCGGTGCTGCACGCGAGCCCCGAAGAGCGGCGGGCGTTCATCGAGGAGGCCGCGGGTGTCCTCAAGCACCGCAAGCGCAAGGAGAAGGCGCTTCGCAAGCTGGAGGCGATGGCGGCCAACCTCACCCGGCTGACCGACCTGTCCGCCGAGCTGCGCCGCCAGCTCGGCCCGCTGGGCCGGCAGGCGGAGATCGCTCGCAAGGCTGGCGTCATCCAGGCGACGTTGCGCGACGCGCGGCTGCGGCTGCTCGCCGACGACCTGGTCACCGCGCGGACGGAGCTCGCCGCCGACATCGCCGACGAGGAGACCGTCCGGGCCAGGCTCGCCGAGACCGAGGCCGCCCACGCCGCCGCCGCCGAGCGGGAGCAGGCGCTGGAGGCCGAGCTCGCCAGGATCGTCCCTCGCGCCGCCGCGGCCCAGGAGACCTGGTACGCCCTGTCGTCGGTGCGTGAGCGGCTGCGGGGCACCGGCCAGCTGGCCACCGAGCGCTCCAGGCTGCTGCGTGCTGGCGCGCAGGCCACCCGGGGCGGGCGCGACCCCGAGGAGCTGGAGCAGGAGGCGGCGGCCGTCCACGAGCGGGAGGCCGCGCTGCAGGCCCGCCTGGAGCGCGACCGGGACACGCTGACCGAGGTGACCAGCCGGCGCGCCGAGCTGGAGGCTGCCCTCGCCGCCGAGGAGCAGGCGCTGCTCACCGCGAGCCGCGCCGCCGCGGCCCGGCGGGAGAGCATGGCCCGGCTCGCGGGCAAGGTCGAGACGGCCCGCTCCCGGGCCGCGGCGGCGGAGGCCGACATCGTTCGGCTCACCGAGGCGCTCGACGCCGCCCAGGCCCGGGACGCCGAGGCCAGCGGCTCGCGCGAGGCGCTGGACACCGAGCTCGCCAGGATCGAGACGGAACGCGACGAGCTGGCCAGCCGGCACGAGTCGGCCGTCACTCTGCACGCCGCCGCGACCGAGCGGCTGGAGGCGCTGCGGACCCAGGAGCGCGGCGCCGACCGGGACCGTGCGTCGGCCGCCGCCCGCCGGGAGGCGCTCTCGCTTTCGCTGGCCCCGGCCGACGGCGCCGCCGCGCTGCTCACGGCCACCGGTGAGGGTCCAGCTCCGGACGAGCGGGAGTCCGCGGGCGGCGGGCGAGCCGGTGGGGGCAAGCCTGCGGGCAAGGGCAAGCAGGGCCGGCTGGCGGAGGCCGCCCGGGTGCCCGATCCGCCGCGGACCCCGATCCAGGTCGTCGGGCGGCTGGTGAACATCCTCGCGGTCACCCCGGGCGCAGAGGTGGCGATCGCCGCCGCCCTGGGGCCGGCCGCCGACGCGCTCGCGGTCGGGTCCGTCGACGACGTGGTCGCCGCCCTGGACTGGCTGCGCACCGCCGAGGCCGGCCGGGCCGCCTTCGTGCCGGCGTTCCCGCCGCCACCGGTCGCGCCGGCGGCGGCCGAGCTGACCGAAGGCCTGCCCGGCGGGGCCGTTCCGGCGCTGGAGCTCGTCCGGGTCGTCGACCAGCGGTTCGCCCCGGCCGTCGCCGCCATTCTCGGCGGGGTGGTGGTCGTCGACGACCTGCCAAGCGCGGCCAAGCTCGCCGCGGCTCGCCCGGGTCTGCGGCTGGTGACCCGTGACGGCGACACCCTCGGACCGCCGGCCGCGGTCGGCGGCAGCGCGCACGCGCCCTCGCTGCTGGAGCTGGCCGCCGCCGCGGAGGAGGCCGCCGCCGCGATGGCCGCCGCCGAGGCGCGGGCCGAGGCGTCCCGTACCGCGATGGAGCCCGCCCGCGAGGAGGTCGCGAGGACCAGGGCCGCGATCGACGCGGCCAACGCCGACCGCTCCGCCGCAGGCGCCCGCCACCGGGCGCTGACCGACCAGCTCGCCCAGCTGGACCGGGGCCGGGGCTCCGTCGCCGGGGAGATCAACCGGCTGGAACGCGGCCGGCTCGCCGCGGAGGCGACGCGCGACCAGGCCTACGRCGCGCTCGCCGAGCTCGAGGCGGCGCTCGCGGCGAGCGACGACGAGCTGGACGTCGACGAGCGGCCCGCCGAGGAGCGCGACCGGCTCGTCGCGGCCACCTCCGCCGTCCGGGGCGAGGAGGTCGAGGCCAGGCTCGCGGTGCGTACCAGCGAGGAGCGCGCCCGGGGGCTCGCCGGCCGGGCCGACGCCCTGCTGCGCCAGGCCGCTCAGGAGCGCTCGGCCCGCGCGGCGGCCGCCCGTACCCGGGCGCTGCGCGAGCGCCAGGCGAAGATCGCCGCCGCCGTCGCGGTCGCGGCCGACGAGGCGCTCGCCGCGTGCGAGACGTCGCTGGCCGCCGCCGCGGCCGAGCGGGAGCAGGCGGACACCGCCCGCCGGGCGACCGACACCGAGCTCGCCGGCGTGCGTGACCGGGTGCGCGCCTACGCGGCGGCCCTGTCCGCGCTGCGCGACGAGGCGCACCGGGACGAGCTGGCGCGGGAGACCAAGCGGCTGCGATCCGAGGCGCTCGAGGCCAAGGCGCTGGAGGAGCACGGCATCGCCGCCGACGACCTGGTCGCCGAATACGGCCCCACGCTGCCGGTACCCCCGGATGAGGAGGGTGGCAAGGAGCGGCCCTTCGACCGCGCCGAGCAGACCGCGAGGCTCGCAGGCGCGGAGAAGCAGCTGGTCCGGCTCGGGAAGATCAACCCGCTCGCGCTCGAGGAGTTCGAGGCCCTGCAGGAGCGGGCCGCCTTCCTGTCCGCGCAGCTCGACGACATCAAGAACACCCGGCGTGACCTGTTGCTCGTCGTCGAGGAGGTCGACTCGCGGGTCCGTGAGGTCTTCGCCGCCGCGTTCCAGGACACCGCCCGCGAGTTCGAGATCGTCTTCGACACGCTGTTTCCCGGCGGCGAGGGCCGGCTCGTGCTCACCGACCCCGAGGACATGCTCACGACCGGGATCGAGGTGGAGGCCCGGCCGCCTGGCAAGAAGGTCAAGCGGCTGTCGCTGCTGTCGGGCGGCGAGCGCTCGCTGACCGCGCTCGCGATGCTGCTGGCGATCTTCCGGGCCCGCCCGTCGCCGTTCTACGTCCTCGACGAGGTGGAGGCGGCGCTCGACGACCGCAACCTCGGCCGGCTGCTGAACGCCGTCGAGGGGCTAAGGCAGAAGTCGCAGCTGATCATCATCACCCACCAGAAGCGCACGATGGAGATCGCCGACGCGTTGTACGGCGTGTCGATGCGCGGTGACGGCGTGACCACGGTGATCAGTCAGCGGCTGCGCGAGCGGGCCTCCGCATAGGCGCTTCGGGCGTGGGGCGCGGGCGGGGTGACCTCGGCYGGCCGGGGCTGGAAGGATCGAAGCGTGGAGTACCTGTACATCATCGTCGTGGTCGCCGTCCTGCTGGTGGTCGCGGGCGGGGCGCTGGTCGGCAACGCGGTGCGCCGCCGGCCCCGGCTGCCGCGGGCCCGGTCCGGCGCCGAGGAGCTGACCGGGACCGGGCCAGCCGGCGGTGTCGGCACGCTGGAGGCACCACCCGGCGCGCTGGAGGCGGAGGCGGTCGCCCCGGCCGAGGTGGCCCAGCCGCCCGGCCTCGAGGTGCCGGCGCCCGCGGTGGGCCGGCTCGTCCGGCTGCGCGCCCGGCTGGCCCGCTCGCAGTCGTCGCTCGGCCGCGGCCTGCTGTCACTGCTGTCCGGCGACGAGCTCTCGGACGAGGACTGGGAGGACGTCGAGTCGACGCTGCTGCTCGCCGACGTGGGTGTCGGCGCGACCGGCGAGCTCGTCGCGGCGCTGCGGGAGCGCACCGCCGTGCTCGGCGCCCGCGGCTACAACGACGTGCGGGAGATGCTGCGCGACGAGCTGCTCGCTCAGATCGGCACTACCGCCGACCGGTCGCTGCGCGTCTCGGCCGAGGACCGGCCCGCGGTCATGCTGGTCGTCGGGGTCAACGGCACCGGCAAGACGACCACGTGCGGCAAGATCGCGCGACTGCTGGTGGCCGACGGCCGGTCGGTCGTGCTCGGCGCGGCCGACACGTTCCGTGCCGCCGCCGCCGACCAGCTGGAGACCTGGGGCGGCCGGGTCGGCGCGGTGACGGTCCGCGGGTCGGAGGGCGCGGACCCGGCGTCGGTCGCCTTCGACGCGGTGAAGCAGGGCATCGCGGACGGCGTCGACACCGTCGTGATCGACACGGCCGGCCGTCTGCACACCAAGGTCGGACTGATGGACGAGCTTTCTAAGATCAAGAGGGTCATCGTCAAGCAGAGCCCGGTCGACGAGGTGATCCTCGTGCTGGACGCGACGACCGGCCAGAACGCCCTCATCCAGGCGAGGGTCTTCGCCGAGGCCGTCGCCATCACCGGCGTCGCCCTCACCAAGCTGGACGGCACCGCGAAGGGCGGCATCGTCATCGCCGTCCAACGTGAGCTGGGCGTCCCGGTCAAGCTGGTCGGCCTGGGCGAGGGTCCCGACGACCTCGCGCCGTTCGAACCCGAGGGCTTCGTCGACGCCCTGCTCGGCGAGCCCGTGAGCTGACCTGTCCCGAACGGCCTGGTACATCGCCCTACCGCCCCACCGGCCGGCTGGCCGGGCGGTAGGCCGGGGCCCGCGGATGGGGTATCCGTTCTCGTCTCGGAGGCCGCCGAGGCAGTGGGATCGGCTGGAAAATGTAGATGTGGCCTGAGACACACCAAGTTGCCTCCAGGCCTTTCTTTCGGYGCTGGACTCGATCTAGCATCTTTGGGCGGTCTTCTTTGGCCCGCTGACCGCGCCCCGCACGTCCGTGAAGATCCCCACCGGCGCGGTCCGGATCGGGGAACCAGCGTCCGGCGAGGTGTCCCGCCCTCCTCAACGGAGAGGGCGGACCAGGCTGGCGTCATCGCCAGCCCGAGTTCGTGCGGCATGCCTCGCCGGACCTGGGGCGCTCCCGTTGCCGGACGCTCCGCGCCCGCAACCGGGCAGCGCCTATCGGGCGCTGAGCGCCCTCCTGCGTGGTTCCGGGCTGAGGCATATGGCGGTGGTCGGGCTGCGGCCGGCTCGGTGACGTGGCTGGGTTGGTGCTGCGCTGATGCGCTGTCACCAGCTGTGGCTGGGTTGCGCGTGTGACTGCCGGCGTTACCCCGTCCGGGGCTGAGGCGGAGGTCGGACCTCGCTGGTGGTCGTTGCAGGGGTGAGTTCGGGGTTCGAGCAGAAGCTGTGGGGGCGTTTGGGTTTACCGCTGGGCCGGGGGGCGGTCTGGATGCGTACCCTAGAACTGTCCGTTCCCATGCTGCCCGGGGCGTGGTAGCCGACTCTCCTGGTGGGGTCGTGTTCGCCCGATGTGGCGGCGCTCGCCGGCTCGTCGGAATGGTCGGGCCGGCCGGTGGCCGCGCGGACGGGCCCCTCCCACCACAGGCCAGCGATCCCGGAGTGTGCGCGTGTTCGACACCCTGTCCAGCCGACTCGACACGGTCTTCAAGTCGCTGCGCGGCCGGGGTCGGCTGTCCGAGGCCGACATCGACGCCACGGCGCGGGAGATCCGGGTCGCCCTGCTCGAGGCCGACGTCGCCCTGCCGGTCGTCCGCGCGTTCATCGCGGCGATCAAGGAGCGTGCCCGCGGGGTCGTGGTCAGCCAGGCGCTGAACCCGGCTCAGCAGGTCATCAAGATCGTCAACGAGGAGCTCGTCGGCATCCTCGGCGGCGGCACCACGACGCTGCGGCTGGCCAAGACGCCGCCCACCGTGATCCTGCTCGCCGGTCTGCAGGGCACCGGCAAGACGACGCTCGCCGGCAAGCTCGGTATGTGGCTGAAGAAGCAGGGGCACACGCCGCTGCTCGTGGCCGCGGACCTGCAGCGCCCGAACGCGGTGAACCAGCTGCAGGTCGTCGGGTCGAGGGCCGGCGTCGAGGTGTTCGCGCCCGAACCGGGCAACGGCGTCGGTGACCCGGTCGCGGTCGCCCGCGATGCCATGGCCCACGCTCGCCGCCATGTCCACGACGTGGTCGTCGTCGACACGGCTGGCCGCCTCGGCATCGACGAGGAGATGATGCGGCAGGCGGCCGACATCCGCGACGCGGTCGACCCGGACGAGATCCTCTTCGTCGTCGACGCGATGGTCGGCCAGGACGCCGTCACCACGGCGCTGGCGTTCCTCGACGGGGTCGGCTTCAGCGGCGTCGTGCTCACGAAGCTCGACGGTGACGCCCGCGGCGGCGCCGCGCTGTCGGTCGCGCACGTCACCGGCCGGCCGATCATGTTCGCGTCCACTGGCGAGGCACTCGCCGACTTCGACGTGTTCCACCCCGAACGGATGGCGTCACGCATCCTGGGCATGGGTGACGTCCTCACCCTGATCGAGCAGGCCGAGCAGGCCTTCGATCAGGACGAGGCCGAAGAGATGGCGCGGAAGATGGCCGCGTCGGAGTTCACCCTCGAGGACTTCCTCAACCAGATGCTGGCCGTTCGCAAGCTGGGGCCGATCGGCAACCTGCTCGGAATGCTGCCCGGCATGGGCCAGATGAAGGACCAGTTGTCCCAGGTCGACGACCGGGACGTCGACCGGGTCGTCGCGATCATCCGGTCGATGACACCGGGCGAGCGGAGCGATCCGAGCATCCTGCAGAAGAGCCGCAAGGAGCGGGTGGCCCGGGGGTCCGGGGTCACCGTCACCGAGGTCAACCAGCTGCTGGACCGGTTCGCCGAGGCGCGCAAGATGATGCGTCAGCTCGCGAATGGCGCCGGCATCCCTGGGATGGGACGCGGGAAGGCTGCTCAGGCCCGTAAGGCGCCGAAGAAGGGCAAGGGCGCCAACAAGAAGGGCAACCCGGCGGCGCGCGCCGCGCAGGCGGCGGAGGCCAAGAACAAGCAGCCCGGCGGTGGCCGCGTGGGCGGGGCTCCCGGCGTCGACGGGCTGCCGGGCGGCCTGCCTCCCGGCGGGATGGGGGATGTGGACCTGTCCGCACTGCTCAAGCCCGGAGCCTTCAACCCGCCCGGACGCCGCGGTCGTTAGGGAGCAAATTTGCCCCGGCGACCCGTCGGCCGCCGGACCGCCAAGCATGGACGCGGGAGCCGGCGGCGCGTCCGGCTGACGATCTGGCAGACTGTAGGCGCAAGCCGACTGCCCTAGGTTTAGGTTTGCCGCTGACTTTGGGTCAGCCCCGGAGGTCGTCAGATCGGCCCGGGGGACGGCCCCCGGAACCTGGTACCGCGCTGTGGTGCGCGGCCCTCAAGCAATGGAGCTTTTCAACAACCGTGGCAACCAAGATCAAGCTGCAGCGCACCGGCAAGATGCGTGAGCCGCACTACCGCATCGTCGTCGCCGACGCCCGTACCAAGCGGGACGGCCGGGTCATCGAGGCCATCGGCCAGTACCACCCGAAGGACGACCCCAGCACGATCATCGTGGATGGCGAGCGGGCCGCCCACTGGCTCTCGGTCGGCGCGCAGCCGACCGACCCGGTGCTCGTCCTGCTCAAGGTCACTGGTGACTGGCAGAAGTTCAAGGGCCTGCCCGCGCCCGAGCCGATGAAGGTCGCGGCTCCCAAGGCCAACCGGCGCGAGGTCTTCCAGGCCGCGGCGCGCGAGGCCGCTGGTCTCGAGGAGAAGCCGGCCACCACGCCGAAGAAGAAGAGCAAGTCCGCCGCCGAAGGCGACGAGACGCCGGCCGCGGGGCAGTAGGTGCTCGAAGCGGCGCTCGAACATCTGGTTCGGGGGATCGTGGACCACCCGGAGGACGTCCGGGTGGACCTGCTGTCGAACCGGCGCGGCCGCACCCTCGAGGTCCGGGTGCATCCCGAGGACCTCGGGAAGGTGATCGGCCGGCGTGGCCGTACCGCCAAGGCGTTGCGCACGGTCATGGCCGGCGTTGGCGGTCGTGGGCTGCGTGTCGATGTCGTCGACGTCGACCGGTGACGTGAGCGGCGAGCCCTGCTCATCGTGGGGAGTCCTGGGTTTCCTCCCGGACCGGCAAAGCCGGGGTTTCCGCTGGGTCGCTTCCCTGCCGGATCCGCTTCGCGGATCCGGCAGGGACTCTGTCGCCGACCCGGCGGGGAAAATGCTTCGGTCGGCGCGGGTCGGCGATGGGTGAGGCAATCGTCGTGGGCCGGATCGGGAAGGCGCACGGCGTTCGCGGTGACGTGACCATCGACGTTCGGACCGACGTGCCCGAGCGGCGGTTCACCGTCGGCGCCCGGTTCGAGCGACCCAGCGACGGGTCGGACCTGGTGATCGCCACGTCCCGGTGGCACTCCGGACGGCTGCTCATTCGCTTCGAGGGCGTGGCCGACCGGACCGCGGCCGAGGGGCTGCGCGGGATCGTGCTCACGATCGACGCGGATCTGGCCGGTGACGCGGCGGATCCCGACGAGCCGGACGATGACGGCGAGCTCTGGTGGGACCGCGACCTGGTCGGCCTGCGTGCCGTCGCCCCGGACGGGAGCCTGCTCGGTGAGGTGACCGACATCGTGCACACGGCGGCCGGCGAGCTGCTGGCGATCGGCAAGCCGGGCGGTGGCGAGCATCTGGTTCCCTTCGTCCACGACATCGTTCCCACCGTCGACCCGGCCGGGGGCCGGCTCGTCGTGGACGCCCCGCCGGGCCTGCTCGACCTCGACTGACCGGCGCAGACGTCGCCGGGGGCCCGCCGAGGCACGAAGGAGGAAGGGCCCCAAGCCTCCTTCGGCCCGGGCCGCTGGTGGGAAGGAGAGTCACCCGGCATGCGGGTGGACGTTCTGACGATCTTCCCGGCCTATCTCGAGCCGCTACGTCTGTCGTTGCTCGGCAAGGCCCGCGACCGCGGCATGGTGGAGATCCACGCTCACGACCTGCGGGACTGGGCCACCGACCGGCACCGGACCGTCGACGACACGCCGTACGGCGGCGGCCCGGGCATGGTCATGCGCCCCGAGCCGTGGGACGCGGCGCTGCGCTCGGTCACCGGCGCCGGCACCGACGCTGGTGCTGGCGGCCCCGCGCCACGGCCGCGTGTGATCGTCCCCACCCCGGCTGGGCGGCCCTTCACCCAGGCCTACGCGGCCGACCTGGCCGTCGAGCCCTGGCTGGTCTTCTGCTGCGGCCGGTATGAGGGCATCGACGCCCGAGTCGTCGATGTCTGGGCCGACGACGAGGTCTCCATCGGTGACTATGTGCTCTCCGGCGGAGAGGTCGCGACGCTCGTCATGCTCGAGGCGATCACCAGGCTRCTGCCCGGCGCCGTCGGCAATGCCGAGTCGGTCGCGGATGATTCGTTCGCGCATGGGCTGCTCGAAGGGCCGGTGTACACCCGTCCACCCGAGTGGGCGGGGCATCGGGTCCCTGATGTGCTGCTATCCGGGGATCACGGCGCGATCGCTCGGTGGCGGCGCGACCAGGCGCTGAGCCGGACCGTGCGGCGTCGTCCGGACCTGCTCACGTCGCTCGAGCTCGGCGACCGTGACCGGCTGGTCGTCGCCCAGGCCCTGGAAGCGGAGCCGGATCCGCCGATCGACACCACCGCGCGCGATGCGTCCTCGCCGGCGGGGTGATCGTGGTGGCCGCCGCGATGCGCCCGGCCGGTCGTGTGGCACAGTAGGATGCAGTGTCCGCCGGTCCGTGGCCGGTTCGGCCGGGTCTCGGCACCGACGACCTGACGCGTGATCCACCAGCGCGCAGGTCTGCGGCGTAGCCGGTGTCCGGCCTTCATGATCGTGGTGAGTTCGCCGCCCTGGGCGCGGCTCGCCGTGAGGACCTAGGACCAACTGCCACCACTGAGGAAGCGACTGCCATGCAAACCCTGGACAGCCTCGACGCCGAGTCGCTGAGGACCGACGTGCCCGAGTTCTGGCCGGGCGACACCCTCAAGGTCCACGTGCGCGTGGTCGAGGGAAGCCGCCAGCGCATCCAGGTCTTCCAGGGCGTCGTGGTCCGCCGGCAGGGCGACGGCCTGCGGGAGACCTTCACCGTCCGCAAGGTCAGCTTCGGCGTCGGCGTGGAGCGCACCTTCCCGGTGCACAGCCCGATCGTCTCGAAGATCGAGATCGTGACCCGCGGTGACGTTCGCCGGGCCAAGCTCTACTACCTGCGTGAACTGCGCGGCAAGGCCGCCAAGATCAAGGAAAAGCGGTAGTTCGCGGGCGCTGAGGCGGGTGCTGGCGCCCTGGACCTCCCGGACCTCCGGTTCGGCGGGAACCTGTCGGTGATTCGGCGGGGACCCTAGGTCGGGCGTCGAGCATCCCCTCGTTGCCTGCCTTCGGGCGGGGCGTCCCGAGCGGTGGCCGGGTCTGGATCCGGGCCGGCGAGACGGCTGAGCTGCCGCCACGCTGAGCGCGTCGTCGCCAACGGGTCTCGCACCAGGCCACCCGTCGCCGAAGAGCGCCTTCGCGGCGCCAGCGTGCGCGTGGATGCCGGGCACGTGGACCACGTGGACATCGGGCGCCATGGCATGCGTCGTCGGTCCCATCGAGCCAGGTGACCGGACGTGGGTGTCCGTACCCGCGCATGGTCCTGGCGAATACCACGAGTTCCGAGGCCGGACGATTCCGAACAACGTCCACCCATGCTCGGCGTGGCGGGGACGGGTGCGTGCCAGCGTGCGCCGGGTGGATGGACGAAGATAGACGGGTCGTGACCGAGCACCGGCGGACGAGACAACGGCTGCCGCGCTCGGGAACTCAGGGACCACAGTTGGTCGTCGTCCTGTGGTCACCGGCCTGCCTGGCGCGTTGCCGGGTTCTGGGCCGCCGCGGATCACAACGTGAGGTGGCGTAGTGAGCTCGTCCGAGCAGGGCACTCCGGACCCGGCCGACATCGGCGGAGCATTGCCCGCCGGGGCCGGCCTGGGCTCCGGGTGGTCGTCGGCCAGCGGGCCGCGACCCCCGCGCGGGCCCGCGCCAGCCGTGGACCGCGGTGCCTGGGACGACGACGGCTTCGGGCCGACGGCCAGCGAGGCCGACGAGGACGACCGCGCCACCGACGAGCCCGATGACTCCGCCGGTCCTACGACCCGCGTGGGCCGGCGGGTACGTGGCGGTAGGCGGGAGCGGCCCGGGCGCGGCGACCGTGAGGAGGGGCGCGGATCGTTCCTGCGGGAGCTACCCGTCCTCGTGCTCATCGCCTTCGTTCTGGCGCTGCTCATCAAGGCCCTGCTCGTACAGGCCTTCTGGATCCCGTCGGAGTCGATGGAGCGGACGCTGCTCATCAACGACCGGGTGCTGGTGAACAAGGTCGTCTACCACTTCCGGGACGTCCACCGCGGCGACATCGTCGTCTTCAACGGGGACGGGACCGGGTTCCAGAGCCACGAGTCGGTGATCGCCCCGCCCAGCAACGGGTTCAGCCGGTTCGTCCGCGGCACCCAGAACCTGCTCGGCCTGGGCGCGCCCAGCGACAAGGACTTCATCAAGCGGGTCATCGGCGTCGGCGGCGACACGGTGAGCTGCTGCGACAGCCAGGGCCGGGTGATGGTCAACGGCAAGGCGCTCGACGAGCCGTACGTCTTCGAGAACGACAGCCAGCCCTTCGGCCCGGTGAAGGTGCCCGACGGCCGGCTGTGGGTCATGGGCGACCACCGCAGCGCCTCGTCGGACTCGCGCGCGAACGGGACGATCCCGACCGGCGCCGTCGTCGGCCGCGCCTTCGTACGGGTATGGCCGCTCAGCCGGTTCGGCTTTCTGACCGTCCCCGGCACGTTCCACGGCATCCCGGCGGCGAGCCCGGCGCGTCCCCTCACCGGCGCCGCCGATCCCGGCCTCCAGGGCGACGGCGCGCTGCCGACAGGCACGCCCGCCTCGTTGCCCCTCGTCGGCGCCCTCGCCCTCGCCGTGCACGGCGGCGGCGGTCGACGCGGGCTGTCGCCGGGCCGTGGGCCGGGCGCCGGACGGACGCCCGGCAGAGGCGGGCGGTGGCGGCGGGCGCGGTGGCGACGTTCGCGATGAAGCCCCCGGGTGCGGTCATCCGGCGTGACAGCGGTCTGTTCGGCTACGAGCGAGCGCTCGCGCGGCGCGGTCTCGGCCCGGTGGCCGGCGTCGACGAGGCCGGCCGTGGCGCCTGCGCCGGCCCCATGGTGGTGGCCGCCGTCGTCCTCGATCCGCGCAGGACTGGGCGCCTCGGCGCCCTCGCGGACTCGAAACTGCTGACCGAGCGGGTCAGGGAGCGTGTCTACGACGACGTGATGGCCGTGGCGGCGGCGTGGTCCGTGGTCGTGATCCCGGCAGCCGACATCGACCGGCACGGGCTGCACGTCATGAACATCGCCGGGATGCGCCGCGCCGTGGCGCGCCTCGCCGTGCGGCCGGGATATGTGCTCGTCGACGGGTTCCCGGTGCCGGGAATCGAGGCACCGTCGCTCGCCGTCCGCAAGGGTGACCAGGTCGCGGGCTGTGTCGCGGCCGCTTCCGTCATCGCCAAGGTCACCAGGGACCGGATCATGTGCCAGCTGCACGAGCGCTATGGCGAGTACGATTTCGCGCAGCACAAGGGATACGTCACCGCCGCGCATGCCGCGGCACTGGCGAGACACGGGCCGTGCGAGGAGCACCGCCTCTCGTATGTCAATGTCCAGTCCCTGGTCGCGCAGGGTGGGGACTTTCGATCGGTGCGGCTGGAGGAGACCGTGGCAGTGGCCGGCCGGCAGGGCACGGAGCCCGCATGAGCGCCGAGGACCTAGAGAAGTACGAGACCGAGATGGAGCTGCAGCTCTATCGGGAGTACCGGGACGTGGTCGGGCTCTTCTCGTACGTGATCGAGACCGAGCGCCGCTTCTACCTCGCCAACGAGTACAAGATCGACGTTCGGAACACCTCGGACGGCGAGGTCTTCTTCGAGCTGACGCTGCGGGATGCCTGGGTGTGGGACATGTTCCGCCCCGCGCGCTTCGTGAAGAACGTCCGGGTCGTCACGTTCAAGGACGTCAACGTCGAGGAGCTGACGAAGGCGGAGCTGTAGCGCCGAGGGTTCGTTCAGTTCGGGCCTGGCGTCCCTTTTAGGCCGGGTCTGGCGGCGTGCCGCCGCCAGGGTCCCGCTCGCCGCTTCATGTCCGGGCCCGGCATGCCTGGTGAAGTCGCGTCCGGACCGTTGGCCACTTCGCCAGTCTGTGGACGGCGGGCAGTTGTCCACAGGAGCGCCGACCGGCCTCGACGTGGGGCCGCCAGGCTCGCACGCTGATCCTCGCTGGCGGCAGCAGCCGCCGCGGGCGGTGCGCCGTCCCTGGCCGAACAGCCAGGGCAGCGCCGCTCGAGTGAAGCCGGTCGCGGGCGGCCGGCGGACGGCGGGGGTCCGGCTGTGACATCCAGGCCAAGAGGGGAACGCCGAGCCAAGGACGAGCTCGGTCGGTTCGGTGAGGACCTGGCCGCGCGCCACCTCGTCGAGAGCGGCGCCGAGATCCTCGACCGGAACTGGCGGTGCCGTGAGGGCGAGCTGGACATCGTCGCCCGCGAGGCGGGCACGCTGGTGTTCTGCGAGGTCAAGACCCGCAGCGGGACGCGGTTCGGCACGCCGGCCGAGGCGGTGGCGGGCCGCAAGGCCGCCCGGGTGCGCCTGCTGGCCGTGCGTTGGCTCGCCGCGCACCCACGCCTGCGCGGCCCGGTGCGCTTCGACCTGCTGGCGGTCAGCCGCGACCTGATACCGGGCGTGCCCGAGGCCATGCGCGTCGAGCACCGGCGCGGGGCGTTCTGATGGCCTTGGCGCGCGCCCTCGCCGTCGCCGTCATCGGGGTCGAGGGCCACCTGGTGGAGGTGGAGGCGCACCTGTCCGGTGGGCTGCCCGGCCTCACCCTGATCGGGCTGCCCGACGCGGCGCTCGCCGAGGCCCGCGACCGCATCCGCGCCGCGGTCCTCAACTCCGGGCAGAAATGGCCCGACCAGCGGATCACCGTCGGGCTGTTCCCAGCGACCCTGCCCAAGTCGGGCAGCTCCTTCGATCTGGCCATGGCGCTCGCGATCCTCGCCGCCGCGGGCGTGGTCCCACGGGTCGCCCCCCAACAGCGCGTGATGCTCGGCGAGCTCGCGCTGGACGGCCGGGTCCGCCCGGTGCGCGGCGTGCTGCCGGCCGTGCTGGCGGCCGTGGACGCGGGTGTGAGCCGGGTGGTGGTTCCGGTGCGCAACGCCGCCGAGGCGGCGCTCGTCCCCGCCTCCGAGGTAGAGCCGGTCCCGGACCTGCGCAGCGCGATCGGCCTGTTGCGCGGCGAGTACGAGCCGGAGCCGGCCACGGCGGTGGGGAGCGGGCTCGTGGCTCTGGCGGCGGACCTGCCCGGTCGGATCCGCGGATCCGGCGGCCATCCCGGGCTTCGCCGATCCGGCGGGAACCCCGGCCAGCCGCCGGGCGACGCGGATCTCGATCTCGCCGACGTCGCCGGGCAAAGCCGCGGCCGGCTCGCCGTCGAGGTCGCCGCCGCCGGCGGCCATCACCTGTACATGCAGGGGCCGCCCGGCGGGGGAAAGACGATGCTGGCCGAGCGGATGCCGGGCCTGCTGCCTGATCTGGACCTCGAGGCGGCCATCGAGGTGACGGCCGTGCACTCGGTGGCCGGCGTGCTGCCCGCAGGCACACCGCTGATCAGCCGTCCGCCGTACCGCGGCCCGCATCACAGCGCGACGCCGGCCGCGCTGATCGGTGCCGGCACCACCGTGATCCGCCCCGGACTCGCGTGCCAGGCACACCGGGGGATCTTGTTCTTGGATGAGGCTCCCGAGTTCGCGCGGCCGGCGCTCGACGCGCTGCGCCAGCCGCTGGAGAGCGGCGTGATCGAGATCTCCAGAGCCCGGATGACCACCCGTTTCCCCGCTCGGTTCCTCTTGGTGCTGGCGGCGAACCCATGCCCGTGCGCCAAGGCCCGCACCAGGGGCGAGAACGCCTGCGAGTGCCCCAGCGCGGTCCGGCGCCGTTACCAGGCCCGGCTGTCCGGCCCGCTGCTCGACCGCATCGACCTGCAGATCGAGCTCGGCGCGCCCAGCCGCGCCGAGCTGCGGGCGGACGCGGGCTCCGCCGAGTCCACCGCGGTCGTCGCCGAGCGGGTCACGAGCGCGCGGGCGGCCATGGCCACCCGGTTGCGGGCCACCCCGTGGCGGACGAACGCGGAGGTGCCCGGTGCCATGTTGCGGCGGGACTGGCCGCTGCCGCCGTCGGTCACCTTCGCCGCCGACCGGGCCTACGAGACCGGGTCGCTCACCGCCCGCGGTCTCGACCGGGTGCTGCGGGTCGCCTGGACGCTGGCCGACCTGCGCGGCCTGGACCGGCCGGGCGCAACCGAGCTCGGCCTCGCATTGAGCCTGCGGATCCCCGGGCGGGACGCGTGAACGCGCCGACCGGCCCGCCCGGCGACGAGGAATCGCCGGACCGGCTCGCGCGGGCGGCGCTGTCGCACCTCGTCGGGTACGGCAACGCGAGACTCGCGGGCCTGTTGCGCACGGTCGGCCCCACCGAGGCGTGGGCCCGGATCCGCGCCGAGCATCCGGACATCGAGCCGCGCCGTGACCTGGACCGGCTGCATGAGCTCGGCGGGTGGCTGATCTGCCCCGGCGATCCAGGTTGGCCAGCAGGTCTGGACGGCCTGGACCGGGTGGTGGGGCGTGGCGAGCGGGAGTACGGCATGCCGCTGGCCCTCTGGGTCCTCGGCGCTGCCGGCGCGCCGCGCGCGAGCCTCACGGACGTCGACCGGCGCGGTGTCGCGGTCGTCGGCAGCCGGGCGGCCACCGCCTATGGGCAGCACGTCGCGAGCGAGCTGTCGTACACGCTGGCCGAGCGGGAATGGACGGTCGTCTCGGGTGCGGCGTTCGGGATCGACGCCGCCGCGCACCGCGGCGCCCTGGCCGGCGGCGGGACGACGGTGGCCGTGCTCGCCTGCGGTGTCGACGTCCCCTACCCGGCCGCGCACGCGCGGCTACTCGACGACATCCGCGGCAGCGGCCTGCTGGTCAGCGAGGTGCCGCCAGGCAGCCCGCCGCTGCGTCGGCGCTTCCTCATCCGGAACCGGCTCATCGCCGCGCTCACCAGAGGCACGGTGCTGGTGGAAGCGGGACTGCGCAGCGGCGCGCTCAGCACGGCGCGGCATGCCCGCCGGCTGGGCCGCGGGCTCATGGTCGTGCCCGGCCCGGTGACCAGCGCGATGTCGGCCGGCTGCCATCGGCTGCTGCGTGACCACCGCGAGGAATGCGCGCTGGTCGCAGATGCGCGCGACATCGAGGAGGAGATCGGGCCGGTAGGTCTCGACGGCGGTCCCGCGAGTGCCTCCACCAGCCCGCGCGACGACCTGCCCGCCGTGGTGCGCGCTCTGCTGGAGGCCCTGCCGTCGCGCGGTGTCGCCGGCGTCGCGGTGCTGGCGCGGCGGATCGGCAGGGAGCCCCGCGACGTGCTCGCCATGCTCGGCCCGCTCCAGGTGGAAGGCCTCGTCGAGTCCGGGCCGGACGGCTACCGGCTGACCGCGCTCGGCCGTGGTCCGGCCCAGCCCCGGCCGGACCCGCTCCGGCTCGCTGTGGGCCCCCCGACGGCGCCAGACCCGACTGGCTCGACCCCGACTGGCTCGACCTTGGCCGGCTCGACCTTGGCCGGAAAGTCGCACGTCGGCACCCCCCATGCCGCCGTGGAGGATGACGCCTTGTTCCCGACGCGGGAGGTTCACCCATGACCCCGAACAGCCAGCTCGCCGGCCTGCGCGCCGCCCTGCGGCTCGTCCAGCGCGACCTCGACAGCCATCCCGGCGACGGCCCGGCGATCGGCGCCGACGACACGACCCGTGACGTCGACCTGGTCGGTGACGGTGACGGTGACGGCGCGGGCGAGGCCGCGGGACGCCTGGTCACCGGGAGCGGCCGGTTCCAGTTGGTCGGCACCGAGCAGGGGTTCTTCGTGGCCCTGCCTGACGGGCGGTTCTGGCCGGCGGGTGCCGGGCCGCTGCCGCTTGGCGCGGAGGGCGCGGAGGCGGTCGTGGCCGTCGCCGTGGGTGTGCAGGAATGCTTCACGGAGATCCTCTGGCACGCCTGGCCGCGCTGCCCGCGGCACGCCGCGACGCTACGTGCCGAAGCCGGGGACGAGGTCCCAGCCGGTGAGGTGACCTGGCGCTGCTACGAGGACGGGAGCCACGACGTCGCCCCCGTCGGCCGCCTGGCGATCGCCGTCCCACGTTCGTCCGGAGCTCCCGGTCCGGCCCTTGCGGCCGCGTCCCCTGCCACGCATCCGCTTCCCGAGACGGACAACTGACCGTCGGCCGGCGGCCGACGTCGTTTACCGCCATCTCGCGTCGCGCCAGGCCACGTCACGACGTCGTGTACCGGGCGCGGCGGACGAAGGCACGATCGGGGTGGCGTGACGTGACCACCTCGAGGTGATGAAGTGGCGACATGCGAGCAGCTGGGGCGTCTGGACCGGACGGCGCCGGGGAACCGGGCTGGGACCGCGCCGTGGCCGCCTTCGCGGACCACCTGGTCGCGGAGCTGAACCGCTCGCCGCGAACTGTGCGCGCCTATCGGGCTGATCTCGCCAGCCTGCGGGCCCACGCGATCAGGATGGGGCGACCGGAGCTCACGGCCCTCGACCTGGCGATGCTGCGTGGCTGGCTCGCGGACCTGCGCGCGGACGGCGCCGCGCCGGCGACGCTCGCGCGCAGATCGTCGGTCGCCCGGGCGTTCAGCGCCTTCGCCACGCGGCGTGGTCACCTGCCGGAGGACGTCGCGGCCCGGCTGGCGAGCGTGCGCGCGCCGAGGCGGATCCCGCGGGTGCTCACCGTGGAGCAGGCGCGCACCCTGCTCGAGGGCCCGCCGCCAGGTACCCCCGGGAGGCCGGCGATTCGGGAAGCCGGCGATCCGGGAGATCCGCTGGCCGGTGCGCTGCGGTTGCGCGACGACCTGGTGCTCGAACTGCTCTACGCCACGGGCGTGCGCGTGTCCGAGCTGTGCGGGCTCGATCTCGACGACGTCGACCATGAACGGCGCCTGCTGCGGGTCACCGGCAAGGGCGACCGGCAGCGCGCCGTTCCCTATGGCCTACCGGCGGCCCGCGCACTTGCCGCCTGGCTGCGCGGCGGGCGGTCCGAGCTCGTGCGGCACTCCCAACGGCCCTCCCGGCGGCCCTCGCAGCACGGTGCCGCGGATGCGGGAACCGCCGACCCGGCGGAGGCCCGCGGACCTTCCGGCCCCCCCGAGACCCGGGAAACCGAAGCCCGAAGGACCCCGGGAGCCACGGCGACGGCGGCCCACGCGCTGCTACTCGGCGCCCGCGGTGGGCGGCTGGACCCCCGGGCCGTGCGGCGGATCCTGGCCGCTCGGCTCGCCTCCACAGGTGGCCCCGATGGCGTCAGCCCCCACGGGCTGCGCCACTCGGCGGCCACCCACCTGCTCGACGGCGGCGCCGACCTGCGCTCGGTGCAGGAGCTACTTGGCCACGCGAGCCTCGCGACCACGCAGATCTACACCCACGTCACCCCGGAGCGCCTGCGAGCCGCCTTCCAACAGGCCCATCCGCGCGCCTAAAGCCGGACCGCCAAGGTCAAGCCCGTTGCGTGATCGCCGGCTGCGCCCTCGGGTGGTTGTGGAACGGCGGCAGTTACGACCACCAGAGGGTCGAAACCACGATCATGCCCGCGGCGGGCGGGCCAATCTTGCCTGGGGCGGCGCTGGATCTTGGCGGGATGCCTGCGCCGTGAACGCTTGGCCGTGAACGGCTGGGCATGAGCGCTTGGTCGTGAACGGCTGGGCGCGAGCGCTTGGTCGTGAACGGCTGGGCGCGAGCACCAGGCCCTGGCCGCTTACCGTCGGCCGGCTCGGGCCGTCGGATCGGTGCGGGGGGCCGGCCTGGCCAGGGGAAGCAGCCGGGGCGGGTCGGGAAGCAGCAACGTCAACGGGCTCAGGTAGACGTCGGCGCGCAGCAGGCCCCAGTGCAGGCAGGCGTCCTGAACGCAGCCAGGATGCCCCGCGGCCAGCCGGCCGAGGGGTGTACCGGCCGCTACCCGCTGGCCGGCGCTGACGAGTACGGTCAGCGGCTCGTACGTGGTCCGCAGCCCGCCGTGGGTAACCGCGACGACCCCTCGGCCCGCGAGGACGCCCGCGTAGCTGACGACCCCGTCGCCCGCGGCGCGCACCGTCGCGCCGACCCGGGCGTGCAGGTCGATGCCGCGGTGCCCGACGCCATAAGGAGTGGCCGGCGGCTGGAACGGCCGGACAACCGCCAACGGACCGTCCAGCGGCGGTCGCCAGCTGGCCGGAGTGGCCCGGGTGGCCGGAGCGATCGGCACGGCGCCCTCCTCCGTACCTTCCTGCGGGACCAGGCCCGAGGAGGGAGAAGTGCCACCGGAGATCGGGCCGACGGTGGGCTCCCCGTCTGGCCGCGGAGCTGCGCCGGTGTGCGACGGTGCCAGGTCGCCGGAGCTCGGGGAGATGACGGTGTCGCGCCAGGCCGCCGCCTGGAGCCTCGCGGCGGCGGGTGTCGGCTGTGCCAAGGGTGCCGTTTGGGCCAAGGGTGCTGTTTGGGCCGTGGACGCCGGTTGGGCCATGGGTGCTGTTTGGGCCATGGGCGCCGGTTGGGTCGTGGTCAACGGCTGGGCCGCGGACGGGGGCTGGGCCGTGGTGGTCTGGCCGGTGGTGACGGGGTGAGACCAGCCGCCGAGCGCGAGAACGGCGGCCAGGAAGGCGGCGGCGACGAGTGGCGGAATGCGCGGGTCGTGGCTCGGGGCTGGGGCCATGGGCACTCCTACGGCTGGGCGACGGTCCTCTACGGCTGGGCGGCGGCCCTCGGAGCGACCGGGGGCGGGAGGCGCGGTGTGGAGGACCGGACCCCGCCCCCGGCCGCCGTGCGCCGGCCCGGGGGCGTCGTCGGCCGGCCCGGCACACGATGGGCGCCGGGAACGCGGCGCGCCAGCGCGAGCCGGGCGTCTGTGGATAAGCCGGATCCTGTGGGTAACCGCCGCATGTTTGGCGTCCGGACGTCCAGTCGAGGATCTCCATGGGCGGATCGACCCGCATCTCAGCCCACTTGGCGCCCACAGGCATGGCGGCCGAGCGGGCTCTCGGCCCGGCCGAGTATCATCAGCGATGGAGTTCCGCAAGGAGCTCACTTCGCACGCCTGCTCCTGGCGGGCGCGGCAGGCCATGGTCGTCCTGTCGATGTCGTGTCTCGATGTCGTCGGTCGATTGCCGACGGTCTACTCGCGCCCATCGCCGCCCGGCCCGTTGGCCGGGCCGGCCAGGAGGGCTCCCTCGGTCCGTCGCCTTGCGACGGTAGGGGCCTATCGGGCGTCAGGGGGCCGCCGGCACCAGCCGCGGCCGACAACCGAGACGATCCGGCCCCGTGGGCCGGATGGGAAGGAGCGGCGGTCATGGCCGTCGTCACTATGAGGCAGCTGCTTGAGAGCGGCGTGCACTTTGGGCACCAGACCAAGCGCTGGAACCCGAAGATGAAGCGCTACATCCTCACCGAGCGCAATGGCATCTACATCATCGACCTGCAGCAGACGCTGTCCTACATCGACCGCGCCTATGACTTCGTCAAGGAGACGGTCGCGCACGGCGGAACGGTGCTGTTCATCGGCACCAAGAAGCAGGCGCAGGAGGCGGTCGAGGAGCAGGCTCGCCGAGTCGGGATGCCGTACGTCAAGGAGCGTTGGCTCGGCGGCATGCTGACCAACTTCTCCACGGTCTACAAGCGCCTGCAGCGGCTCAAGGAGCTCGAGGAGATCGAGCTGACCGGCGGCACCGAGGTGCGCACGAAGAAGGAGCAGCTCGTGCTGAGCCGGGAGAAGGCGAAGCTCGAGCGCACCCTCGGCGGCATCCGGGACATGGCCCGTGTGCCCAGCGCGGTCTGGATCGTCGACACCAAGAAGGAGCACATCGCCGTCGGGGAGGCGCGCAAGCTCAACATCCCCGTCGTCGCGATCCTGGACACCAACTGCGACCCGGACGAGGTCGACTACCCGATCCCGGGCAACGACGACGCGATCCGCAGCGCCGCGCTGCTCACCCGGGTGGTCGCGGACGCGGTCGGAGCCGGCCTGATGGCCCGCGCCGGCGCGAGCGCGACCGACGCCAAGCCCGAGCAGCTCGCGACCGACGAGCCGCTGACCGAGTGGGAGCAGGAGGTTCTGCGCCGCGACGCCGAGGTTCCGGCTGAGGCGCCGGCCGAGGCTCCGGTCGAGGCATCGGCTGAGGTCCCGGCCGAGGTTCCGGCCGAGGCCGTCCAGGACACCGTCGGCTCCTCCGTCTGAGACTGGCGCGGGCGGCGTTTCGCTCGCGGGCGGGCTCTCCGGTCCCTGTCTGATCGGCAATGCCGATCAGACAGGGACCGACCTACGCGGTCAGCGGACCCGACTCCGCGGGCACTCGGGGGCACTTTCCTTTTCCGGTCGGTTGGCCGTTTCCGTGGCCTATCAGCCCCAGCAGGAACCGGGGCGGCAGGTCCGACCACCAGCCATACGCTCCGCCGTGGACGCGCGCGGTGCGCGGTGTTTCAGGACGGGCACGCCAGTTCGTCGCGGGCCGGGGGAGGGCGTGGCGCCCCGCGCAGGCTCGTTTGGGCTGGCCTTGCCCGCCCAACGACGATGCCGGCCGTGGTAGCTGCCCCGGCCGCGGTCATCTACCTGAACCGCAATCAGTGCAGGAGGGCGCGAAGCGCCCGACGACGGGTGCACAGGCGCCCGTCACACCCAGAACGGGACGAAAGACGATGGCACAGATCACTGCCGGCGAAATCCGCAAGCTCCGCGAGGTAACCGGCGCCGGGATGAGCGACGTCAAGAAGGCGCTCGTCGACCACGACGGCGACTTCGAGAAGGCGAAGGCCTGGCTGCGCGAGAAAGGCCTCGCGGGCGTCGCCAAGCGGTCCGGCCGCTCGACGGCCAACGGCCTGGTCGACTCCTACCTGCACCGCACCGACCCGCAGCTCCCGCCGACCATCGGGGTGCTCGTCGAGCTGCGCTGCGAGACGGACTTCGTGGCCAAGACCGATCAGTTCCAGCAGCTTGCCCGCGACATCGCGCAGCACATCGCGGCCGCCGACCCGCTGTACGTGACCGCGGACGCGATCCCGAACGAGGTCCTCGAGCAGGAGCGGCGGATCTACGAGACCGCCGCCCGCGAGGAGGGCAAGCCGGAGCCCGCGATCGCCAAGATCGTCGAGGGCAAGCTGAACGGCTACCGGAAGAGCGTGGCGCTCCTCGACCAGCCGTGGGTGAAGGACAACAAGACCAGCATCGGCGCGCTCGTCGAGGAGGCCGGCGCCTCCCTCGGCGAGAAGATCGAGATCGGGCGCTTCGCCCGCTTCAACATCCGCCAGGCATAGGACGGACGAGGCGGTCGCGTGACAGACGCTCCGCGCCCGATCGGGCTGGCTCCGGGTCAGTGCCAGAGCCGGGTTGATCCTCGCAAGGGCATGGGGCCGGTCTGAGGTTGAGGCGCCCCTCACCGGTGGGCCGCCGATCTGGCGGCTCACCGGGTCCGACCGCGTCGCCAGTCGCGCGCGGTGTCTGGTGCGCCAATCCCGCTGGAGTGGACGGGGCGACCTGCCGCTGGTGGGACCGGGCCGCCGATGACGGCCCTGGATGGGGCAGACTGGCAGTCAGACGACCTCCGGCCGAACATCCCGGCCGCTGGCGCGGCCAAAGGAGGCGCGATGTCCCGAACGCGCACCTCCGGCGGCCCCTTTGGGGAGAGGGCCACCCGTGATCGATCAAGCCGAGGTGGCCACCGGGCCTGAGAGCACCGAGCCCAGGTGGCCGCGTGTCCTGCTCAAACTCTCCGGCGAGGCGTTCGCCGGCGGGGACCAGCTGGGCATCGACCCCGTGACCGTCTCGACGATCGCGCGGCAGGTCGCGCACGTGGCCCGATCGGGCATCGAGGTCGCGATCGTTGTCGGCGGGGGCAACATGTTCCGGGGCCAGGCGCTCGCCGAACGTGGGATGGACCGAGCCAGGGCCGACTACATGGGCATGCTCGGCACGGTCATCAACTGCCTCGCCCTGGCCGACTTCCTCGAGCGTGAGGGCGCCGTCACCCGAGTCCAGACGGCGATCGCCATGGGCCAGGTCGCGGAGCCCTATCTGCCGTTGCGCGCAATCCGGCACCTGGAGAAGGGCCGGGTCGTCATCTTCGGAGCCGGCCTGGGCGCCCCGTTCTTCTCGACCGACACCACCGCCGCGCAGCGGGCACTGGAGGTCAAGGCCCAGGCTGTGTTGAAGGCGACGAAGGTGGACGGTGTCTACGACGCCGACCCGCAGACCAACCCCGGCGCGGTGCGCTTCGACACGCTCACCTACGGGGAGGTTCTGAATCGTGGGCTGAAGGTCATGGACGCCACGGCGATCAGCCTCTGCATGGACAACGCCATGCCGATCGTCGTCTTCGACCTGCTGACCGAAGGGAACATCTCGCGAGCCGTGCGAGGTGAGAAGATCGGGACTCTGGTCAGTGTCGATGCCTACGGAACGGAAGGACAGCGGTGATCGACGACACACTCCTCGAGGCCGAGGAGAAGATGGACAAGGCCGTCTCGGTCGCCAAGGACGACTTCGCCAACATCCGGACGGGTCGCATCACGCCCGCCGTGTTCTCGAAGATCGTCGTTGACTACTACGGCGCGCCCACCCCCGTTCAGCAGCTGGCATCGTTCCACATCCCTGAGCCCCGCATGGTCATCATCACGCCGTATGACAAGTCGTCGGTGGGCGCCGTCGAGAAGGCGATCCGTGACTCCGACCTCGGTGTGAACCCGAGCAACGACGGCTCGATCATCCGGGTGGTCTTCCCCGAGCTCTCCGAGCAGCGCCGGCGCGACCTGGTCAAGGTGGCCCGTGGCAAGGCCGAGGACGCCAAGATCAGCATCCGCAACGTGCGTCGGCATGCCAAGGAGGCACTGGACCGGATCGTCCGGGACGGGGAGGCCGGCGAGGACGACGGCCGCAGGGCGGAGAAGGACCTGGACGAAGCGACGCATCGCTATGTCGCCCAGATCGACGAGCTGCTCAAGACCAAGGAATCCGACCTCCTGTCGGTCTGAGCGCTTCCTGCCGGCTGAGCGGGCATCGGGCGACACCGCCCGATGCCTCCGATCCGCGCCGACGAATCCGAGGGAATGTTCCGCCACGGGCTCCCGGTGGCCCATGATGCCTGGCTGGGGGACCATCCCCCAGACCAACGACGCGAGGTCAGCGAAGGGGCGAGGTGAGCGAAGGTCTGCGCGCCACGGCGCCGGCCGACGGGCTGGGCCAGAAAGCCTCCCCCAGCTCGCTGCTCCGCGCCAGCGGGCCCGTCGGCGAGCCGATGGCGACCGATGGGTCCGTCGGTGAGCCGGCCGCGTCCCCCGCGGCGGACGACGCCGTCATGAGACCACCGGCCGCGGACGACCCTTCCCCCACGGACCACGACCCGTCCCCCGAGAACCAGGCGGGACGGACAGAGCGGGCCAGGCCGGCCGGACCGGGCGGGTCGGCCGACGAGCCGGCCCCGTCGTCCCGGCGGCGGATCAGGGCCGGCCGCAACCTGCGCGCGGCCATCGCCGTCGGCGTCCTGCTTGGCGCGCTGATCCTGGTACCGCTGTTCACCGTCAAGGCCGGGTTCATCGGCGTCGTCTGCGTCGCCGTCGCGATCGGAACCTTCGAGGTCGTGCGGGCGCTGCGGCTCGCGGGGCTGCGGCCGCCGCTGGCACCGCTCCTCGCCGGCGCCGTGGCGATGCCGATCGCCGCCTACGCCGGCGGTCCCGGCGCGCTGGTCGGCGCGCTCGCGCTCACCGTGCTGCTCGCCGTGGCGGTCCGTGCCCTGGGCGAGCCGGCGGGGCTGCCGGCCGACCTGGCCGCCACGATCTTCGCCGCTGTCTATGTCGGGTTCGCCGCCGGCTTCGCGGCGCTGCTGACCGCGCCCGCCGACGGCAGCTGGCGGGTGGTGGCCTTCCTCGGCACGGTCGTCGCGAGCGACATCGGCGGCTACACCGCCGGGGTGCTCTCCGGCGGGCGGCACAAGCTCGCCCCGACGGTCTCACCGGGCAAGTCCTGGGAGGGTTTCGCCGGCTCCGCGACCGCCTGCGTCGTCGTCGCGAGCGTGGTCGTCAGCTGGCCGCTGGGCGGCCACGTCTGGCAGGGGGTGATTCTCGGGCTTGCCGCCGTGTGCACCGCCACGGTCGGCGACCTCGGCGAGTCGCTGCTCAAACGGGACATCGGCATCAAGGACATGGGCAACCTCCTGCCCGGCCACGGTGGGATCATGGACAGGCTCGACTCACTGCTGTGCACCGCGCCGGTCGCCTGGCTGCTCATCACCGCCTTCCTACCCCCGGGCTAGCCTCCGCGGATCTCCTCCGGGAGCGGGCGCTGGGTCGGTTTGGCACACTGGCAGAGCTATGACAGTCACCAGAGCCGGAACTGACCAGCCCGCCGGGACCGATGGTCCAGCCGGGCAGTCGGTCGGCCTCACCCTCACACCTCGTCGGGTGAAGCCCCCACGGCACCTGGCGGACCTCTCCCGCGACGAGCGCCGCGCGGCGGCCGTCGAGCTCGGTCAGCCGGCCTTCCGGGCCGACCAGCTCGCCCGGCACTACTTCGCCCGGCTCGCCGCTCCCGGCGACACCGCCGGCATGACCGACCTGCCGACCGCCGCCCGCGACGTGCTGGCCGACGCGCTGCTGCCGAGGCTGCTGACCGCCGGCAAGACGCTGACCTGCGACGACGGCGCGACCCGCAAGACCGCGTGGCGCACCGTCGACGGCGCGACGATCGAGTCGGTGCTGATGCGCTACCCGGACCGGTCGACCGTGTGCGTCTCCAGCCAGGCCGGCTGCGGGATGGGCTGCCCGTTCTGCGCGACCGGTCAGGGCGGGCTCACGCGCAACCTGACGGTCGCCGAGATCGTCGAACAGGTCGTGGACGCCRCCAGGGTGCTTCGCCGCGGCGAACTGCCCGGCGCCGACGGGCAGCCCGGTCAGGCGGAACGCGAGACTGCCTCAGCGCCGGGTTCCGGGAGGCCGCGGGACCGGCTGTCCAACGTCGTGTTCATGGGCATGGGCGAGCCGCTCGCGAACTACCGGGCCCTGGTCACCGCGCTGCGCCGGATCAGCGACCCGGCTCCGGACGGCCTGGGGATCTCCGCCCGCGCCCTCACCGTCTCCACGGTCGGCCTCGTCCCGGCGATCGGCCGGCTCGCCCGCGAGGGGCTGCCGGTGCGGCTCGCGGTCTCCCTGCACGCTCCCGACGACGAGCTGCGCGACACCCTCGTCCCGATCAACACTCGCTGGAAGGTGGCCGAGGTGCTCGACGCCGCCTGGGAGTACGCGTCGCTGACGGGACGGCGGGTGAGCATCGAGTACGCCCTCATCGGCGGGGTCAACGACCAGCCCGAGCGGGCCGATCTGCTCGCCAGGCGCCTGGCCGGGCGACCCGCGCACGTCAACCTGATCCCGCTCAACCCGACCCGGGGATCGAGCTGGCACGCCAGCGCCGGGTCGGCCGAGCGGGAGTTCGTCGCCCGGCTGCGCGCCCGCGGGATCACCACGACCGTCCGCGACACCCGCGGCCGCGAGATCGCGGCCGCCTGCGGCCAGCTCGCCGCCGACGACACCGACGACACCGCGGGTCCCCGCCGGGCGGACCGCGCCGGCGAGGTCACCCTGGGCGTCACCGACAACCTGGAGGGCGTCCCGGGCCTCGGCGACGCCGACGTGGGCCGTGGCCTTCGATAACCCGCCCGCCAGGGGCGGCGGCGCGGGTCGCGGTGGTGCCACCGGTCGCGGCGGTGCCGCGGGCCGTGGCGGGAGCGCCGCCGCCGGCAGGCCCGTCGCCGGCCGGGGCGGCGGCGATGTCTCGGCCCGCCGGGTCCCGGCGCGCTCCTCCACCGGCCGCGGCCTGGCCAGCCGGCTCGAGTCCGGCGGGCGCGACGCCACTCCCGGCCGCGGGCACCGCGCCTCGGGGCCGCGCCGCGCGCGGGTGGCCGGCCGGGGCGGCCCGCGCGCGGGTACGTCCAGGAGCACGACGCTGGTTCCGATCGCCGCCGCCGGCATCGTGCTCCTGATGCTGCTCTGGTACGCGCTCGCGCACGACCCGTCGCGGTCGTCGGGCGAGCCGGGGGCGAACATCGCCGCCGCGGCGCGGGCGGGCCTTCCCGACGGCGGCGCGGGGGCGGCCACCGACGGGAGCGGCGGGGGAGACGGCGCGAGCGTCGTCGTGGCCTCGCCCGCTCCGAGCGGCTGCAAGACCGGCAAGACGCTGCCGGCGGGCGTGACCGCCGAGACCGTCACCGTCGGCTCGGCGAAGCGGAGCTACCTGCTCGCCGTCCCACCCGCCGCCGCGGGCGACAACCAGCCTCGGCCGGTGATCCTCAACTTCCACGGCGACGGTCAGGCACCCACCGACCTGGAGGCCTACACCGGCCTGGCCGGCGAGGCGACGAAGCGTGGCTACGTCGTCGTCGTCCCGGCCGGGGTCGACAAGCGGTGGAACTTCATCCGGTCGAGCGCCGTCGGGCCGGATGACGTGGCGTTCGTCGCCGCGCTGCTGAACGACCTGCGCGGCCGCGGCTGCCTCGCCGACGACCGGGTCTTCGCCACCGGGTTCGGGGACGGCGCCGACATGGCGGTGGCCGCGAGCTGCGCGCTGCCCGGGCGGATCGCCGCGATCGTCTCCGTGGCCGGCGCCACGGTGCCGGCGAGCTGCGTGAAGACCGTCACGAACCTGCTCGAGATCCACGGCGCGGCCGACCAGATCGCCCCCTGGGACGGGGGCGGTGCGCCGCGGGCGGCCCCGTTCACCGGTGTCACCGCGCAGCCGGTGCCCGACCGTCTCCGCCGCTACGCGCAGGCCGCCGGCTGTGGCGCGGAACCCAAGGACGAGGTATTGCCCGGGCTCGGCAAGCTGACCGCCTGGACCTGCGACGGGAAGCCCGATGTCGGCGCCCTGTCGGTCACCGGCGGCGGCCACACGTGGCCCCAGGCGCAGGCACGCCCCGAGCTCGGCCCGACCGCGACGTCGTTCAGCGCGACGGTGGTCAGCCTGCTCTACTTCCAGGCCYACCCGGTGGTCGGATCGGTCGTGTCGGCGGACTCCCCGGGCATCGCCGGCTCCCTGGGCAGCGCCCTCGCCGGCGGCTGAGCCTGGCTCCCGGTTCCACACGGGGCGGGCGCGGGGTGTCATGAACCGAACAGGGGTGAACCGAACAGGCCGTCGTCGAGCCAGGGACGAGCCTGCGACAATGGACGGGTGTCGCAGCCACGGGTCGTACGTGAGGTCGTTCTGCTCGGGTCGACGGGATCAATCGGGACCCAGGCGATCGACGTGGTCCAGCGCAACCCGGACGAGTTCCGGGTCGTCGCTCTGCTCGGCGGCGGGTCGCGCGTGGAACTGCTCGCGCGGCAGGCGCTCGACCTGGGCGTCGAGGTCGTCGGGGTGTCGGCGGCCTCGGCCGTGCAGGACCTGCAGCTCGCCTTCTACGCGGAGGCGGCGAAGCGCGGCTACCGCAAGGGCGAGTTCGTCGTCCCGAAGATCCTGGGCGGCCCCGAGGCCGCGCTCGAGATCGCCGCGTGGCCGTGTGACATCGTGCTCAACGGCATCACCGGCTCCGTGGGGCTCCCGTCCACCCTTGCCGCGCTGGCGGCCGGCCGCACGGTGGCGCTCGCGAACAAGGAGTCGCTCGTCGTCGGCGGTCCGCTGGTACTCGACGCCGTCGGCGATGACCCGGACCGCCTGGTCCCGGTGGACTCGGAGCATTCCGCGCTCGCGCAGTGCCTGCGCGGCGGGCGGCGACACGAGGTGCGCAAGCTGATCCTCACCGCCTCGGGCGGGCCGTTCCGCGGCAAGAAGCGCGCGGAGCTGGAGGCGGTCACGCTGGACCAGGCGCTCGCGCACCCGACCTGGGCGATGGGCCCCGTCATCACGATCAACTCGGCGACCCTGATGAACAAGGGCCTCGAGCTGATCGAGGCACAGCTGCTGTTCGGTATTCCGTACGACGACATCGATGTCGTCGTACACCCGCAGTCGCTGGTGCACTCGATGGTCGAGTTCTACGACGGCTCGACGCTGGCCCAGGTCTCACCGCCCGACATGCGGCTGCCGATCGCGCTGGCGCTCGGCTGGCCGGAGCGGGTTCCGGAGGCCCAGCGGCCGATGGACTGGACGACCGCGCAGACCCTCAACTTCTTCCCGCTGGACACCACCGCCTTCCCGGCGGTGGGGCTCGCGCGGGAGACGGGCAAGCGTGGCGGGACCGCGCCGGCGGTCTTCAACGCCGCCAACGAGGAGGCGGTCGCCGCCTTCATCGCGGGGCGGCTGCCGTTCGTCCGGATCGTCGACGTCGTCGCGGAGGTGCTCTCGGCGCACGAGGTGATCGCCAAGCCGACCCTCGACGAGGTCTTCGCCACCGAGCGTGAGGCCCGGGCCGCCGCGAACCGGCTGATCGACCAGACGGCCAACGAGGTGGTGTCGCGGTGATGATCCTTGGCATCGTCGCCTTCGCGGTGGCGCTGCTGGTGTCGGTCTGCCTGCACGAGGCGGGCCACTTCTTCACGGCCCGGCACTACGGGATGAAGGCCTCCCGGTTCTTCGTCGGCTTCGGCCCGACCGTGTGGTCGAGCAAGCGCGGCGAAACGGAGTACGGCGTCAAGCTGGTCCCCGCCGGCGGGTTCGTGAAGATCGAGGGGATGACCCCCCTCGAGGAGATCGACCCGAACGACGTACCGCGGGCGTTCTACAACAAGCCGGCCCGGGCTCGGTTCGTGGTGATGTCCGCCGGCTCGGTGGTGCACTTCATCATCGCCATCGTGCTGATCTACACCGTCCTGATCGCGCTCGGCACGCCGAAGGTGAGCGAGAACAAGATCGGCGCGACCAGCTGCGTGTCGACCAGTACCCAGTGCTCGGGCCCCGGCCCGGCGGCCGCGGCCGGCATGGAGGTCGGCGACCGGGTGCTGTCCTTCGACGGCGTGCGGGTCACGACCTGGAAGCAGTTCACCCAGCTCGTGCGTGACCACGGCGCGGGCGCCGCGACCGTCGTCGTCGACCGGGACGGCAAGCAGGTCACGCTGCGCCCGGATCTCGTGCAGGTGCTGCGCGACCGGCAGACCGGCGCCGAGGGGTCCGACCCGGTCGGGGCCATCGGGGTGAAGCCGGGCACGGACTCCGAGCGCTACGGTCCGATCGCGGCGATCCCGCGCACCGGCGAGGTCATCTGGTCTGGCTTCACCGGGATGTACGACACGCTGACCCATCGTCTCGATGACCTGGGCAACCTGTTCAGCGACAACCGTGACCCCGCCGGATTCGTCAGCGTCGTGGGCGCCGCCCGCATCGGCGGTGATGTCGTCGCCGCGCCGGGCAGCTCCTGGCCGGACCGGATCCGCGACTTCCTGGTCCTGGTGGCGGCGATCAACCTCGCCGTCGGGATCTTCAACCTGCTGCCGCTGCTGCCGCTCGACGGCGGCCACATCGCCGTCCTGGCATTCGAGCAGGCACGGCATGGGGTGCGCCGACTGCGTGGCTACCGTGGCCCCGTGAAACGGGTGGACTTCGCCAAGCTGTTACCAGCCACGTACGCGACGGTCGTCGTGTTGCTCGGGTTCAGCCTGCTCATCCTGTCCGCCGACATCGTCAACCCGATCCGTCTGCAGTGACCCGCGAGGCGCGCCGCTCCGGGCATCGGTCTGCCGTGCGCCCAATCGCATCCATATCCCAGTGAGGACAAAGTGACCGTTACTCTGGGCATGCCACAGGCTCCGGCCCGTCCGCTCGGCAAACGTCGGGTGAGCCGGCAGATCAAGGTTGGCAGCGTCCTGGTCGGCGGCGACGCGCCGGTCTCGGTGCAGTCGATGTGCACGACGCTGACCGCCGACGTGAACGCGACGCTGCAGCAGATCGCGGAGCTCACCGCCTCGGGCTGCCAGATCGTCCGGGTCGCCGTGCCAAGCCAGGACGACGCCGACGCGCTCGCCGCGATCGCCCGCAAGTCGCCGATCCCGGTGATCGCCGACATCCACTTCCAGCCGAAGTACGTCTTCGCCGCGATCGACGCGGGCTGCGCGGCCGTCCGGGTGAACCCGGGCAACATCAAGGCGTTCGACGACAAGATCGGCGAGATTGCCCGCCGGGCTGGTGCGGCCGGCATCCCGATCCGCATCGGCGTCAACGCCGGTTCGCTCGACAAGCGGCTGCTCGCCAAGTACGGCAAGGCGACGCCGGAGGCGCTGACCGAGTCGGCGCTGTGGGAGTGCTCGCTGTTCGAGGAGCACGACTTCCGGGACATCAAGATCTCGGTCAAGCACCACGACCCGGTCGTCATGATCGCGGCCTACCGGATGTTGGCGGAGCGCTGCGACTACCCGCTGCACCTGGGGGTCACCGAGGCCGGCCCGCAGTTCCAGGGCACGATCAAGTCGGCCGTCGCGTTCGGAGCACTGCTCGCCGAGGGCATCGGCGACACCCTGCGAGTGTCGCTGTCGGCCCCGCCGGTCGAGGAGGTCAAGGTCGGCACGGCGATCCTCGAGTCGCTTGGCCTACGCGACCGCCGGCTCGAGATCGTCTCCTGCCCGTCCTGCGGGCGCGCCCAGGTCGACGTCTACACGCTGGCCAACCAGGTCGCCGCCGGTCTGGAGGGCATGGAGGTCCCGCTGCGCGTAGCCGTCATGGGCTGCGTCGTCAACGGCCCCGGCGAGGCCCGCGAGGCCGACCTCGGTGTCGCCTCCGGCAACGGCAAGGGCCAGATCTTCGTCCGCGGCGAGGTCGTCAAGACCGTGCCCGAGGCGCAGATCGTCGAGACGCTGATCGAAGAGGCCATGCGTCTCGCCGAGGAGATGGAGACCGCGGGCGTCGCCTCCGGCGAACCCTCCGTCTCCGTCGCCTAGCCGCGGATCATGATGCTGGATGGGTCTGCCACTACGGTCTAGCCCGGTCCGGCTGCTCGACGACCGCGACCTGCCCGCGGTCCGTCAGCTGCTGGCCCGGGACCCGGTCACCGACGTGTTCGTCGCGTCCCGGGTGGAGGCCTGTGGGCTCGACCCGTGGCGGCTGGGCGCGGAGGTCTGGGGACACGTCGTCGACGGCAGGATCGCCGCGCTGTGCTATTCGGGCGCGAACCTGTGGCCGGTCGGTGCCGGTGCCGCGTCCGTTCGGCTGTTCGCCGAACGGGCCCGCCGGTCCGGCCGGCGCTGCTCGTCGATCGTCGGCGAGGCTGGCGCGGTGGCCGAGCTGTGGGGTCACCTGGAGCCTTTCTGGGGGCCGGCTCGCGAGGTGCGGGGCGAGCAGCCGTTACTGGTGATCGAAGGGTCGCCGCTGGTCGCCCCCGACCCGTGCGTTCGGCTGGTACGCCCGGACGAGCTGGACATCCTGATGCCGGCAAGCATCGCGATGTTCACCGAGGAGATCGGCGTGTCGCCGATCCTCGCTGACGGCGGCGCGCTCTACCGCGCCCGCGTCGCGGAGTTCGTCGGGCAGCGCCGCTCGTTCGCGCGGATCGAGGACGGGCAGGTGCTGTTCAAGGCCGAGATCGGCGCGATCGCCGGCGGGGTGAGCCAGGTGCAGGGCGTCTGGGTCGCGCCGCGGCTGCGCGGCCGCGGGCTCGGCGCCGCCGGCACGGCGAGCGTCGTGGCGCTGGCGCAGGCGATGTACGCGCCGGTCGTCAGCCTGTACGTCAACGACTTCAACCTGCCCGCCCGCCGCGCCTACGAGCGGGTGGGCTTCAGCCGCGTCGGCACCTTCGCGTCGATCCTGTTTTAGATCTTCGCTCCCCGCTGGGGGCCTCTCAACTCTATTCTCGATAAAGCCCATCGAGAAAACGGAAAGTTTGTTACTCGTCCGTGTTGCGGATGCAACAAGGTGTTGGTCATGGTGTGCCCGGTCTGGCATGCTGTCGTTCCCGACAAGTCCGATCGACTTGCCTGTAGCGTTGCGGTGTGTACGTCCGGGGAGGACCAGATATGAAGCCGAGTAGGCTGTGGCGCAGTGCGCCCTTGATCGCTGCTGGTGCGGCGCTCGCGCTGGCGGTGACCGCCTGCGGCGGTGACTCCGGGGGAAGCGACGACGCTGGGGCGAGTGCCAGTGCGGGAGCCGGCGCGGGAGCCAACGCGGGCCAGTCGGTCGCGATCGTGGGGTATTCGGTTCCGAAGCCGGCCTACGACGAGCTGCAGGACGCGTTCGTCAAGACGGACGCGGGCAAGGGTGTGAAGTTCTCGGAGACCTTCGGGGCGAGCGGCACCGTGAGCAAGTCGGTGGCCAGCGGCCAGAAGGCCGACTTCGTGACCTTTTCTCTCGACCCGGACATGACTCGCCTGGTGCCGAAGTTCGTGGCCGAGGACTGGAACGCGGACAGCACGAAGGGTCAGATCTCGAACTCGGTCGTGGTGATCGCGGTGCGCAAGGGGAACCCGCTGCACATCACCGGCTGGGATGACCTGATCAAGCCAGGCGTGAAGATCGTCACGCCGGACCCGGCCTCGTCCGGCTCGGCGAAGTGGAACATCCTCGCGGCCTACACCCACACCCTGGCCGAGGGCGGCACGGACGCGCAGGCCCAGGAGTACCTGACGTCCTTCTTCAAGAACGTGGTGAGCAAGCCCGCGAGCGGCGCGGAGGCCACCACCACGTTCACCCAGGGCACCGGCGACGTGCTGCTCTCCTACGAGAACGAGGCCATCGGCGCCCGGCAGAAGGGTGTCGACCTCGACTACGTCATCCCCAAGGAAACCTTCCTGATCGAGAACCCGGCCGCGGTGACCGTGTCCGCCTCGCCGGCGGCCAAGGCGTTCCTGGCATACGCCAAGAGTGACGAGGGCCAGGCGATCTTCGCCAGCCACGGCTTCCGCCCGACGGACAAGAACGCGACCATCGGCACCGTCGAGGGCGCGAACGATCCCTCCAAGCCGTTCCCGACCATCGAGAAGCTGACCACCATCACGGACCTCGGTGGCTGGAGCAAGGTCAACAAGGAGTTCTTCGACGCCGACAACGGCATCGTGACGAAGATCGAGAACGCCACCGGATGAGCACTGTGGTGGAGCCGGCGACGGCGGCTTCACCGGCTCGTTCCCGGGCCGCGCGGGACGCCTCTGGCGCCGCGCGGCTCGGGCCCGGGTCGGGGCTTGGGCTGGGCGTGGCGGTCCTGTGGCTGAGCCTGCTGGTGCTGATCCCCTTGGCGGCGGTCGTCGCGCGGGGGTTCACCGGTGGGTGGTCCGGCTTCTGGGACAACATCACCGACCCCAGTGCCGTGAGAGCGCTGCGCCTGACGGTGGTCAGCTCACTGCTGGTGGCCGCGATCAATGCCGTGATGGGAACGCTGCTGGCCTGGGTGCTGGTGCGTGACCCCTTCCCCGGTCGGCGACTCGTCGACGTGATCATCGATATTCCGTTCGCGCTGCCGACCATCGTCGCCGGGCTGGTGCTGCTCGCCGTGTACGGCACCAACAGCCCGGTCGGCGTCCACCTGCTCGGCACCCAGCGGGCGATCGTGCTCGGGCTGCTCTTCGTGACGCTTCCGTTCGCGGTGCGGTCGGTCCAGCCGGTACTCATGGCGCTGGACACCGAGGTCGAACAGRCCGCCGCCTGCCTCGGCGCGTCGCCGTTCACGATCTTCCGACGGGTCGTGCTGCCGGTGCTGCTGCCGGCGATCGCGTCGGGGGCGACGCTGGCGTTCGCCCGGGCGATGGGCGAGTACGGCTCGGTGCTACTGATCTCCGGCGGCCTCAGCCGTACCAAGGTGTCCTCGATGTACGCCTACCAGAAGATCGAGAACTTCGACTTCCCCGCTGCCGCGGCGACCGCGACCGTCCTGCTGGCGGTCAGCCTGCTCGTGATCGTCGGCCTCGACCTGCTGCAGCGCGCGGCGGCCCGCCGTGGGTAACCGCCGTTCCACCCGCCTCGGGCTGCGCACCGTCGCGCTGCTCTACGTCGGGGTCCTGGTGCTGGTCCCGCTGGTGGTCGTGACCTGGAAGACGGTGAGCCCCGGGCCGGCGGCCTTCTGGTCGGCCATCAGCTCCGACCAGGCGGTGACCGCCTTCCGGCTGACCGCCGAGATCGCGCTCGCCTCGGTCGCGCTCAACGCCGTGTTCGGCGTGGGCCTCGGGCTGCTGATCACCCGCTACCGCTTCCCCGGGCGCCGGCTGCTGAGCGCGCTCGCCGACCTGCCGCTCTCGGTCTCGCCGATCGTGGTGGGCCTCGCGCTGGTGCTGGTCTACGGCCCGGTCGACGGCTGGTTCGGCAGCACCCTGCACAACGCCGGCATCGAGATCATCTTCTCGCTGCCCGGCATGATCCTCGCGACGACCTTCGTCTCGTTCCCGCTGGTCCTGCGCGAGGTGGTCCCCGTCCTCGCGGAGGAGGGCATCGAGCAGGAGCAGGCCGCCCGGGTGCTGGGCGCCAGCGCCTGGCAGCGCTTCCTGCGGATCACGCTGCCGATCATCCGGCCCGCGCTGCTGTACGGGATCGTGCTGAGCCTGGCCCGCTCGATCGGGGAGTACGGCGCCGTGCTGGTGGTGTCCGGCAACGTCAGCGGCGAGAACCAGACCCAGACCGTGCCGCTGCTGGTCGGTGAACGGGTCCAGCAGCTCGAACCAGGGGCCTTCCAGCTGGCGTTCCTGCTCATCGTCGTCACCGTGCTCGTCATCGTGCTCGTGTTCCTCCGCCGGCGCGAGAACGAGTCGAAGCACAGCGGGCCACCGGCCGTGGTGCCGGATGACCTCGCCCTTTCGGCCGACCCCGCGCCGGCCGCCCTCGCGCTGAACAACGTCGCGTCGAACGACGTCGAACTGGACAAAGGTGGGCTCAGGTGAGCATCGAGGTCAGCTCGGTCGGCAAGCGGTTCGGCAGCTTCGTCGCGCTCGACGACGTCGACCTGACCGTGGCGGACGGGCGGCTGACCGCGCTCCTGGGCCCCAGCGGCGGCGGCAAGTCCACCCTGCTGCGCATCATCGGCGGCCTCGAGCAGCCGGACTCGGGCACCGTCCGGATCAACGGCCAGGACGCCACCCGCCTCCCGCCGCAGCGCCGCAACGTCGGCTTCGTGTTCCAGCACTACGCGGCCTTCAAGCACCTGACGGTCTACCGCAACGTCGCCTTCGGCCTGGAGATCCGCAAGCGTCCCAAGGCCGAGATCCGCGCGCGGGTGCAGGAACTGCTGGCCCTGGTCCACCTGGAGCAGTTCGCCGACCGGCTGCCCGAGCAGCTCTCCGGCGGGCAGCGCCAGCGCATGGCCCTGGCCCGCGCCCTCGCGGTCGAGCCGACCGTGCTCCTGCTAGACGAGCCGTTCGGTGCCCTGGACGCCCAGGTCCGCAAGGAGCTGCGCGACTGGCTGAGGCGCCTGCACGACGAGGTGCACGTCACCACGATCTTCGTCACCCACGACCAGGAGGAGGCCCTCGAGGTCGCCGACGAGCTCGTGGTCATCAACCAGGGCCGCATCGAGCAGGTCGGCAGCCCCGCCGACGTCTACGACAAGCCCGCGAACGACTTCGTCATGGGCTTCCTCGGCCCCGTCACCCGTCTCGCCGGTCGGCTGGTCCGCCCGCACGACCTGGAGATCTTCACGTCCGACACCCCCGACACCACGTCCGCCGAGGTCGCCGGCCTGCAGCGCATCGGTTACGAGGTCCGGGCCACGCTGGACACCGGGGCCGAGCAGCCCTGGGCACAGCTCACCCGTGGGCAGGCCGAGGACCTCCAGCTCGCGCTCGGCCAGCGCGTCTGGGTCCGCGCCGCCCGTTGAAAGAGGCGCGGGCCGGGAGCCGGCAAGGCCCCGCCCACGCTCCCGGCGGCCCCCGCTGTGGGCGTGGTCGCGGGCGGAGCGGCAAGATGGAGTCATGCAGATCTCCGCGCGCGCCGACTACGCCCTGCGCGCACTGCTGACCCTGGCCGCCAGCGACGGCGGCCTGGTCAAGGGCGAAACGCTTGCCTTGGCGCAGGACCTGCCGCTGCGGTTCCTCGAGAACATCCTGACCGACCTGCGACGCAGCGGTCTGGTGAGCAGCCGGCGCGGAGCGGACGGTGGCTACCAGCTCGCCAGACCGGCCCACGAGATCGACGTGGCGACCGTGATCAGGGCCACCGACGGGCCGCTGGCCGGCGTGCGCGGGCGCCGGCCGGAAGAGGTGTCGTACGAGGGTGCGGCCAAGAACCTGCAGGACGTCTGGATCGCCGTCCGGGTGAGTCTGCGCCAGGTGCTGGAGGCGGTGACCCTGGCGGACATCGCGACCGGCGACCTGCCCGACATCGTCCGCGAGCGCGGCCGGGCGCCGGGCGCCTGGTCCAGGCGCTGAGGCCGGGCGGGGTCAGGACCGGCCCGGGAGGGCCTTGACCGCGGTCGCGGGAGCCAGGCCGGCGGTCAGCCGGGCGCGCTGGGCGCGCCCCGCCGCCTGCGCGAGCGCGTCGACGACGAGCTCGCGGGCCCGGCCGGTGGCCGAGCCGATGGCGTCATAGGCACTCGCCGCGGTCCGGTCGTCCAGCTCGGCGAGCAGCGTGAGCGCGGCCCCCGCGCTGGCCGGGTTCACCGGCAGCGTGTAGGCGGGCTGCGACGCCGGCGGTTTCGCGCCCGCGTCGAGGAGCAACGCGATCAGCGCGTCACGTAGCTGCCGGTGCGCCGTGTAGGCGGCGGCGGCAAGGCCACGGGCATCCCGCGCGTCCACGCCCAGAGGCGCGAGCGCGCCGCCGGCGGAGGCCGCTCCGTACACGGCGGCGTGCTCGACCGCCACCAACGCCGAAAGAGCGGTGATGGCGCGCGCGTCCAGCGCCGCGCCGGGTGTGGCCTTGGCGCTGGGCGGGGTCGCCGGCCGGCTGGTCGCCACCATGGTGCCCGTCTGTCTTCCTCGTCGGTTGGGGCCGGAGTCGGCCAGGTTGGTCCGGGTTCGGGGTCGGTGCGGGTCGGGGCGGCGGGTGGGTCCGCGTTCAGCCGGCCGGGCCGGCCAGCGAGAGCAGGTCGGCATGGCAGGACTCCGCCGCGCGCAGGCTCGCGAGCAGCGGCGCGAGCCCGCTCGTCGCGGCGAGGCAGCTCGCGCGATGCGCGTCCGCCGCCGTGCGCTCGGCGGTGGCGAGCTCGGCGAGGGCGCTGGCCCTCGCCGCCGGCGAGTCGTCCGCGCCGGGCTGTGCGCCCGCACTCCCGGACGGGGAGGCACCCACAGCGGGGGCCGTGGTGGTGCCTGACGGGGTGGCCAGGGCCGTGGCGGACGGCCCACCGGGGGTGGCGCCGTCCGGGCTCGCGGTCGCCAGGGCCGGCACCTGGGCCGCGAGGGCGGCCAGATGCTGCGTGTGATGCGCCCGCAACCCGCCCAACAGCGCGGCGAGCGCGGGGTGGCGAGCGATCACGGCGTCGTAGTCAGCCAAAAGGTCGTGCTCGGTGCGCGCGGCGGCTCGCGCGGCCGCGAGATCGACCGGCGGTGGCGCGGGCGCGCCGGCCGGCCGCGACTCGGTGCAGCCGGCGATGGTCGCCAGCCCCGTCACGGCGAGCCCGGTCGCCGGCAGCGCCAGCGCGGCCCGCCTTGACGGCGCGCCGCGTACACCCACCCCACCCCCACCCACGCCTCGCAGCCAATCACACGTCGGTGCCATCGGAGTGGCCCCCCGCGCACCGACCGGGCGCGTGCCGGCGACGGGCCTGAGGCCGTCTCTCGTGGCCGTGAGCACTGACTACGGTCAGGCCGTGATTGGAGCCGCACCGCGACGGACGTAGGCTATGGATCTCGGATGAGGCTGCGGGTATCGTCGGCAGCCATCTTGATCATTGTCCCTGCTGGCGCGATGGGACAGGCATGGTGTGTCGGGCTACCGGCCACCTGGGCGGAATGACGTGGCGCCGCCCGCCCGCGGGGCATGCCAGAGTCGGGCGCTGGCCAAGTTCGGGCGCTGGTCAAGTGTTGGAATACGCGGAGAGGACTGGGCGACGTGGCACGGGACGCGGGCCGTACAGGCCGCCGGCCGCCGGGCGGTTCCGCGCGGCCTGGAAGGGCCGCGTATGCCGGGGCTGGCCAGCAGGGTTCCGGCCAGCCCGCGGCGACGCAGGCCGCCCGGCCGGCGCCGGCAGGGAAGGCGGCCTCGGCTGACAGCGTCGCGGCGCTGCGGGCCGCGGTGTGGGAACGGCTGGCCCCTGCGCTCGCCGAGGCCGGGTTCGACCTGGAGGACCTGAACCTCTCGCGGGCGGGCTCGCGCAGTGTGCTGCGGGTGGCGGTCGATCGTGACGGCGGCGTCGACCTGGACGCGGTCGCGGAGGCCAGCCGGCTGATCTCCGACCTGCTCGACCAGGTGGGCGACGAGGCGGGCCTCATCGGTGCCTACATGCTGGAGGTCACCTCTCCCGGCGTCGACCGGCCGCTCACGCTGCCGCGGCACTGGCGTCGGGCGCGTGGCCGGCTGGTGGAGGCCAGGCGCGCCGACGGCACGGCCGTGGTGGGCCGGGTTCTGGGCGCCGACGACGACGGCGCGGACCTGGCCGTGGCGGTCGGTCCCGTGCGGCGCGGGCGCCCAGTGCGAACCCAGATCGAGCGGTTGCGCTTCGCCGACGTGGCCCACGCGGTCGTGCAGATCGAGTTCGGCCATGCCGACTCCGTGCCGGACGCCGCCTCCGCGGCGGGTGGGTCTGGCGCGGCCGAGGGGCAGGCGGCGGCGGGTGAGGAACCCGACGAGGACGAGTTCGACGAGGACGAGGCGCCAGGCGAGGAGGATCACCTCGGCGCTGGCGACGACGTCTGGGACGAGGACGACGACGAGGACCTCGACGACGAGGGCCTCGACGAGGACGACGGGAATGACGACGGTGGCGGGGCCGAGGGCCCGAGGGGGCTCGAGCGGGACGCGCCCGCGGGCGGCGGCCCGGCCACCGGTAACGACCTGGGAGGGGCTCGGCGGGGCCGAGCCGGCGGAGGTCATGAGGACAGCGGCCCAAGCCCAGGTGAGGAGACAGACCGGTGAAAATCAGTGTCGCCGAGCTGCGCGGGATCGAACGGGAGTACGACCTCGCCTTCGAGACCCTGGTCGAGGCGATCGAGACAGCGTTGCTCAAGGCCTACCAGCACACGCAGGGCCCGCATGCCAGCGGCGCGGCCGAGGAGCCCCGGGTGGTCGACGCCCGGGTGGTGGTCGACCGCCAGACCGGTGAGGTGACCGTGCTGGCCAGCGAGATCCGACCGGACGGCACGGCCAGGGAGTGGGACGACACTCCCGCGGACTTCGGCCGGATCGCCCAGATGACCGCCAAACAGGTCATCATGCAGCGCCTCCGGGAGGCCAAGCAGGAGGTCACCTACGGCCAGTACGCGGACCGCGAGCACGAGATCGTCTCCGGCGTGGTGCAGCACCACGAGCAGCGCGCCGGCTCGCGGGTGGTGCTCGTCGACCTCGGCACCGTCGAGGGCGTGCTGCCGCCGGCCGAGCAGGTCGCCGGCGAGCGCCTGGAGCACGGTGACCGCATCAAGTGCTACGTGGTGCATGTGGCCCGGGGGCCGCACGGCGCGGCCGTCACGCTCTCTCGGACCCATCCCGAGCTGGTGAAGGGCTTGTTCCGGCTGGAGGTTCCCGAGGTCGCCGACGGCACCGTGGAGATCGCGGCGATCGCCCGCGAGGCCGGGCATCGCAGCAAGATCGCGGTCCGCTCGAAGGTCGCCGGAGTGAACCCCAAGGGAGCCTGCATCGGCCCGATGGGCAGCCGGGTTCGCGCCGTGATGGCCGAGCTGCACGGTGAGAAGATCGACATCGTCGACTGGTCGGCCGACCCGGCCACGTTCGTCGGCAACGCGCTCTCGCCGGCGCGGGTCTCGCGCGTCGAGGTGACCGACCTCGCCGGCCGCTCGGCGCGGGTGACCGTGCCGGACTACCAGCTCTCGCTCGCCATTGGCCGTGAGGGTCAGAACGCCCGGCTCGCCGCGCGGTTGACCAGCTGGCGGATCGACATCCATTCGGATACGGAAGGTGACAATGGTGGCGCCGGGCGACGCCCAGCGGACCCGCCGCGCCGGGCCGGAGCCGGGCCGGCGGACCTGCGGCGATCCGATGCCGCCACCTCCGCCGGGGGAGCGCCCGGACGGCGTTCGCCGGCCACGGGCGGGCAGCCTAGGGGCGCAACGGGATAGACTCGCTATGGCACGCCGTGCGGAGCCGAGCCTGACTGGTGCGACTACTGCTGTTAGGGCAACTACAGCTGTCATACGCACCTGTGTTGGTTGCCGGACCCGAGCGGCGCGGTCCGACCTGCTGCGTATCGTCGTGGTGGACGGTGTACTTCTGCCGGACACACGCCGTCGTATGCCTGGGCGGGGAGCGCACGTGCACCCCGACGCGGCATGCCTCGATCTCGCGGAGCGCCGTCGTGCGTTTCCGCGGGCGTTGCGGGTGCCTGGTCCGCTCGATCTCGAGCGGGTCCGGGCTCACGTCCAGCAGGTTCATGGTCCCGCCCGGGACGATGACGAGCCCGGACGTTGTTAGCCAGAGGGGCGATGCGCCTGGGCGGTGCCCAGGCGGTGCGTCCTGAGCAAGAGGGCGGGGGAGTGCCCTACCCGACGGGGGCGTCCCCGGATAGGCGCCGGATGACGTCGACAGGAAGCAGGTCGAGAGCGATGACCGCGCAATGAGCACGCAGCCATGATCGCGACCAGCAGGTAACGAGGTCACGCGGGCGCTGAACCGCGGGCCGAACGAAGGAGCACCGTGGTAGGTAAGGCCCGCGTACACGAGCTCGCGAAAGAGCTCGGCGTCGACAGCAAGACCGTGCTCGGCACGTTGAAGGAAATGGGCGAGTTCGTTAAGTCCGCCTCGTCCACCGTCGAAGCGCCCGTGGTGCGCAAGCTCAAGGAGCGGCTCGGCGGTGAGGGTGAGGCTCCGGCCGCCCGACCGGCTGGTCGCCCCGCGCCCGGCCCAACAGGTAACGGCGCCCGTCCAGGCGCCGGCCCCCGTCCATTCCCTGGTCCGACCCCCGGCCGTCCAGGCCCAGGGCCGCGCCCAGGTCCCGGTGGCGCTCGTCCTGGCCCAGCCGCCCGCCCGGTAAGCCCGGGAGCTGGCGCGCCTGGTGCCGGCGCTCCGCTGCCGCCGTCCGCCGGCAGCCCGGCCGCCGTCGGCGGTCCGTCCGCTGGTGGTCCCTCCGTCGGTGGTTCCCCCGCCGGCGGTGCCGAGGCGCCGGTCGCGCCCGCCCGTCCGGACACCGCGCCTCGTCCTGAGGTGGCGCGTCCGGCCGGCGCGGCCGCTTCGGCCGCGCCGCAGTCTCCGTCGCAGGCCGGCCCACGGCCCGGCCCGCGCCCCGCTCCCTCTGGTCCTTCTGGTCCTTCCGGGGGGCGTCCACCGCGTTCCGGTGGCCCCGCGGCGCCCGGCGGCTCTGCCGGCGGTCCCGGGGCTCCCGGCGCCGCGCAGGCGGCGGCCGGCGGTCCCTCCGCCGCGCCCACCCGGCCCGGTGGCGGTCCCCGGCCAGGCCCACGTCCCGGCCCCCGGCCGGCTGGACCCGGCAACAACCCGTACACGACGCCCGGTTCCGCCGCCGGTCCACGCCCCGGGCCGCCGTCGGCGCCCGGTGGCCCGCGCTCCGGCGCTCCCGGTCGTCCCGGCGGTGCTCCCGGCGCCGCGCGCCAGGGCGGCCCTGGTGGCCCGCGGCCGAGTCCCGGCGGCATGCCGCCTCGGCCTGGTGGCTCCGGTGGCCCGCGTCCCGGTCCCGGCGGCGGCATGCCGCCCAGGCCGGGTGGCTCCGGTGGCCCGCGTCCCGGTCCCGGCATGTTCGCCCCGCGCCCGGCCGGCGGCGCTCCTGGTCGCCCCGCCGGTCCGGGCGCGCGTCCCGGCGGCGGTGGCGGTGGTCCGCGTCCCGGTGGCGGCGGCGGTTTCGCCGGTCGCTCCGGTGCTCCCGGTCGTCCCGGTGGCGCTCCCGGTGGCGGTGGCGCAGGTCGTCCCGGCGGTCCCGGTGGTGGTGGTGGCGGCGCCGGTGGCGGCCGTCCCGCGGCCGGTGGTCGCGGTCGCGGCGGCACGACGGCGGGCGCGTTCGGTCCCGGTGGTCGTGGCCGTCCGGGTCGTCAGCGCAAGTCGAAGCGCGCAAAGCGTCAAGAGTGGGAGAGCGGGCTCGAGGCGCCGCGCATGGGGGCGATGGTCCCCCGTGGCAACGGGCAGGCCATCCGGCTCCCGCGTGGCGCGTCGCTCGCCGACTTCGCCGACAAGATCGACGCCAACCCGGGCGCGATGGTCCAGGTGGTGTTCACCCAGCTCGGCGAGATGGTGACCGCGACCCAGTCGTGCACCGACGAGACCCTGCAGCTGCTCGGCGTCCAGCTCGGCTATGACGTGCAGATCGTCAGCCCCGAGGATGAGGACAAGGAGCTGCTGGAGAGCTTCGACCTGGAGTTCGGCGGCGAGTACGGCGACGACGTCGTGCTGACCACCCGGCCGCCGGTGGTGACCGTCATGGGTCACGTCGACCACGGCAAGACGAAGCTGCTCGACGCGATCCGGTCCACCGACGTGGTGGGCGGCGAGGCGGGTGGCATCACCCAGCACATCGGCGCCTACCAGGTCCGGTCGGTCGTCGACGGCGAGGAACGGCCGATCACCTTCATCGACACCCCGGGCCACGAGACGTTCACCGCCATGCGTGCCCGTGGCGCGCAGGTGACCGACATCGTGGTGCTGGTGGTCGCGGCCGACGACGGCGTGAAGCCTCAGACCATCGAGGCGCTCAACCACGCCCAGGCGGCCGGCGTGCCGATCGTGGTCGCGGTCAACAAGATCGACAAGGAAGGCGCCGACCCGGCGAAGGTCCGCGGCCAGCTGACCGAATACGGGCTGGTGGCCGAGGAGTACGGCGGCGACACCATGTTCGTCGACGTGTCGGCCCGCAACCGGACCAACATCGAGGGTGTCCTCGAGGCGATCGTCCTGACCGCCGACGCGTCGCTGGACCTGCAGGCGGCGTTCGACGTCGAGGCCCAGGGTGTCGCGATCGAAGGCCGGCTCGACCGCGGCCGCGGCCCGGTGGCGACCGTGCTGGTACAGCGCGGAACGCTCAAGATCGGCGACTCGATCGTCGCTGGCGAGGCCTTCGGCCGCGTCCGGGCGATGCTCGACGAGAACGGCGCGAACGTGTCCGAGGCGGGCCCGGCCCGTCCCGTGCAGGTGCTCGGCTTCACCAGCGTCCCGGACGCGGGCGACAACTTCCTGGTTGTCCCCGAGGACCGGGTCGCCCGGCAGATCGCCGAGCGGCGCCAGGCCCGCGAGCGCAACGCCGAGCTGGCGATGAGCCGTGGCCGCCCGACGCTGGAGACGATCCTCGAGCGGATGAAGGAGGGCGAGAAGACCCAGCTCAACCTCATCCTCAAGGGCGATGTGTCCGGTTCGGTCGAAGCCCTCGAGGACGCGCTGCTCAAGATCGACCTCGGCGACGAGGTCGGGCTGCGCATCATCGACCGGGGCGTCGGCGCGATCACCGAGACCAACGTCATGCTGGCCTCGGCGTCGGACGCGCTGATCATCGGCTTCAACGTCCGCCCGCAGGGCAAGGCGACGGAGCTGGCCGACCGCGAGGGTGTCGAGGTCAGGTACTACTCGGTCATCTACCAGGCGATCGAGGACATCGAGAACGCCCTCAAGGGCATGCTCAAGCCGGTGTACGAGGAGGCCCAGCTCGGCACCGCGGAGGTCCGCGAGGTCTTCCGGGTGCCGCGGATCGGCAACGTGGCCGGCTGCATCGTCCGGAGCGGTCTCATCCGGCGCAACAGCAAGGCGCGCCTGATCCGGGACGGTGTCGTGGTCGCCGACAACCTCACCGTCGAGTCGCTCAAGCGGTTCAAGGACGACGTCACCGAGGTTCGTGACGGGTACGAGTGCGGTATCGGGCTCGGCTCGTTCAACGACATCAAGATCGAAGACGTCATCGAAACCTTCGAGCAGCGCGAGATCCCGCGCGCGTGACCGGTTCTGACCGGTGCCCCCAGCGAAGCTGCCGCAAGGCAGCGAGCAGGGGGCACCGGTCAGATGTTGCTCCGGGGGCGTCGTCTCGGATGAGATCGTTGACTAGTTAGCAGGACAAAGACATACATGTGGATAGGTCTGCTCAGCGTGGACGGGGTGTTTGGTGACGTCCACTCGCTGAAGGAGAAACGGTCGCTCGTGCGGCCGGTCGTGGCCGAGTTGCGCAAGCGGTTCCCGGTGAGCGTGGCCGAGGTGGACCACCACGACCTGCACCGGCGGGTGAAGATCGGCATCGCGGTCGTGGCCGCGGACAGGGGCTTCTGCGTCGACGTGCTCGACGGCTGTGAGCGTCTGGTCGCCGAACACCCGGAGCTGGAGATTCTGGAGTCGCGCCGTCGTCTTCTCGCCGAGGACGACGTCGACGAGGCGCCCCGGGAGGCCCCGTACCGGGCCTGAAGGGGCATGGAGGTGTTGAACGATGGCTGACCCCGCCCGCGCGCGTCGGCTGGCGGTGCGAGTCCGGGAGGTCGTCGCTGCCGCGCTGGAGCGTGGCGTCAAGGATCCCCGGCTGGGGATGGTGACCATCACGGACGCCCGGGTGACCCCGGACCTGATGGAGGCGACCGTCTTCTACACGGTCTACGGCGACGACGAGGCCCGCGCCTCGTCGGCGCGCGCACTGGAGTCGGCGAAGGGCCTGCTGCGCTCCCAGGTGGGCAAGGCGACCGGCGTGAAGTCGACGCCGACGCTGACCTTCGTGCACGACCGGCTGCCCGACGACGCCCAGCACCTCAACGCTCTGCTCGAGGTCGCCAAGGCCAGGGACGCCCAGGTCGCCTCCGTCCGCGAGGGCGCGAGCCCGGCGGGCGACCCTGACCCGTACCGGCACCCACGCGTGATCGAGGACGACGACGATCTCGAGGACTTCGAGGACGTCGACGACTTTGACGACATCGACGACCGTGGCGTCGTCAAGGGCCTGGACGACGCCGGCGCCGGGGACCTCGCCGACGCCGACGACCTCGCGGACGATGACAACGGTCTCGGAGGCGAGGCGGGCCAGGAACGACCCGTGGGAGGCGTCGGGCGATGAGCCCCGACGCGGCTGGCCTGCTGCGGCAGGCCGTCGCCGACGGCTGGGCCGTCGGGCTGTTCGCTCACGCCAACCCGGACTCCGACACCCTCGGCTCGGCACTCGCGCTGGGGCTCGCGCTGCGGGAGGCCGGAGCGGACGTCGTCGTCTCGTTCGACGCCGACCCGTTCCGAGTGCCCGACGGCCTGGCCTTCCTGCCGGGGCGGGAGCTGCTGGCGGCGCCCGCGGATCTCCCGGGCGACCTCGATCTGGTCGTCACCCTCGACGCCGCGGCGCCGCACATGCTGGGCGTGCTCGCGGCCCGGATGACGGCCGCCCCGCGCTCCCTCGTCGTCGATCACCATCGCTCCAGCGCCGAGTTCGGGCAGGTCAGGCTCGTCGACCCGGATGCGCCGTCGACGTCGACGGTCGTGCTGGAGCTGCTCGACCGGCTCGGGCTGCCGCTGGACGCACTCGTCGCGACCGCGCTCTACGCCGGGCTCGCGACCGACACCGGCTCGTTCCGGCAGGCGACGGCAAGCCCCGCCGCGCACCGGGCCGCCGCCCGGCTGGTGGAGGCCGGTGCCGACCCGACCGTGATCGGCTGGTCGGTGTGGGGCATCCACCGGTTCGGCTACCTGGGCCTGCTCGCCGAGGTGCTCGGCCGCGCCGGCCTCTCGGAGTCCTCCGACGCCCCGGGGCACCGGCTGGCGTGGACCTACATCACCGCCGCGGACCTCACCCAGCGCGGGCTGCGGCTGGAGCACGTCGAGGGCGTCGTCGACGTGCTGTGGGGTGTGCTGGAAGCGGATCTCGCCGCGGTGGCCAAGGAGCTTCCCGGCGGCGGCTGGACCGTCTCGCTGCGCTCGCGCGGGCTGATCGACGTCGGTGCCCTCGCCGCGGAGCTCGGCGGCGGCGGACACCGCGAGAAGGCCGGATTCCTCGTCGGCGGGCCCGAGGAGGGCGACGCGGCCCATGGCCGGCCGAGCGACGGCCGGCCGGGCGCGGAGCCCGATGAGCGGTCCGATGAGGAGCGGCGCGTCGGCGAGATCGTCGGAGGGATCCTGAACCAGGTGCGCCGGGTGGCCTCGGGCCACAGTGGCGTGGGCCCACTGGGCTGGAGCACCACCCGCGTCACGCGGCTGTCCGACCTGCCGCCGGTGTGAACGGAGCCCAGATGACCCTGCCGACGACGCCCACCGCCGCCTCCACCGCGGCCGAGGCCTCCCACTCCGCGTCGCCCGGGACCAGCCGGGCCGTGCTCGATGGGCTGGTCGTCCTCGACAAGCCCCAGGGCTGGACCTCGCACGACGTCGTCGCCAGGGCACGGCGGATCCTGCGCACCCGCAAGATCGGCCACGCCGGCACCCTGGACCCGATGGCGACCGGGGTCCTGCTGCTCGGCGTCGGGCGCGCGACGAAGCTGCTCGGGCACCTCGCGCTCACCAGCAAGGAGTACGAGGCGGTCATCCGTCTCGGCGCCACCACGGTCACCGACGACGCCGAGGGCGAGGTGCTCGACGAGCGCCCGGTGGATGCCGCGCCCGAGAGGCTCGCCGCCGCCATGGCGGCGCTGACCGGTGCCATCGACCAGGTCCCGTCCAGTGTCAGCGCCGTGAAGGTCGACGGGAAACGGGCCTATGCCCGCGTCCGCTCCGGCGAGGACGTCGTGCTCGCCGCCCGCCGGGTCACGATCAGCGCCTTCGAGCTGCGCGAGCGCCTCGACCGTGCCACCGGCGCGCCCGACCCGGCCGGCACCGACCTCGCCGTCCGGGTCGCCTGCTCCAGCGGCACCTACATTCGGGCGATCGCGCGTGACCTGGGAGCGGCGCTCGGCTGCGGCGGCCACCTGACCGCGCTGCGGCGTACCTCGGTCGGTCCGTTCGCGGTCACGGAGGCGCTCGGCATGGACGCCTTCGCCGAGCGTGCCGCCGCGGCCGTGACGCCGCTCGCCGACGCCGTGGCCACCGCCTTCCCCGTCCGGCGGGTGGATGCCTCCCAGGCGGCCGCGGTGGCCCACGGCCGCCGCCTGCCCGCCGCCGGCCTCGTCGGCCCCTACGGCGTCCTCGCCGCCGATGGCACCGCTCTCGCTCTCGCCGAGGACCACGCCGGCGAGTGCCGCTACCTGGTCGTCTTCGCCCCGGCCGGCTGACCGACGCCGACGCCTGAAGCGACGCGCGTCGCCGCCGGCGGCTTCCGCTAGGCCGCCTCCGACCGCGGAGTAGCGGTGCCCCGGATCTCCTCGAAGATCGTGTCGAGCGTGTCGATGTCCGATTCCGTGAAGAACCTTTCCGGCCCGCTCGGCGAGAGCTGCCGGAACGGGGGTTCGTAGAGGTCGCCGACCTCAAGCAGACCACGAGCCGTGAGAACTTCGACGATCTTGCCGAGGAAGTGAAGCTGGTTGGCGGTCAGGGCGCGGCCTGCCTGGAAGCGGTCGAACGCCCGGGTGGCGACTTCACGGTCGAGGCCGGTGAGCGAACGCAGGAACAGGCCGAGGCCGTGATGCCTGGTCTTCGCCTGTTCGATGTCCTCATCGTTGCCGAGGCCAGTCTCCAGGAACACTTTTTCCAGCTCGCCGAGGTCGACCGTCGTGATCTGGAGGTTGCGGCGCAGCTTCTGGATGGCGAGCTGGTCCTCGTGGCTGCGCAGGTAGGTGCGGATCTTCTTCTCGAAGTCGTCCCCGCGCGGCTGCCAGGTGAGGGCAAGCTCGCCGATCTCCCCAAGCTCGTCCTCGAAGTCGGTGTAGACGATGTTGCGCTTGGATTTCTCGATCAGCCGGACGAGGGTACGCACGCGATGGCGGACGTTCTCCAGCATCGGCAGGGTGACGTTCTGCCACCAGGTGCCCGTGGTCAGCTCGTCGAGGAACTCGGCCTGGTCGCGGACCGCGGGGATGGTGGTCTGGGTGAGCAGCGCGGCGGCGATCTCCTGGACCCGCGCGCGCATCGTGGCGAACCCGGCCTCCGCGCCGAGGCAGGCCAGCTGGAGGCGCAGGATCAGCAGGTCGAAGCGCTTGGCCTCCTCGCCGGCCGGGTCGTCCTGGTAGGCGCTCGGCAGTCCGGCCAGCTTCTCCAGGTCGCCGTGCTCCGCCGATGTGATCTTCTTCCAGCTGTTGGCGGCGGAGTAGGTGTCGACCTGCTCGCGGTGCGGGCGGACCAGGAAGTTCTCCGGGTTCATCCCGGTCACCTGGTCGCGCAGCCGGCGGGCGAGATCTGCCCGCAGCTCGGCCTCGCCGCTGACCACGTCATCGGGGTTACTGGCGCTGGGGTCTGCCGAGGCTGGCCCGGTGCCGTCGGGAGTTGTGCCGGCGTGGGCGAGCCGGTCGTCCAGGTGCAGCAACACGTCTGCGCGGCGCTGGAAGATGCGCTGGCCGAGCGAGGGCGCCGGCGTGCGCTCCTCGATGGCCATGTTCTGGTTGAAGTACTCGACGTTCTGGCAGAGGTCGAAGACGAGGAACTCGTTCTTGTCTCGGCCCGGGCCGAACAGGTCGGCGCACAGCCGGGTGCCCCGGCCGATCATCTGTGCGAACTTGATCTTCGAGCGGATCAGCTTGAAGAACACCAGGTTGACGACCTCGGGCACGTCGATGCCGGTGTCGAGCATGTCGACCGAGATCGCGATGTGCGGCGCCTTCTCCGGGTCGGAGAACTTGTCGATCAGGTCCTGGGCGTAGGACGTCTGGTAGGTGATCACCCGGGCGAGCTCGCCCTGGTGTTCGGGATAGTTCTTGTCGAACCGCTCGGCGATGAAGTTCGCGTGGGCCTGGTTCTTCGCGAAGATGATCGTCTTTCCCGGGCGGTCGCCGGCCGCGACCCGCAGGCCTCGCGTCATCAGGACCTCAATGGCCTTGTCGACGGTGTCCGCGTTGAACAGGAACGTGTTGAGCTCGTCGGAGCGCACCTCGTACGGGACGGAGCCGTCCTCGCTCCACTCGGCGGCGTCCCACTTCTCCTTGTCGTCCTCGGACAGCTCGTCGTAGCGGATGCCGTGCCGCTGGAACTTCAACGGCACATCGACGGCCCGCGGCGGCGCGAGGTAACCGTCCTGGACGGCCTCCGTAAGGTCGTAGACATCCGTGGGCACCCGGTCCTCCAGGCCGAACAGCTCGTAGGTGTTGCGGTGGATCTCGCCGCGCGGGGTGGCGGTCAGGCCGACGATCAGGGAGTCGAAGTAGTCGAAGATCGACCGGTACTTCTGGAAGATCGACCGGTGCGCCTCGTCGACGACCACCAGGTCGAAGTAGCCGGGTCCGAACCGGCGCCGCCCGCCGGCATCCACCTCGTCGATCAGGTTCATCATCGTCGGGTAGGTGCTGACGTAGACCTGGGCGGTCTCGTTCTTCTCCTCCAGCAGGTTGACGACCGGCATGCCCGGCAGGTGCGCCTTGAAGGCGTTCGTGGCCTGCCTGACGAGCGCCTGCCGGTCGGCGAGGAAGAGCACCCGCTTCACCCAGTTGGCCCGGGCGAGCTGGTCCACCAGGGCGACCACCGTGCGGGTCTTGCCGGCGCCGGTCGCCATGACCAGCAACGCGCCGCGCTGCTTCTCCTCGAACGCCTCGCCGATCCGGCGGATCGCCCGTGACTGGTACGCCCGGTTCACGATGTCGTCGTTGATCGACTCGGCGGCKAGCGGCCTGCGCATCGCCCGCCGCAGGACGAGTAAGCGCAGCTCATCCTTGGTGTAGAAGCCCTGGACCTCGCGCGGTGCGTAGCCGGCGACGGGATAGTCGTCCCACAGCCAGGTCGTATAGCCGTTCGTGTAGAAGATGACCGGGCGTTGGCCGTGACTCTTCTCCAGACAGTCGGCGTACAGCTTCGCCTGGTGCTGGCCGGTGATCGCGTCCTTGGTGGTCCGCTTGGCCTCGATGAGCGCGAGGGGCTTGCCGTCGTCGTCCCACAGCACGTAGTCGACCTTGCCGTTGCCGCTCTTGTTGCTGGCGGTGATGGGCATCCCGGTGACGGGGAACTCGCGGTCCTGCGCCTTGTCGAGTGGCCAGCCGGCCTCCTTGAGCAGCAGGTCGACGATGTACGCCCGGGTATCGGCCTCGTTGTAGTCGTGGGTGTCCGGCCGGGCCGTGTTCGCCGCCTTGGCCACGGCGAGCTCGGCACGCAGCTGCTCGATCCTGGCGGCGAGCTGCRCATTGCRCTCCCGCTCCTCGGCCAGCTTCTCCGCCTGCGCGGCCTGYTGGGCGAGGAACTGCGCCTCCTGCTTCTTCAGCGCGGCCATCGTCTGCTGGCGGACGTCGACCGGGCGGGGAAGCAGGTTCCGTTCGAAGCCCAGCCTGTCGGCCGGTAGATTCGCCGGGTCGCGGGTGTAGGTGCGGGCGATCCAGTACAGGATGTGGAACAGCTCGGTCAGCGACCGGAGGGCATCGTTCTCGGCGACCGGCGTCTTGTGGTGGACGGCCACGTTGCCCTGCTTGCGGATCGCGTCCATCTTGATCCGGCGTGTCTGCCCGACCAGCGTCACCATCGTCGGCTCGGCGATCAGCGCGGCCAGCTGGTCCTTGTACGGCGGCTTCAGCGAAGTGTCCACGTCGTACAGCCAGTGAATCGCCAGCTCCAGCGTTCGCCGCGCATAGAAGCACGCCGCCCGTGGGTCCACCAGCGCGTTCCGCTCGGCCTGCCCCGCCTCCTTGCACAGGTCCGGCCACTCTGCCTGCAGAAAGCCGAAGTTGCCCACGCCCACCCCCGGATAGCGCTAAACGAGCGTTATCCTACAGCTCACCCCGGAAGGCTCGGTGCTGGAGGGACGCGAAAAGTTTGTCGAGTTCGGCGAGATGTCCGCGCTGCGTTGCCCTCAGCTTGACGATCTCCTGAATGGTGCGCGCGAACCTGCGTTGTCGATCAAGTGGGGGGACTGGTATGTTGATCGACTGAAGCTGCTTGGCGTTGATGTTCGCCATGCCGATTATGGTCTTGCACATTCCGCGAAGAACGCGCTTCGCGTACGGGGTGTTCAGGAAAGCGGCGACATACTCGGCGTCGGCTAGGCCGTTGGTACGGACCCGTATTAGATAGCCGGCGTAGGCGAGTGGCTCGTCACCTCGGTAGAGTGCGGTCTTGCCGACCAGATCGGGGCTGTTCGTACGATTGAAAAGGATGTCCCCGCGGCGGACGATGTGCTTGTCGGGGGTAGCGGCGCGCGGGAGGAACTTCAGGTCGCCGAGATCAACCTCGCCGGTCGTGGTCAGGTTTCCCATGCGTAGGACGGGAAGTTCGCCAACAATGTCCGCGCGCTCACTGGTCCCGTACGTGACGGAATCCGTGAGATCGCTGATCTGTTGGACGGGCCACCCGCCAGGATTTGATGCCGGGTCACCGAAGATCTMGATGAAGATCGACTGGGCAAGCTCGTTGAGCCACCCGATCGCCTCCCGTCGCCGGGCACGAAGCGAGTCCGCTCGGTCCAGGACGTCCGCGATGTGGTGTTGGACCTCCGTCGGCGGTCGAACTATGCCGAACTCGCGAAGGACCTTGAAGTGCCGCGAGTACCCCGAAGCGGGAATCTTGAGCTGCCGCAGATAATGAAAGAGAAATCGAGGCTCGAAACCGTCCGCGGGCTGGAGGACCTTCACGCCCTGGGCGCCCACGCAGAACGGGAAGTCCACATACTTGAAAATCCTGGTGTGATCACCGAATATGATCGCTGGAGATTTGGCACCGTGTAGCAGTGCGGGATTGTCGGTGAACCCCGCCACGGGCTTCTTTCCTTGATCGACGATTGGGAAGGTGCCGGACCGCAAATATTCCGACTGCGCGACGGTCGGACCCTTCGACGAGATGTCCGTGACTGCCGACTCGAATGGCACCAGGTCCCACGCGGCGGTCATCCCAGCAGGCCCTTCAACTCTGACATGCCCTGCTGGATCTCGGCCTCGAGGCGTTCCAAGTCCTCGAGAATCGCCAGCGGTGGGCGGYGCTCGACCTCGGCGTGGATGATTTCCTTGTAGCGGCTGAGGCTTAGGTCGTAGGCATTGGCGGCGATGTCGGCTTTGGGGACGCAGAAGCTCTGGTCGGTGCGGGCGCGCTTGCGTTCGCTGCCCATCCGCTTGCCCCAGCGCTGGAGAACGTCGGGCAGGTTGTTCTTCGCGTGCTCGGCCTCGTCCAGCGGGACGGCGGGGAGCGCGCCGAGCTTCTCGTCCGGCAACAGCGGGGCGCGCTTGTCGTCGAGGCTCCAGCCGTCGGCGGTCACCTCGTAGAACCAGACGTCGTCGGTGCCACCGCTGTCCGTCCGAGTGAAGAACAGGATCGCGGTCGAGACTCCGGCGTACGGCTTGAAGACGCCGCCAGGTAGCTTGACCACCGCGTCGAGCTTGTGTTCCTCGATGAGGATCTTCCGCAGGTCTTTGTGCGCCTTCGTCGAGCCGAAGAGCACGCCGTCCGGCACGATGACCGCTGCCCGGCCGCCCGGCCTGAGCAGCCGCAGGAACAGCGCGATGAACAGCAGCTCGGTCTTCCTGGTCCTGACGACGGCGAGCAGGTCCTTGGCGGTCGTCTCATTGTCGAGGCTGCCGGCGAACGGCGGGTTGGCGAGGATCAGCGAGTACTTGCCGGCCTCCCCGGCGGCGCTCTGGGCGAGCGAGTCGCGGTAGCGGATGTCGGGCTGCTCGACCTCGTGTAGCAGCATGTTCATGCTGCCTATCCGGAGCATCGTGCCGTCGAAGTCGAAGCCGTGGAACATCTCGTGGTCGTAGTGCCGACGGGTGGCCGGGTCGAGCAGCGAGTCGCCGTGGGTCCGCTGCAGGTAGGCCGCGCTTGCGACGAGGAAGCCCGCGGTGCCGCAGGCCGGGTCGCAGATCGTGTCGCCGGGTCCAGGAGCGGTCATCGCCACCATCAGTTCGATGATGTGTCGCGGCGTGCGGAACTGGCCGTTCTGTCCAGCGGTGGCGATTTTGCTGAGCATGTACTCGTAGAGGTCGCCCTTGGTGTCACGCTCGTCGAACAGTTGCTGGTCGCCGAGGACCTCGTCGAGCATGTCGATGACCTTGCTCAGCAGGTTCGCTGTCGGGATCGTGAACCGGGCGTCGCGCATGTGCAGCGCGTAGGTCGACCCCTCGCCGCCGAGCTGGCGCAGCCAGGGGAAGATCTTGTCCCGTACCAGCGCGAACGTCGCCTCGGGGCTGCCCTGCGCCTTGAGGTTCTTCCAGCGCAGCTCCTGCGCCTCCGCGGCGTACAGCAGGTTCTCCGCGGGCCGCTTGGTGCGCTTCGCCCGGTTCTCCTTGCCAGTCTCAAGGTCGTCGAGCCGGCGGATGAACATCAGGTAGGTGATCTGTTCGATGACCTCCAGCGGGTTGGAGATCCCACCCGACCAGAACGCGTCCCAGACCCGATCGATCTTGCTTCGTAGATCACCTGTAAGCACGAAGGGAGCCTACCGGCACACAGACGCGCCAACCTCAGTCCGTCAGGTCATGGCGTAGATGATCACGATCCGTCCGCTCCGCGTTGTCGATGTCGGCCTGTGATCGACTGCTGGAGTCTACCCTACTGCCCTTCTACAGCTTTCCCTCGAACGCGCGGTACCTGAGAGCGGAAAAGAGATCCTCGAGTTTGGCGAGATGGGCGGTGTGGGCGCCCCGCAGACGTGCGATGCTTCGAATCCTCAGCCCGAACTCGACCTGTAGCCCGATGGGTGGGCAAAGAACGGGAAGATTTCTCAGCGGACCCTGAAAGAGATTCGCATGACTCGACGACCGTGCCGCCCGCAACATGCGAGCCCTGAGTGCCGGAGTCCGGAGATAGCCGGCTAGGTAGTCCGTCGTGACGAGAGACATTCTCGGTCTCACCAGTGCGGCGCTACGAACTAGGGAGAAGGGCTCGTCTGTCTCCACCGGAGCCACTCGGCCGATGGTTCCCGAGCAGGATATCAAGACATCCCCTCGGCGGGGATCGCAGCGCCGCCTGATTCGCGCGTGCTCCTCGGGCCCGATGTGGTCGACGTTCGAGAAGTCGATGTACCCGTCTCGGACGTTGCGGGCGGACAGCAGCTTGATTCCTTCCGCTTCTCTCCGCGGAGTGAGATGCTCCCCGTCGGTCACCTGCTCCGCGACGTGCCCGATGGTCGACGAGTTCCAATCATGCGGGTTTGACGCCGGGTCACCGAACATGTCGATGAAGGTTGCCGCCGCGAGGTCGTCGAAGAGAGTGATCGCCTCCTGCCGCCGTGCCAGCAGTATTTCCGCCTGATCGAGGATCTTCGCGCGCCGGTCCTGTTCCTCGACCGAGGGCAGGGAAATCTCCAGCTCGCCTATGTCTTCCCGGCTGAGCTGCTTGAACGTGGCCCCTCTTCCCTTGCTGGCCAGCATCGCCGCGCTATGGCCCAGCCAGTGCCAGAGAAACTGGGAGTGGAGGCCGGGGAGCGGTCGCAGGGCGGCTACACCCCGTCCAAGGCAGTACTCGCCGTCGGCCAGAACCCTGGACCCGATCGATGCTCGAATCCCGACGATCACATCGCCGGGCCGTGAGATCTTCGACGCCTTCCTGGTGAACTTCTTCGGCGAGGGGCGGACGAGCCCGAAATCGCCGGGGCCGGCGATCAGCGGCCAGCCCTCGAGTTCCGTATTGTAGGCCTCTCCCCGAGGGGCTTGGCCCATGATTATTTCGCAGACATCGTCGAGCCTGTATGTCGAGTAGGCCATCTCGCCATTCGCATCAGGCCGGACATGCCGCCCTGTGTCTGGGAGATCACCTGTAGGCACGCAGGGAGCGTACTGGCACGTAGACAGGCACGCCGCACGCCTCGTCCCGACTTCGACTGTGTTGCCTTGGTGACCCAGGCTCGGTCGCCAGATGGCCCTGTCGGGTCGATGCCTGTTCAGGCCCGAGTCTCCGACTGGATCCAAGCGATCCTTGAGGTCGCGGCCGTGCCGCTCCGCGACGGGCAGCCGGGCCGGCAGGACTGCTCGACACCCTCGCGCTCGCCCGCGCCGCAAGCATCGACGGTGGCAGATCGCTCACCGCACTGAATCCACCGAGCGCGGTTCCCGGCCGCATCCGCCCGGTCTCTTCCGTTGGAGATCGCCAGGACTGTGCTCAAATCCGAACTTGCGAGGGCCCGGAGTTCGGATTTCGGGTCAGTCCTGGCGATCTTCCTTGTGGCGCTGTGGGGCTACGCGTCGACCTTGACCGAGGCGATGTTGAGTGGGGGTCTGACCAGCGTGGTGAACCACGCCGGTGGCGACAGAAAGTGATCATGGCGTTCGTCCCACCCGCGAAGGCTTGGGGCGGGCATGCCCTAGGCTTCGGACGTGCGGTGGTGGCGAGGGCTGGACAACACACCCGTCGATTGGCGTGGTGGCGTCGTCACGATCGGCTTCTTCGACGGCGTGCACCTGGGGCACCGTAAGATCATCGGGCTCGCCGTCGAGCGGGCCAGGGCGCTGGGAGTGCCGTCGCTGGTGCTCACCTTCGACCCGCATCCCGCCGAGGTCGTGCGCCCCGGCAGCCATCCCGCGCTGCTGACCACGCTGGAGTTCAAGGCCGAGCTGCTCGCCGCCATCGGCATCGACGCGCTGTGCGTCCAGCCGTTCACGCTGGAGTTCAGTGAGGTGACCGCGGACGAGTTCGCCGCGAAGATCCTCGCCGAGACGCTGCGCGCCAGGGCGGTCGTCGTCGGCCAGAACTTCACCTACGGCCACCGGGCCGCCGGCAAGATGGACACGCTCGTCCGCTCCGGCGCCGAGCTCGGCTTCGAGGTCGAAAGTGTGTCGTTGCTGAGCGAGGACGAGCCCGAGGGTGCGGTGGTGGTGTCCTCGACCCACATCCGCACGCAGGTCGCCGAGGGTGACGTCGCCGGCGCGGCCCACGGCCTCGGCCGGCTGCACCGCGTCGAAGGCGTCGTCGTGCACGGTGACGCGCGCGGGCGCACGATCGGCTACCCGACGGCGAACCTGCAGGTGACACCGTGGGCCGCCATCCCGGCCGACGGCGTGTACGCGGGGTTCGCCTGCTGGCGGGGCCGGCGCCAGCCGGCGGCCATCTCGATCGGGACGAACCCGACCTTCGCCGGCCGCGACCGGCGGGTGGAGGCCTTCCTGCTGGACTTCGACGAAGACCTGTATGGCGAGTACATGGCCTTCGAGTTCGTCACGCTGCTGCGCCCGACGCTCCAGTTCGACTCGGTCGCGGAGCTCGTCGACCAGATAGCCCTGGACGTCGAGGCCACCCGCACCGCGACCACCTCCACCTGACCCGGCCGGGGACGCTGAGCCCGGTCGGGGCTCGGCGAGGACTCGGGCCAGGGCACGGCCAGGGCTCGGTGGGGATGCTGGGTAGCAGGTCGGTTCCCCGGAGTTGATAGGCTGCGTAGTCAAGACGGGAGTGGTGTGTTCTCAGCGCTGGGGACTCCTCGCGGGGGTCTCGCACTGGGATCTCACACTGGGATCTTCGGTACGAGGGATCCACGAGGGACCCACAGCACTTGGAACTCCGCTCTGCTCGGGTGACCAAGACCCCGAGCGCGCCACCCCGCACGAAAGATGAAGGTGGATCGTGCCGCTTTCCAGCGACGTGAAGCAAAAGWTCATGACCGAGTACGCGACGGTGGAGCACGACACGGGCTCACCCGAGGTGCAGGTCGCGATGCTGACCCGACGGATCAGTGACCTGACCGAGCACCTGAAGATGCACAAGCACGATCACCACAGCCGCCGTGGCCTGCTCCTGTTGGTCGGGCGGCGCCGTCGACTGCTGAACTACCTGCAGAAGACGGACATCGGCCGGTACCGAGCGCTGATCGAAAGACTGGGTCTGCGCCGATAGCAGGGCAGAGGGAGTGGTCCATCGGGCCGCTCCCTCTGGCGTCGAGGGAGGGTCTCTCGACGTGGCGGAGGACCTGACCGGGTTCGAGGCGGCGCGAGTCGCCGGTCCTCGGTCGTGACTCCCGGGCCCCGCATGGCCACCAGGCCGAAGCGGGTATCCCGAGGGCGACGACTGAGCACCGGCATCCCCACGCCTCGTACCGGGCAGGCGAAGAGGATGGAGGACAAACGAGTGGATGACTCGACAACGGCGACCGAGGCGGTCGTCAACACCCCGCTGGGCGCCCGGACGATCCGGTTCGAGACCGGCCGGCTGGCCAAGCAGGCCGCGGGCTCCGTGGTCGCCTACCTGGGCGACACGATGGTGCTGTCCGCAACGACGGTCAGCAAGCAGCCCAAGGAGAACCTGGACTTCTTCCCGCTGACGGTCGACGTCGAGGAGCGGATGTACGCGGCCGGGCGCATTCCCGGCTCGTTCTTCCGCCGCGAGGGCCGGCCCAGCGAGGACGCGATCCTGACCTGCCGGCTGATCGACCGGCCGCTGCGCCCGTCGTTCGCCAAGGGCCTGCGCAACGAGATCCAGGTCGTCGAGACCGTGCTCGCGCTCGACCCGGACACGCTCTACGACGTGGTCGCGATCAACGCGGCCAGCGCGTCGACGCTGCTCGCCGGCCTGCCGTTCACCGGCCCGGTCGGCGCGACCCGGGTCGGCTACGTCGACGGCCAGTGGGTGGCGTTCCCGACGCACACCGAGCTCGCCCGCGCGACCTTCGACATGGTCGTCGCCGGGCGCGTCCTGGAGGACGACTCCGACGTCGCGATCATGATGGTCGAGGCGGAGGCGACGCCGGGCACGGTGGCGCTGGTCGAGGGCGGCGCCCCGGCGCCGACCGAGGAGATCGTCGCGGCGGGCCTCGAGGCCGCCAAGCCCGCGATCCGCGAGCTGTGCCGCGCCCAGCGCGAGCTGGCCGCCTCCGCGGCCAAGCCGGTCCGCGAGTACCCGGTGTTCCTGGACTACGGCGACGACGTGCTCGAGGTGCTCACCGCGGCCGTCGGCGACGAGCTCGCCGCGGCGCTGCGGATCGCCGGCAAGCAAGAGCGCGAGAACGAGCTCGACCGGGTCAAGGCGCTCGCGGTCGAGAAGGTCGGCTCGCAGTTCGACGGCAGGGACAAGGAGATCGGCGCGGCGTACCGCGCGCTGACCAAGAAGCTGGTCCGCAGGCGGGTCGTCGAGGACGGCCTGCGCATCGACGGCCGCAGCACCACCGAGATCCGCGCGCTGTCGGCCGAGGTCGACTACGTGCCGCGGGTGCACGGCTCGGCGCTGTTCGAGCGGGGCGAGACCCAGATCCTGGGCGTCACCACGCTGGCGATGCTCCGGATGGAGCAGACCGTCGACACGCTCAACCCGGATCGCACCAAGCGCTACATGCACAACTACAACTTCCCGCCGTACTCGACCGGCGAGACCGGTCGGGTCGGCTCGCCGAAGCGCCGCGAGATCGGCCATGGCGCGCTCGCCGAGCGGGCGCTGCTGCCGGTGCTGCCGAGTCGCGAGGAGTTCCCCTACGCGATCCGCCAGGTCTCCGAGGCGCTCAGCTCCAACGGCTCGACGTCGATGGGCTCGGTGTGCGCGAGCACGCTGTCGCTGCTCAACGCCGGTGTGCCGCTGCGGGCGCCGGTCGCGGGCATCGCGATGGGCCTCATCCGCGAGGGTGACAGCTACGTCACGCTGACCGACATCCTCGGGGCCGAGGACGCCTACGGCGACATGGACTTCAAGGTCGCCGGCACCCGGGACTTCGTCACCGCGCTGCAGCTGGACACCAAGCTGGACGGCATCCCGGCGAACGTGCTGGCGGGGGCGCTGCAGCAGGCCCGGGCCGCTCGGTTCGCGATCCTGGACGTCATGGCCGAGGCCATCGAGGGGCCGGACGAGATGTCCGAGCACGCCCCGCGGGTCATCTCGGTGAAGATCCCGGTGGACAAGATCGGCGAGGTCATCGGCCCGAAGGGCAAGATGATCAACCAGATCCAGGCCGACAGCGGCGCCGAGATCACCGTCGAGGACGACGGCACGATCTACATCGGCGCGGCCGACGGTACGTCGGCGGAGACGGCGCGCAGTGCCATCAACGCGATCGCCAACCCGCAGATGCCCGAGATCGGCGAGCGCTACCTCGGCACGATCGTGAAGATCACGAACTTCGGCGCCTTCGTGTCGCTCACCCCGGGCAAGGACGGGCTGCTGCACGTCAGCAAGCTCAAGCAGCTCTCCGGCGGCAAGCGGGTCGAGAAGGTCGAGGACGTGCTCAACGTCGGCCAGAAGCTGCAGGTCGAGATCACCGAGATCGACAGCCGAGGCAAGATCAGCCTGTCGCCCGCGGCCGAGGAGAACGCCACGGCCAGCGCGTGACAGATTGACGCGCCGTGCGCCTGCCCGTCGCCGGTCCGCAGCCGCGGACCGGCCACGGGTGGCCATGTCGCCTCTCCTTCCGGAATGTCCCCCGGAATGAGGAGCTTTGCTTTCGTGTCGGGCTCGCTCGATGGATGATCCTCATGCCGGCAGGGGCGGACGGCCCGCCGGACCCAGCGGAGTGACCAAGGTAGAGGCTGTGACGCAGACCGACACGACCCAGGTCCCGCCCACGCGGGCCGCGGCGCTGCTCTCCGGGCAGCCGACCGAACAGCTGCTGGCCGGGGCCGTGCGGCGCACGGTCCTGCCCGGCGGTCTGCGGGTGCTTACCGAGCACATCCCCGGCGTTCGGTCCGCGGCGGTGGGCATCTGGGTGGGCGTCGGCTCGCGAGACGAGGACCCGGCGACGGCCGGCTGCTCGCACTTCCTGGAGCATCTGCTGTTCAAGGGCACGCCGAGCCGGGACGCGCTCGCCATCAGCGCCTCGGTCGAGGCGGTCGGCGGCGACCTCAACGCCTTCACCGCCAAGGAGTACACCTGCTACTACGCGCGGGTCCTCGACGAGGACCTGCCGATGGCGATCGACGTCGTGTGCGACATGGTCGCGAACTCGCTGATCACCGCGGATGACGTCGAGGCCGAGCGTGGCGTGATCCTCGAGGAGATCGCCATGCACGAGGACGACCCCGGCGACGTCGTCCACGACGTCTTCGCCGAGGCCGTGCTCGGCTCGTCGTCGCTCGGCCGGCCGGTGCTCGGCACGATCGCCTCGATCGAGTCGCTCGGCCGGGACACGATCGCCGACTACTACCGCGCCCGTTACGCCCCRCCGGCCCTCGTGGTCGCGATCGCGGGCAACATCGACCACGACCGGACGCTCGCGCTGGTCGCCGAGGCGTTCGCCGAGAAGCTCTCCGGCCCCGCGGACGCCGCCGGGCCGCGCGGCGGCGCCTACGGCTACCCGGGCAAGCCCGGTCTGCTGGTCTCGCGCCGGCCGACCGAGCAGGCCAACGTCGTGCTCGGCACCGCGGGGATGTCCCGGCGGGACCCGCGCCGGTTCGCCCTCGGCCTGCTCTCGACGGCGCTCGGCGGCGGCATGAGCTCGCGGCTGTTCCAGGAGGTGCGCGAGAAGCGGGGCCTCGCCTACTCCGTCTACTCGTTCGCCTCGCACTTCGCCGACGCCGGCCTGTTCGGCCTTTACGCCGGCTGCACGCCCAAGCGGGCCCGCGAGGTGCTGGAGATCTGCCGCGACGAGGTCCGCCGGATCGCGGAGCACGGCATCACCCCGGCCGAGCTCGACCGGGCCCGTGGCCAGACCCGCGGCTCGCTCGTCCTCGGGCTGGAGGACACCGGCTCGCGGATGAGCCGGCTTGGGAAGGGCGAGCTCGTCCACGGCGAGCTGCTCTCCGTCGACCAGGTGCTCGAGCGGGTGGACGCGGTGACCCTCCAGGAGGTCCAGGCGATCGCCGGCGAGCTCGTCGCGCAGCCATGGGGCCTGGGCGTCATCGGCCCCTTCAAGAACGACAACGACTTCACCGCGCTGGTCTCCTAGCGCGCAAGATCGGATGCTCCCCCGCCAGGTCGCTACGCTGACGGGGTGAGGCGGGCCCGTGGATGCGCCCGCGCTGGGCGACAGGTGGTCCGGTAATGATCAATGTGGGTGTGCTCGGGGCTCGCGGGCGGATGGGCGCGACCGTATGCGCGGCGGTCGAGGCCGCCGACGACCTGGCGCTCGTCGCCGCCGTCGACGCCGCCGAGGACCGCTCGCCACTGACCAAGGCGGAGGTGGTCGTCGACTTCACCCACCCGGGCGCGGTGATGGACAACCTGCGCTGGTGCGTGGAGAACGGCCTGCACGCGGTGGTCGGCACCACCGGGTTCGACGATGATCGCCTCGCGACCGTGCGGGGCTGGCTCGCGGCGAACCCGGGGATCGGCGTGCTGGTGGCGCCGAACTTCGGCATCGCGGCGGTCCTCATGATGCGTTTCGCCGCTCAGGCCGCCCGGTTCTTCGAGTCCGTCGAGATCATCGAGCTGCACCATCCGAACAAGGTCGACGCGCCGAGCGGCACCGCCCGGCGCACCGCCGAGCTGGTCGCCGCCGCCCGCCGCGAGGCGGGTCTGCACCCGGGTGGGCCGGACGCGACCACCACCGCGCTGGACGGCGCCCGCGGCGCCACCGTCGACGGCGTCCCGGTACACGCGGTCCGGCTCAGCGGCCTGGTGGCCCATCAGGAGGTTCTCCTCGGCGGCTCGGGCGAGACCCTGACCATCCGCCACGACTCCCTCGACCGGACGTCCTTCATGCCAGGCGTCCTGCTGGCCRTCCGCCAGATCCCGACCCGCCCCGGCCTCACCGTCGGCCTGGACCCCCTGCTCGATCTCTAGCCCTACCGACGGGTCAGAGGCGGTCGCGGGCCGGGAGGTGGCGGCGCGCGTCGGGGGAGGCGGTCGAGGCGACGACGAGGCGGCCGGCGGGGTCGCGCAGGCAGCCGAAGACGGCGACGTGCAGGGGGCGCGTGGCGGGCAGGGTGAAGCCGCCGTCGAGCTCGTAGCGGGTGTTGGTGACCTTGCGGGACTGGGCCACCGGGTCGTTCGCGGCGATGGGCGGGGCGTCCTGGCGCCAGGTCACGATGACCTCGGTGCAGCCGTCCGGCCAGGTCCACCGCAGCCTGCCCGCGACGATGGCGAGGTCACGCGCCGGCTCCAGGGCGTCGGCGGGCGTGCGCGCGATCAGCTGGGTCCGGTCGTCGTCCGCGGCCTCAGGCGGCGCGCCGGCGGCGGCGCCGGACGTGCCAGCCGTGCCGGACGTACTCCCGGTCTGTTCGGTCAGCGCGCCCGGCGACCGGTCGTCGGCCGCGCCGGTGGGGGTCGGCCAGACGGCGGGTCGCGACCAGGCACCGCCGACGCCGGCGCGGACCTCGTAGCCCGGTAGCTCGGCGCCGGCCGGGACCCCGCCGTCCTCGATGAAGGTCGCCTCGGTCATGCCGACGGTGCGGGTCGCGCCGTCGGCGCCGACGCGGGTGACCCGGTAGCGCGCCGCGGGCGTTGCGGACGGCGCCCACCGGATCTCGACGGCGCCCGAGCCGCGGATGACGACCAGCGCCGTCGGCGGGGCGAGGTTCTCGGCGAGCAGGTCACGCGCCTCGGCGGAGTCCGCGACGAGGTCGAGCGCCGCGAGCGCCAGGGCGGCGCGTTCGGCCGGCGCGGTCGTGGCCGCGGACGCGAGCAGCTCGTCGGCGCGGCGGTGGCCGGCTTCGATGGCCTCGGTCACGGTGGTGAGCTCCGCCCCGTCGGGACCGGGTACGTCCCGCCCGGTCCTGGCGAGGTCGGCGGCCAGCCGCCTGGCCTGCGCCAGGCGTCGGTCCGCGACGGCCCGGGCCAGCTCCGCCCATCGCTCGCCGGCACGCCGGATGGCCGTCTCGATCTCGTCGCCGAGCGAGCGGATCGGCGGCAGCGCGCTGCCGGCGATCTCCAGGGCGCGCGCGAGCTGGTCGCTGGCCGCGATCGGCGTACCGGCCGCCAGCGCCGTCCGGGCCAGGGTGAGCGCGTCGCGCCAGTCGGGTGGCGGGTCGGCGCCCGTCCAGTCGTCCGACCCGCCTCGCGCCGGGGGCACGGAGGGCGTCGTGAGCACGGGCGGCGTCGTTCGCGCGCCGGCGCGGGGTCCCGCGCGGGAATCGGCCCGCCGGGTGTCCCGGCTGTCGGCCGGAGTGGCGACGCCCGCGTCGTCGACGCCGGCCTCGCGGGCAAGCGCCCGCACGACCGCGGCCGCCCGGGCTGGGTCGAGCCCCTCAGCCTGCGCGGCTGTGACCAGCGCGGCGGCGTCGGCCGGCAGCAGCCGGTCCTCGACCAGCACCGCGGCCGCCAGCCGCGGCCGCAGCAGGTCGGCCGCCGCCGCGGCGAGCCCGTCGAGGTACGCCTCGGGGTCGCCGTCGACGAGCAGGTTGGTCACGGCGGCGAGCAGGTCGTCCAGCAGGGCGCGGCGCCGGTCGGGCCGGCGGGCGCGGTTGCGGGCGAGGGCCTCGTCGCGCATCGCGCGGATCGCGTCCCGGTCGGTGCCCGGGGGCACGCCGAGCAGCTCGAACAGGCTGCGCGGCGGGTCCTCGCCGACGATCCGGCCCAGCTCGTCGAGGTCCGAGCGGACCTGGCGGAGCACCTCCGGCGGCACCGGCCGCCGGGTGGTGCGCTCGGCCGCGCCGGCCCCGACCCGGCGGTGGCGCGCGATGCGCCGCTCGAACTCGTCGTCGCCGAGGCCGGCGTCCCTGGCGATCTTCCGCAGGCCCGGGATCTTGTCCTCGGGCAGCCCGCCGAACCGCTCGACGAGCCGCGCCACGGCCGCGTCCACGGCGGCGAACCGACCGTCCTCGCGTTCCGCCCTGGCCTGGGCCACCCGCGCGGCGAGCTCCGTGCGGGCCGCGCGGGTCCTCAGCGCCTCCGTGAGCTCGCTGTGCCGGGCCAGCAGGGCGAGCACGACGCCCCGGTAGCGGGGATGGTCGCGGCTGCGCTGCCAGAACGCCCAGACCTCGTCGATCCGGGCGGTGACGGCCGCGTCGTCGAGGGCGGCGACGTCTTCCAGCGGTATGTCGTAGATCTCGAACGGGTCACTGTGCTCCGCGCCGCCCCGGGCGTGGATGGGCGCGAGCACCCGGCTGCGGTAGTCGTTGGCGTCGAACGGCCGCATGGTCAGGTCCATCCGGTCGGCGGACCGCCGAGTCCGCCGCGCCCGAAGCCCGGCCCCGGGCCGCCGGGGTCGGGGCTGCCGCCGGGCTTCTCGCCGGGCTTGGCGGCCCGGCCGGCATCCCTGGAGCGCCGTGCCCGCGCGACCTGTTCGCGTTCCCTGGCGACGTCGGCCTGGCTCAGCGCCGCGGACGTCTCCACCCGCACGGTCAGCGGCTGGTCGGCCAGCCCCTCGTGCCGGGCGGTGACCTCCAGCATCCCGTCGAAGCCCATCCGGAAAGTGATCTCGATCTCGGTGCCGGCGGGGTAGCCCGGCGGGATGCCGATGATCTCGGCCGCGGCAATGATCTTGTTGTCCTCGATCCGGCGGGACTCGGTGCCGCCCGCCTGCTCGACGACGTAGACGGTGACGGCGTCCTGGTCGTCGCGCACCGTGCCGAACGGCCGGCGCACGATCACCGGCAGCCGGTCGTTGCGGTGCACCAGGAAGACCGCGCCGTGGTCGCCGAACCGGTCGAGCGCGAGCACCCCGAAGCCGCGCGAGATGACGTTGACGACCTGCACCTCGACGGTGCGGCGAACCCGCGCTGCGGGCAGGCCCAGCGCCTCGGCCAGCCGGCCGCAGGCGGCCTCCAGGTCGGCCTGGTCGGCGGCGTCGACGCCGGCGCCGTCGGGCAGCTGGCCACGGGTCACCAGGTCGTTGATGACGAGGCGTTCGAGCGCCTTCTTCTCGCCGTACAGGGCGGCACCCCGCGCGACCGCCAGGTCGGGGTCGGAGAGCTCGACCGGGACGCCGAACTCCTCCGACAGCCGCCGGCCCACCGCCGGCATCCGCGAGGCGCCACCGACGAGCAGCACCCGGTCGACGCCACGCACCCCGCGGGCCCGCGCGGCCTCGACCGCGGCCTTCGTGAGGGTGATCGTGCGGTCGAGCAGGCCCCCGGTCAGCCGCTCGAGCTCGGCGCGGGTCAGCTCGACGTCGAGCTTCGCGCCGGCGTGCTCGATCCGCGCGGTCGTGGCCGTGCTGTCGGTGAGCTCGCGGCGGGCGCGTTCGGCGGCGAGCGTCAGCGTCTGCGTGGCCTCGCCGTCGTCGAGCAGGTCGGGCAGTGACGGGTGCGCGGCGGCGAACGCGTCCGCCAGGTGCAGCACCAGCTTCTCGTCCCAGTCGGCGCCGCCGAGCTGGTGGTCGCCGTCGATCGCGACGACGGAGACCCGGCGGTCGGCGAGCTCGACGATCGTCACGTCGAACGTGCCACCGCCCAGGTCGTAGACGAGCGCGACCTCCTCGTCGGCGGCGCCGGGACCCGCGAGGGTGCGCCGGTTGCCGACCTCGAAACGGGCGAAACCATAGGAGAGCGCGGCGGCGGTCGGCTCGTTGATGACGTCGATGACGTTCAGCCCGGCGTACTCGCCGGCGAGCACCGTGGCCCGCCGTTCCTCGTCGCCGAAGTAGGCCGGGACGGTGATGACGACGTCGCGGACCGGCTCGCCGCCGGTGAGCTCCGCGTCCGAGATCAGCGCCGCCAGGATGAGGCCGCTGATCGCCGGGGCGGACCAGGCCGTTCCCGGCGGCGCTGTGGCCGGCACGAACCGCCAGTCGCCCTCGCCCATCTTCCGCTTGACCAGCGAGCACACGTCGTCCGGCCGCGCGCGGGAGAGCTGGCGGGCGGTCTCGCCGGTGATGTAGTCGTCGGGGCCGACGAACAGCACGACGCTGGGCAGGGTCATCGAGCCGTCGAGCAGCGGCACGATCTCTGCCTCGCCGGCGGGGGAGACCCGGGCCAGGCAGCTGAACGTGGTGCCGAGGTCGATGCCGAACACCGTGCCGTCGCCGGACATACCGGACAGCCCGGATGAGCCCCCTCGTCGTGCGCGCACGGCCAGAAACCTATCCGCTTCGGGACCACATGTGGCCAGCCGTCGGGTGCGCGACGTTGACAGGGACTCCCGGCCACCGCCCGTCGACCGTCCGTTGGCGTCCCGTCGCCGTGGCTCGACCCGTGACTGATCATCGGCAACCGGTAGAGTGCGCAGCGTGTACCTCTCCCGACATCGGTGATCGACCACGGCGATCCATGCCGTGTGTCGTCTCCCACCCATCCGAGTCGATGTGAGAGGTCAGGTTCCGCCGCGATGAGCGATGTCCCGATCGTCAGGCCCGTCCCGATCAGTGGCTTCCCCGAATGGCTGCCCGGCGTGCGGGCCGTGGAGCAGAACTGGCTCKACCGGATCCGCGCGACCTTCGAGCGCTACGGCTTCTGCTCGGTCGAGACGCCGTCGGTCGAGTCGCTCGACGTGCTCGCCGCGAAGGGCGAGACCTCCCAGGAGGTCTACGCGCTGCGCCGGCTGCAGGCCGAGACGGGCGACGACAGCGGCCGGCTGGGGCTGCACTTCGACCTGACGGTGCCGTTCGCCCGCTACGTCGCCGCGCACTTCAACGAGCTGGCCTTCCCGTTCCGCCGCTACCAGATCCAGCGGGTCTGGCGAGGCGAGCGGCCGCAGGAGGGCCGGTTCCGCGAGTTCACCCAGTGCGACATCGACGTCATCAACGTCGACCAGGTGCCGCTCTACTTCGACGCCGAGCTGCCGCGCATCGTCCACGAGGTGCTCACCGACCTCGGGGTGCCGGCCTGGACGCTGAACGTCAACAACCGCAAGCTGCTGCAGGGCTTCTACGAGGGCCTCGGGATCGACGACCCGGTGGCGGTGATCCGGGTCGCGGACAAGCTCGACAAGATCGGCGCGGACGGCGTCGAGAAGCTGCTCGTCGGGACGGTGGGCCTGTCCGCCACGCAGGCCCGCGCGGTGCTCGACCTGGCGGCGGTCAAGGCCGACGGGTCGGCCGGCGTCATCGAGGCGGTCGGCCGGCTGGGCGTCAAGTCCGACCTGCTCTCCGAGGGCCTGGACGAGCTGTCGTTCGTCCTCGACGAGCTCGCCGACCTGCCGGCGGGCAGCGTCGTCGCCGACCTGTCGATCGCCCGCGGGCTGGACTACTACACGGGCACGGTCTACGAGGCGAAGTTCGTCGACTGGCCCGGCTTCGGCAGCATCTGCTCCGGCGGCCGCTACGACGACCTGGCTGGCTCGTTCATCCGGCGCAGCCTGCCCGGCGTCGGCATCTCCATCGGCCTCACGCGGATCTTCGCCAAGCTCGTCGCCGAGGGCCTGATCACGCCCGGCCCGGCGAGCCCCGCGGACGTCCTGGTCGTCATCCCGAGCGACGAGCGCCGGCGCGCCGCGGTCGCGACGGCCGCCCGGCTGCGTGCCCGCGGCCTGAAGGTGGAGACCTACCACCAGGCCGACAAGCTCGCCAAGCAGATCCGCTACGCCTCCCGCAAGGGCATCGGCGCGGTGTGGTTCCCCCCGTTCGAGGACGGCCGCGACCACGAGGTCAAGGACATGGCCACCGGCGACCAGGCCCCCGCCGACCCGGAGACCTGGACGCCCTGACGCATTGCCTCCCTCGGCCCGGTCCGACCAGGTACCGGTTACAGGTCCGCGTACTGGTCCGGGCCCGGGTCCGGGTGTCGTAGGCGGCGGTTACGGTGGATCGGCAACGGGTGGGTCGGTCGTGGAGGTGGCAGTGCGAGTTCAGGTGATCGCGCGGACGGAGTTCCTCCCGCCGGCCGACGTGCCGTGGGAGACCGACGCCGACGGCGGCCAGGCGCTGGCCGAGTTCGCGGGCCGGGCCTGCTACCAGAGCTGGAGCAAGCCGAACCCGGCGACCGCGACGAACGCCGGCTACCTGCGGCACATCCTCGAGGTGGGCCACCTGTCGGTGCTCGAGCACGGCACCGTCACGCTCTACTTCACCGGCATCTCCCGCAGCCTCACCCACGAGCTGGTCCGCCACCGGCACTTCTCCTACAGCCAGCTCTCCCAGCGCTACGTGCCCGAGCGGGACGCCGAGATGGTCGAGCCGGACGTGATCGCCGCCGACCCGGAGCTGCACGCGATCTTCGAGGAGGCGACGGCCGCGTCCCTGGCCGCCTACTCGAAGCTGCTGGAAGGCCTGGAGAAGCACTTCGCCGAGGTCGCGGCGCCCACGTCGCGGCGCAAGCAGGCCCGGCAGGCCGCCCGTGCGGTGCTGCCGAACGCCACCGAGACCAGGATCGTCGTCACCGGCAACTACCGCGCCTGGCGGCACTTCATCGCGATGCGCGCCAGCGAGTCCGCGGACGTCGAGATCCGCGAGCTCGCCGTCGCGGTCCTGCGGGCGCTGCGGGAGGTCGCGCCGAACGTGTTCGCGGACTTCCGCCTCTCCGCGCTCGACGACGGCACCGAGATCGCCTCCAGCCCGCTCGTTTCCGAGGGATAGTCGCCGCCTGCCCGCTGCCCCGTGATTCGGAAGGGGCGCCCGTCGCCGTGAACCCGAAGGGGCGTAACGGGCAAGTAGCTATGTGAGCGCAGACACCGGGGCCAGAGCAGATGTCGCGGCCGTCGTGGGCGGCTGGCCCGCCCGGCCCGGCCGAGCGGCGGGAGCCCGCGAGGCGGTGGCCGGTCCGGAACGGCCGGCCGGCGCCGAGCGGGAGCGGACGGCGACCGACGCGCAGGTCGTCGCGCGTTCGGTCGACGTGCCGGCGGACTTCGCCGAGCTGTTCGACCGGCACGCCCCGGCGATCCACCGCTACCTCGCCCGCAGGGCGGGCCAGCAGATCGCGGATGACCTGGTGGCGTCGACCTTCCTGGTCGCCTTCGAGCGCCGGGGGAGCTACGACGTCACCAGGGCCGATGCCCGGCCCTGGCTGTACGGCATTGCCTCCAACCTCCTCGGCCGGCACCGCCGGGACGAGGAGCGCAGGCTGCGAGCCTATGGCCGCGCCGGCGCGGACACCTTGGCCGAAGACGGGATCGAGCGTGCCCTGGAACGGGTGGACGCTCAGGCGTCGAAGAGAGCCGTCGCGGCGGCCATGGCCGAGCTGTCCGCCGAGGACCGGGACGTGCTGCTGTTGTTCGCCTGGGCCGCGTTCTCCTATGCGGAGATCGCCGAGGCCGTCGGCGTCCCGGTCGGCACGGTGCGCTCACGCCTGAACCGCGCGCGGCGTCGCCTGCGCGCCACCCTTGGCGCCGGCGACCCGCGCCCGATCGAGGAGGGCCACCATGCATGACTGGCTGCCCGCGGATGGCCGGATGACCGGCCGCGAGGGGCACGAGCGGACAGACGAGGGCGGGAGGCGCCTCGCGCGCCCACGGAACGAGCCGGCCTCGGACGAGGTGGCTGCCCGCGCCGAGCTGGCATCACTGGCGCTGCTGTGGGACGACGTGGGGGAGCCCGGCCCTGACCGGCTCGCCGACGCCCGCCGGCGCCTCCTGGACCGCGCGGCGTTGGCTGGCGACGGGACCGCCCCGGCCCCCAGCTCTCACCAGGAGGGCCGCCCCGCGCGGAACGCCGGGAAGGCCCGCCGCCGCCCTCGGGTCACGGCACGCCGGGCCGTCGCGGTCGCGGCCGCGGCGGTGATCGTTGCAGGCGGCCTGTTCGCCGTCGACACGCTGACCGTGGACGGCACGGCCGGGGCCACGGCCGAGGCCGCCTCGCTGCTGGAGCAGGCAGCGGCCAGCTCGGCGGCGACGCCCGACCCGCCGGTCGGCCCGTCCCAGTATCGGAAGATCACGAACCGGGGCAGGGACGTCTTCTTCGTGGACGAAGGGCCCGGCAAGCAGCTCAGCTGGCAGGGCGACGAAGTCAACGAGACCTGGATCCCGGGCGACCCGGCGAAGCCGTGGGTCCTGCGCAGGACCGTTCCCGGCGGGATGGAGTGGCGGCTGGACAAGAACGGCGTGCCGCGGGCGACGCCGCTCCCCCAGCCCCCGACCGAGCTGGTCCGCGCGGCCGGCGGCGCGTTCCACGGGCCCGTCACCCCCAGCTGGCAGACCCCGACGCCGGAGTTCATCGCCGGCCTGCCTCGTGACCCGGACCAGCTTCTCGGCCGGATCTACCACGACTCGGCGGGCCAGGGTAAGTCGAAGGACGGCGAGGCGTTGGTCTTCATCGCGGACCTGCTGCGAGGCGGATTCGTGCCGGCGGACCTTCGTGCCGCCCTGTTCCGCGCGGCGAGTGGCATCCCCGGCGTCGCGGTCACGGATCATGCCGCGAACCTGGCCGGCAAGGACGGCGTCGCGGTCGGTCGCGATGAGGATCCCGAGGTCCGCCAGGAGATCATCTTTGATCCGGCGACGGGTGAGTACATCGGCGAGCGGGAGGTTGTCCTGGTTGACGACGCGAAGATCCGCCTGCCCAAGGGCGCCACTCTCGCCTACACGGCGGTGACGACCGAGGTGGTCGACTCCGCTCCCTAGAAGCCCGTGGCTCTCTGGGGTCCGTGGCTCCCAGGGGTCCGCGACACCGTCCTCGCGAGGCACGCACGGGACTCCGACCGGTGGCACTACAGGCCTGCCGGGTCACACTCCTAGAGACTGAGGTCATGACGGCTGAGGTAGGTGGACATGTCCTCGGCGCCACGGGGGAGTGGTCGAATGAACCTGTGCGCCCGCCGAGCCAGCCGGGCTGGCTGGGACGGCGCGCGTCCTGACGGGCGTCACCCGTCCCAGCCAGCCCGATAACCGGCCTCGACAGGAAAGAGCCAGCCGATGACCGGTGCCGCGGACCTCGCCACCTCCCGGCCAGCCGAGCCCATCGCCGACCCGCCGACGCGCCCGAGCGTCGGCGGGTCGGCGCCGCTCACGGATGAGGAGGTGGCGCTGCTCGACGCTTACTGGCGGGCGGCGAACTACCTGTCCGTCGGGCAGATCTACCTGCTGGACAACCCGCTGCTGCGGGAGCCGCTCCAGCGGGAGCACATCAAGCCGCGCCTGCTCGGCCACTGGGGCACCACCCCGGGCCTCAACCTGGTCTACGCGCACCTCAACCGGGTGATCAAAGAGCGCGACCTGGACATGATGTACGTCATCGGTCCTGGGCACGGCGGCCCCGGCATCGTCGCGAACGCGTACCTCGAGGGCACCTACTCCGAGGTCTACCCGACGATCAGCCAGGACGAGGCCGGGCTGCGCCGGCTGTTCCGGCAGTTCTCGTTCCCGGGCGGAATTCCCAGCCACGTCGCCCCGGAGACGCCCGGTTCGATCCACGAGGGCGGCGAGCTGGGCTACGCCCTGGCGCACGCCTATGGCGCCGCCTTCGACAACCCCGACCTGGTGGTCGCCTGCGTCGTCGGGGACGGCGAGGCCGAGACCGGCCCGCTCGCGGCCAGCTGGCACTCGAACAAGTTCCTCGACCCGGCCCGCGACGGCGCGGTCCTGCCGATCCTGCACCTCAACGGCTACAAGATCGCGCAGGCGACCGTGCTCGCCCGCATCCCCGAGGCCGAGCTGGACGCGTTGATGCGCGGCTACGGCTACGCGCCGCTGCACGTCACCGCCGGCGCCGACGATGACCCGGCCGAGGCGCACCGCCGGCTCGCCGCCGTCCTGGACGAGGCGTTCGACGAGATCGCCAGGATCCAGGAGGAGGCCAGGGCGGCGCTGGCCGCGGGCAGGGACGTGGTCCGGCCAGCCTGGCCGATGGTGGTGCTTCGTACCCCGAAGGGCTGGACCGGGCCGCGTACGGTCGGCGGCCTGCCCGTCGAGGGCACCTGGCGCGCGCACCAGGTGCCCATCACCGACGTGCGGGACCACCCGGACCGGATCGACGAGCTCGCCGACTGGATGCGCGGCTACCGGCCCGAGGAGCTGTTCGACGCCACCGGCCGGCCGCGCCCTGAGCTGGCGGCGCTCGCGCCGGCGGGGCGGCGGCGGATGAGCGCCAGCCCACACGCCAACGGCGGCGAGCTGCTGCGCGACCTCGCCCTGCCCGACTTCCGCGAGTACGCCGTCGACGTGCCGGCGCCCGGCACGTCGTCGACCTCGGCGACGACCGTGCTCGGCCAGCTGCTGCGCGACCTCATCCGGGACAACCCGAGCACGTTTCGCCTGATGGGCCCCGACGAGACCGCCTCGAACCGGCTCGGCGCCGTCTTCGACGTCACCGACCGGGTCTGGGAGGGCGAGATCCTGCCGACCGACGAGCACCTCGCCCGGGCCGGCCGGGTGATGGAGGTGCTCTCCGAGCACCTGTGCCAGGGCTGGCTGGAGGGCTACCTGCTCACCGGCCGGCACGGCCTCTTCTCCTGCTACGAGGCGTTCATCCACATCGTCGACTCGATGGTCAACCAGCACGCGAAGTGGCTGAAGACGACCCGCGAGATCCCGTGGCGCCGCCCGATCGCGTCGCTCAACTACCTGCTCACCAGCCATGTCTGGCGCCAGGACCACAACGGCTTCTCCCACCAGGACCCCGGCTTCATCGACCACGTCGTGAACAAGAAGGCGGAGGTCGTCAGGGTCTACCTGCCGCCGGACACGAACACGCTGCTGTCGGTCGCCGACCACTGCCTGCGCAGCAGGGACTACATCAACGTGATCGTCGCCGGCAAGCAGCCGGCGCTGAACTACCTGACCATGGAGCAGGCGATCGCCCACTGCACCCGCGGCCTGGGCATCTGGGACTTCGCCAGCAACGACCAGGACAGCGCCGATGGCGGCCCCGGCGCCGGTGACGGGCTTCCGGATGTGGTGATGGCGTGCGCCGGCGACGTGCCGACGCTCGAGACGCTGGCCGCCGTGGACCTGCTGCGCCGCCACATCCCCTGGCTGCGGGTCCGGGTGGTGAACGTCGTCGACCTGATGGCCCTGCAGAGCGAGAGCGAGCATCCGCACGGCATCTCCGACGCCCGGTTCGACGCGCTCTTCACTCCCGACCGGCCGGTCATCTTCGCCTACCACGGGTACCCGTGGCTGATCCACCGGCTGACCTACCGGCGGACCAACCACCACAACATCCATGTCCGCGGCTACATCGAGGAGGGAACCACCACGACGCCGTTCGACATGGTGATGATGAACGGCCTCGACCGCTTCCACCTGGTCGCCGACGTGATCGACCGGGTGCCGTCGCTGGGCGCGCGGGCCGCGCACGTCCGCCAGGCGATGGTCGACGAGCGGCTGCGGGTCCGCGCCTACACCCGCCAGCACGGCGAGGACCCGCCCGAGATCCGCGACTGGGTCTGGCCGTACTGATCTGGCCGTGCTGATCTGGCCCTACTGACCGAGACGGGCGGCGCCGTGGACGTGCTGGTGGTCAATGCGGGCTCGGCGACGCTCAAGCTCGCGCTCGTCGCGCCGGACGAGACGCTGCTCGGCGCGCGCGAGCTGGCCGCTCCCGCCGGCCGCGTCGACCTGGCGGAGTTGCGCGCGGCGGTCGGCGAGCTGCTCGCCCGGCGGAGCGCCGAGCGAGCCGAACGAGCCGAGCGGGCCGAGGCGGCCATGGGCCCGGTCGCCGTCGGCCACCGGATCGTGCACGGCGGCACCGCGTTCGTCGCGCCGGTCCGCGTCGACGACGCGGTGGCCGCGCGCCTGGCCGAGCTGACGGCGCTCGCGCCGCTGCATCAGCCGGCGGCACTGGCCGCGCTCGACGCGGTGCGCGAGGTGCTGCCGGACGCCGTCCAGGTCGCGTGCTTCGACACCGCGTTCCACGCCACCCTGCCGCCGGCCGCCGCCACCTACGCGGTGCCGGCGGTCTGGCGGGAGCGGTACGGCATCCGCCGCTACGGCTTTCACGGGCTTTCGCACGCCTACGCGTCCCGCCGCGCGGCCGAGCTCGTGGCCGTCGTGACCCCCGCGGGCGCCGTGACCGCCGGGAGCGTCGCCGGCGCCGCGGGCGCCCGTCGCGTCGTCACCTGCCACCTCGGGTCGGGCGCGTCGCTCGCGGCCGTCCGCGACGGGGCGAGCGTCGACACGACCATGGGGTTCACGCCGCTGGAGGGGCTGGTCATGGCCACCCGGTCCGGCGACGTCGACCCGGGGCTGCTGCTGTGGCTCCAGACGTCGGTGGGGATGAGCGCCAGGGATCTCACTGAGGCGCTCTTTCACGCCTCCGGGCTGGCCGCGCTCGCCGGCACCTCGGACATGCGCGCCGTCGTCGAGCGGGCCGGTCGCGGCGAGGAGGACGCCGGGCTGGCCTTGGCGGTCTACCTGCGCCGGCTGCGCGCCGGGATCGCGGCGATGGCGGCCTCGCTCGGGGGCCTGGACGCCCTCGTGTTCACCGGCGGCGTCGGTGAGCGCTCGGCCCAGGTCCGTGCCGCCGCGGCCGACGGCCTCGCCTTCCTCGGCGTCGCCGTCGACCCGGTCCGCAACGCGGAGCACGATCCGGCCGCCAGCGAGGACACCGACCTCACGGCCGCCGGGGCATCCGTCCGCACCTTCGTGGTCGCCGCTCGTGAGGACCTGGAAATCGCCCGCGGCGTCCGCGGGATCTTGTCGGAAGAGCGACAGCCGGGGGCGGCCCGAACGGGTGAAGCGCCGCCGATGGGCACGTCTGCGGCGTAACGGCCCGTCAACCGGCAGGCACTAGAAGACGACAAATCTCCCATTCGGGTGTAGCTTGCCCGGACGAACGTCTGGCAGCGCCGTTTCTGTTCATCTTGTTCATCGGTAGAGATCCTGGTGGGGATCGCTGTTGCGGCCGTACTCGGTCGCGGGGGCTGGCCAGCGAGCCGAAGCGGATACGCCATGATCTTCCGGAGCCGTAGGCGTCCGGAGAAGAAGGGTTGCGTCATGCCAAGAATCGGAGGTCGCGACCTCGCGACCGGCGACATCGGGGTCATGGGGGCTGGCCTCCTCATGTTCATCTTCAGCTTCCTGCCTTGGTACGGCGTGAAGTTCGGTAGCGCGAGCGCCAGCGCGAACGCCTGGAACATGGGGTTCGCCGCCTGGTTCTCCGTCCTGCTCTGCCTGGCCGTCGCCGGGCTCGTCGCCGCGCAGGTGTTCGCCGGGTTCCGGGTGCCCACGCTCGGCCCGGTCCAGCCGGCGCTGGCGTTCGTCGGCGCCGGTGGGCTCGCGGTGGTGCTGATCCTGCTCCGCTGGGTGACCTACGACCGGCCCGACGACGGGGACGCCTCCCTGTTCGGCGGGTCGATCGAGGCCGGCGCGCGGGCGGGGACCTACCTCGGCCTGATCGCCGCCATCGCGCTCACCGTGTTCGCCTTCCTTCGGTTCCGCAGCGGCGACACCACGCCGGCGGGTGGCCCCCAGCCGCCGTACGGCCAGCCGCAGGGGTGGCCGCAGGGCACGCAGCCCGGTCAGTGGCCGCAGGGGCAGCAGCAGGTCCCGCCGGGAACGTGGCAGCAGCAGCCCCCGCAGGGCGGTTGGCAGCAGCCCCCGCAGGGGCAGCCGCAGGGCGGCTGGCAGCAGCAGCCCCAGCCGCCGCAGGGCGGTTGGCAGCAGCAGCCGCCGCAGGGCGGCTGGCCGGGCGGCCAGCAGTAGTCAGCCGGCCCGCGGCGCCGACGCGTTCGGCGCCGCGCCGGCCGAGGCGCCCGGGCGAGAGCACAACCGTCTCGCCCGGGCGCCTCTTCGGCTTGGTCAGTCAGGCCGACCGGTCAGGGGCGTCGCCGCTGACCACTTCGCCGATCCGGCAGGGACCCCGTTCGCCGATCCGGCAGGGGCTCCGGGCGTGACCGCGGTACCCGCCGAGTCGGCGGGCTGGTGCCAGCCGAGGGCGCGCAGGCCGGAAAGAACGGCGAGCGCCACCAGCAACGCGAGCAGGGTGGCCTTGAGCGGTCCGAGCACCCAGGCGGCGAGACTGCTGCGCTCGCGGGTGAGCAGGATCGTCGCGGCGAACGACGACGGGACGGCGATGACCGCCACCGCGTCCGGGCCGAGCTCGACCGGCAGCGCCGCGAGGCCCACCGCCAGCGCCATGAGGACGCTGATGGCGACGGTCACCCGGGAGACGTCCGGCGATACCGACAGGCCGACCGCCAGGCGCGCTCGGCTCGGTCGGCGCACGTCGGTCGTGTAGTACGCGTACACCTCGCGGTTGTCCTGCACGTCCTCGACGTAGGTCCGCTCGACCGGGTCGTCGTAGAGGTCGAGGACGACCGGGTGGCTGATCTCGATGCTGCTGTCGTCCGTGCCGATGCTGACGTGGTAGCTGCCCACGCCTGGGTCCAGGTCGACCAGGGCCATCGGACTGGTCATCGCCAGGCTCCCGGTCACCCATCGCCACCGGGATGTGTACTGCCGGGCGGGCGGGTGGCGGACCAGCAGCGCGCGCCGCTCCTCGGTCATCTTGATCAGTGACGGGCGGTAGGGGTCGACGGCGACCTGCGCCAGCGCCTCCCAGCGCCGGCCGTACTCGGCGATCGTCGAGAGCACCGGCACCGCCCGCGGGCCGGCGGCCGCCAGCTCGTCGACCCAGTCGACGAACGCCGTCAGATACCGCTCGACGTCTTCGACGGTCGGGTCGTCGGGCAGCTCGGGGTCGCGCCGCAGCTCGCCGGCCGCGAGCAGCAGCGTGTCGGCGCTGGACAGTGGGTCGAACGGCTCGTCCAGCGCCGCGAGCAGCACTCCCTGCGCCCCTTCGACGAGTCCGGTCCAGCGGTGCAGCGTCGCCTCGGGCACCGCCAGGTCGGCCTCCCTGGCCAGATACTCCCCAAGGGCGCGCAGCGACAGCGGCCGGGCCGTCAGCGCGTCCAGGGGGCGGCGCTGCGGCATCAGGCGTGGCCGGTTGCCCGCGAGCCGGCCGGGCCGGAACCGGCTGATCGCGTCGACCATGCGCCGGGCGTCCGGTGGCGGCAGGTGACCGATCTCCTCCGCCAGCAGGGCGACGACATATCCCTGGATCGCGACCGAGGTGGTGTACGGCACCAGATGGGCGTCGGATCCACCTGGGCCGGCGAGGTTGAACGCGACCAGGGCCCGCTTGGGCAGCGTCGAGACCGGCAGCAGCAGTGAGACCTCGGCGGGCAGCCGGCCGCGGGTGTCGAGTCGCCGGGTCGGTGGCACGACGGAGTTCAGCAGGCCGTCCAACGGCCCCCAGTTGATCGAGCGTGCGAGCTTGGCCCGGTTCGCGGACAACAGGGTGAACTGGTCGACGACCCGGCGGCGCACCCCGCGCAGCTCCGGCGGCGGTACGAGCAGCGCCGTCGTGACCTCATGGACGTCGGTCAGGTCGAGGATCGGCGCCGCGTCCGCGTCGTCCCGACGCCGCCAGCGGCGTAGCGCGTCGGCGCCCCGTGACCCGGCACCGCCTCCCGGGGGCGAGCCCACGCCGACCATCAGCGCTCCGTCAGGTACAGGGCCGTCAGAGTGATGGACACGGTCGCACATTAGGCGCTTTCCCGCCGATTCCGCTCAGGACGGTCCAGCGGCTCCGGCGCCGCGCGGACCGGGCCGGCCCTACCGGGCGAGCCGACGGGCCGCGCACGGTGGCGGCGTCCGATACCCTGATCGCAGACCCATGGCCGATGTCGCGGGCACGGTGACCGTCGGCGCATCTTGGTGTAGGCGGATCGTGGTTGTCGGTGTGGCGCGGCGGTTGCTGTTACAGCGCAGCCGTTGGGACCGCGCGGCGGCCGTCGAGACAGCACAGTCGAGAAGCAACGGGCGGTTGATCATGCCGAAGAACTTCGGGCTTGGCGTCTCGGTACGCAGGTCCCCGGTGGTGGGCGGTCGGTCGCTGGCCCGCCTGGGTCGTCGCGAGCTGTGGCAGCGCCTCGACCGGAACATGCTGGTCTTCGGCCGCCTGGGTCCCCGGGCGTCGCGTGCCTCCGAGCAGCGCTGACTCGGGCGCGCCGGCCGCCCGGGTGGCGGGCTCGTGGGCGCGACGGCGCTCTGGGCGGGAGAATGACGCTGGCGGTGCGCGGGCGCGGCGCCGGAGCGGCGGCTGGCTTTGGCGTTGATGGACGCGAGGGGTCCCCGCGGATCCGCCTGCCGAGCCTGGCCGGGCCGGATGTACTGATCAGCGCCGACCACCTCATGGCGGATCGGTGGGGAAGCAGGGAAGTCGGAGGTGCCAGCTAGCGTGGCCGGTATGTCAGTGTTGCCCCCCGCGCCGTTCGGGCGCCTGATCACCGCGATGGTGACGCCCTTCCTCCCGGACGGCGCTCTCGATCTCGACGGTGCCGCGGCGCTGGCCTCCCACCTCGTGGACGCCGGCAACGACGGTCTGGTGATCAGTGGCACCACTGGCGAGTCGCCGACCACCTCGGACGCGGAGAAGGACCAGCTGCTCCGGGTGGTCCGTGGGGCCGTCGGTGACCGCGCCACCGTGATCGCGGGGGTCGGTACCAACGACACCCGGCACACCGCCGAGCTGGCCAGGGCCGCCGAGCGGGCTGGCGCGGATGGCCTGCTGGTCGTGACGCCCTACTACAGCAAGCCGCCGCAGGCCGGTCTCGCCCGGCACTTCCGGACGGTCGCGGACGCCACCGGCCTGCCCGTCATGATCTACGACATTCCGGGGCGGACCGGCGTGCCAGTCGCCAGCGAGACGCTGCTCGCGCTCGCCGAGCACCCGAACATCGTTGCGGTGAAGGACGCGAAGGGCGACCTGGAGAGCTCCTCGCGGGTCATCGCGAACTCGACGCTGGCGTACTACTCCGGCGACGACGCGCTCACCCTGCCGCTGCTCTCGGTCGGTGCCGTCGGCCTCGTCAGCGTGGTCGCGCACGTCGGGACACCCGCCCTAAGAGCAATGATCGCGGCCTTCGATGCCGGCGATCTGATAAGCGCGCGACGCATACACCACGGCCTGCTGCCCATCTTCAAGGGCATCTTCCGAACTCAGGGAGTGATTACAACGAAGGCCGCTCTAACCTTGCGAGGCCTGCCTGCTGGGCCGGTTCGCCCGCCGCTGGTCGACGCCACCGCCGCGGAGATCGACCAGCTCCGCCTGGACCTGGCCGCGGCGGTGCTGGAGCCGCCCGCGGCGCCGGCGTTCGCCGCCGCGCCTGTGGGGGCGAACGCCTCATGAGCCGTCCGCACCCGGGGCTCGGGGCCCCGCCGCCGCTGCCGGTCGAGGGCCTACGGATCATCCCGCTCGGTGGTCTCGGCGAAATCGGCCGGAACATGACTGTCTTCGAGCACGACGGCCGGCTGTTGATCGTCGACTGCGGCGTGCTGTTCCCGGAGACCGACCAGCCCGGCGTCGACCTGATCCTGCCGGACTTCACCGCGATCCGGGACCGTCTCGACGACATCGAGGCGATCATCCTCACGCACGCCCATGAGGATCACATCGGCGCGGTTCCCTACCTGCTGCGCGAGCGAGCCGACATTCCGCTGGTCGGCACCCGGCTGACGCTGGCACTCATGGTCGCCAAGCTCCAGGAGCACCGGATCAAGCCGGTGACCATGCAGATCACCGAGGAGCAGAAGCACGGCTTCGGCCCGTTCGAGTGCGAGTTCCTCGCCGTCAACCACTCGATCCCGGACGCCGTCGCGGTCGCGATCCGCACCGCCGCCGGGCTGGTGCTGCACACCGGCGACTTCAAGATGGACCAGCTGCCGCTCGACGGCCGGCTCACCGACCTCGGCGGGTTCGCCCGCCTCGGCCTGGAGGGCATCGACCTGCTGATGTCCGACTCGACGAACGCGGAGGTACCCGGCTTCGTCACGTCGGAGCGGGAGATCGCCCCCGTGCTCGACGGGGTGTTCCGGGAGGCCGGCAAGCGGATCATCATCGCGAGTTTCGCCAGCCACGTGCACCGGGTGCAACAGGTCCTCGACGCCGCCGAGGCGCACGGCCGTTCGGTCTGCTTCATCGGCCGCTCGATGATCCGCAACATGGGCGTCGCGCGTGATCTGGGCCTGCTGCGGGTGYCGCCCGGCCTGGTCATCGACGCCCGCGACATCGAGTCGCTGCCTGACCGCAACATCTGCCTGGTCTGCACCGGCTCGCAGGGCGAACCGCTGTCGGCGCTGTCGCGGATGGCCAACCGCGACCATGCGATCCGGATCGAGGCCGGCGACACGGTCGTCCTCGCCTCCAGCCTCATCCCCGGCAACGAGGAGTCGGTCTACCGGGTCATCAACGGCCTGACCCGCTGGGGCGCCAAGGTCGTCCACAAGGGCGTCGCCAAGGTGCACACCTCCGGCCACGCGGCCGCCGGCGAGCTGCTCTACGTCCTGAACGCCACCCGGCCGTCGAACATGATGCCGATCCACGGCGAGTGGCGGCATCTGCGAGCGCACGCCGCGCTCGCCGAGCTGACCGGCCTGCCCGCCGAGCGGATCGTGCTTGCCGAGGACGGCATGGTCGTCGACCTCGTCGAGGGCCAGGCGTCGATCACCGGTGCCGTGCCGTGCGGCTACGTCTACGTCGACGGCGGCGCCGTCGGCGATGTCGGCGAGTCGAGCCTGAAGGACCGGCGCATCCTCGGCGAGGAGGGTTTCATCACGATCACCGCGGTGGTGGACGCCGCCGCCGGCAAGGTCATCGCCGGGCCGGATCTCGTCGCCCGTGGCTTCTCCGACGACAGGGCCGCCTTCGAGAAGGTGCGCAAGATGGTCGCGGACGGCCTGGCCGACGGCATGCGCTCGGGCATGACCGACGCGAGCGCTCTCCAGCAGCTCGTCCGCCGCATCGTCGGCCGCTGGGTCAGCGACACCTACCGCCGCCGCCCCATGATCGTCCCCGTCGTCGTCGAGGTCTGAGCCGGACCGTGTCGCCGCCCCAAGCTGGGTGATCTTTGATGTGAACCCGGGTAGACTAAGTCCATGACTAAGCCCGGGATCCCGGAGCCTGTGGCCAAGCCTGCGATCCAGGTCGGCGTGCACGAGGCGAAGACGCGGCTGTCCGAACTGCTGCGCGCGGTGGACGGCGGCCAGGAGGTGGACATCCTGCGCAGCGGCCAGCCCGTTGCCAAGATCGTTCCATTTCCTGGCCCGCGGGTCCGCAGGCTGGGTATCGCCGAGGGCCAGTTCACGGTGCCCGATGACTTCGACGCACCGCTTCCCGCGGACGTCGAGGATCTCTTCTACCGGTGAACCGCTTTCTCGTGGACACGCAGACCTGGCTGTGGATGGTCGCTGAGCCTGGCCGGCTCAGCGACACCACTCGGRAACTGCTTGCTGACATCCGCAACGAGCTGCTGCTGTCCGCCGTGAGCAGCTGGGAGATCGCGATCAAGTACCGGTTGGGGAAGCTGCCCCTCCCAAAGCCGCCCAACCGGTTCATTCCGGAGCTTCTTCGGCTATCCGGAACCGTGGCGCTTGCCATCGAGCATGATCACACCTTGCGGGTAGCTGACCTGCCTGATCATCACCGTGATCCGTTCGATCGGTTGATCGTGGCCCAGGCCCAGTGTCTCGACGTGCCGATCGTGACTGCCGACCAACAACTGTCGGCATATGACGTATCTGTGGTGCCGGCGTGAGCGGCGCTGTGACCGCTCCACGGCGCGCCCGGAAGGTCGGGGATGCCGGGAGTGGTTGGGCCGGGCTTGTAACGTGCTCGCGTGGCCACACGCACGACCGGGGCGGGCGCGCGACCCCGGGAAGGATCGGCCACGTCCCGGGCCGCCGGCGCTGGTAGCCGGCCTGCCCGTGGCCGTGGTTCGGGCGCGAGTCGTCCGTCGGGCGGTTCCGGCGGCGGTGGACGCGCACGCGGTGCGTCCAACCCCCGTACGCCCCTCTCGCTCGCCATCACCGTGTGGCTGCTCCGGGGTGTCGGCCGGCTATGGATGACCGGCGCGACCGTGTTCGGTACCTCGCTGCGGCACATTCGCCGCGGCAGCCGAGAGCTGCGGATCGAACCAGAGCACCGGCGCGACGGTGTGGGGCTCGCGACGCTCGGCGGCGCGATCCTCACGATGGCCGCGTTGTGGTTCCACGCCGCCGGGCCGGTCGGCGCCGCGCTGAGCTCCCTGCTGCGGCTGCTGTTCGGTGCCGGGGCGCTGCTGCTGCCGGTGATCGGGTTCGTCGCCTCCTGGCGACTGGTTCGAGCCCCGGCCGACCCGGACAGCCGCGGCCGGGTGGTCATCGGCTGGGTCGCGACGACATTCGGCGCGCTCGGCTTCTACCACGTGGTGCGCGGCATCCCCGACTTCGACGGCGGATTGAAGAAACTGCGCGCCGCGGGCGGTACCGCTGGCTTCATCGCCTCCTCGCCCCTGGCGGCCGCGGTCACGCCGTATGTCGCCGCGCCACTGCTGATCCTGCTGGCGCTCTTCGGCGTGCTGGTGATCACGCGGACGCCGCTGCGGCAGGTTCCGGTGCTGGCCCGCGGCCTGGTCGACCGGCTGGCCGCCGGCGTCCGGGAGGACCGCGACGGCCAGCGAGGGGCGTCGGCCCGCGGCCCGCGCCGCGCCGGCGGTCCCGGCGACGACATCGACGAGTTCGACGACGCCGACGAGCTGCCCGGCGAGTCGGGCCGGGTCGGACTCGCCGACGAGCTGCTCGCGGGCAGCACGCCGGCCGGGGGCCGCGGCCGGGGCAGGGGCCGCCGTCACATCGGCGCCGCCGCCGCTGGCACCGGAGTTGGTGCTGGCGACGTGTACGACGTCGACACCGAGTTCGCTGGCCCGGCGGGCCGGAGGGTCCCACCGCCGGCCGGGCACGGCGCCGGTGTGGCCACCGGCGACATCCTCGACCTCGACCTTGGCCTGGACCTCGGCCCCGACGGCGACGTGGAGGAGCCGGCCGCGCCCGCGCGGCGCCCGCCGCGGCAGCGCAAGCCGGCCGGTGGGGCCGGCTCCGCGGCCGGAGCCGCTTCGGTCGCGGGGGCGGACGACGAGATCGAGCACCTCGTGCCGGTGCCCGTCGAGGGTGACTATGTGCTTCCGTCGCCGACGTTGCTGAAGTCCGGCACCCCGCCGAAGCTGCGCTCGGCCGCGACCGACCTGGTGATCGCGTCGCTCACGGATGTTTTCTCCCAGTTCAAGGTGGATGCCCGGGTTACCGGGTTCACCCGCGGCCCGACGGTGACCCGCTATGAGGTCGAGCTGGGCTCGGCCGTCAAGGTCGAGCGGATCACCCAGCTGGCGAAGAACATCGCCTACGCGGTGAAGAGCCCGGATGTGCGGATCATCAGCCCGATCCCGGGTAAGAGCGCGGTCGGCGTCGAGATCCCGAACACCGACCGTGAGCTGGTCTCCCTCGGCGACGTCCTGCGCAGCGCCGACGCCACCGGCAACCCGCACCCGCTGCTGGTCGGGCTCGGCAAGGACATCGAGGGCGGCTACGTCCTGGCGAACCTGGCGAAGATGCCGCACATCCTCATCGCGGGCGCGACGGGGGCCGGCAAGTCGACGTGCATCAACACCCTCATCACGAGCGTGCTGGCGCGTGCGACGCCGGACCAGGTGCGGATGGTGCTCGTCGACCCGAAGCGGGTCGAGCTGACCAGCTATCAGGGTATTCCGCACCTCATTACCCCCATCATCACGAATCCAAAAAAGGCGTCGGACGCGCTGCAGTGGGTCGTGAAGGAGATGGAAAACCGCTACGAGGATCTCGCGGCCAACGGTGTGCGCCATGTGGACGACTTCAACCGGAAGGTGCGCAACGGCGAGATCGTCGCGCCGCCGGGCTCGGAGCGCGTCTACACGCCGTACCCGTACATCCTGACAATCGTCGACGAGCTCGCGGACCTGATGATGGTCGCCCCACGGGACGTGGAGGACGCGATCTGTCGGATCACCGCGATGGCCCGCGCCGTCGGCATCCATCTGGTGCTCGCGACCCAACGCCCGTCGGTCGACGTCGTCACCGGCCTGATCAAGGCCAACGTCCCGTCGCGGCTGGCGTTCGCCACCGCGTCCCTGGCCGACAGCCGCACCATCCTTGACCAGGCCGGCGCCGAGAAGCTCGTCGGCCTGGGCGACGCGCTGTTCCTGCCGATGGGGGCGAGCAAGCCGGCCCGCATCCAGGGCGCCTACGTCTCCGAGGACGAGATCGCCGCGATCGTCGACCACACCAAGGAGCAGGCCCCGCCGGCGTTCCGGGAGGACGTGTTCGAGGAGGAGGCCGGCCCGCGCAAGGACATCGACGAGGACATCGGCGACGACATGCAGCTGTTCCTGCAGGCCGTCGAGCTCGTGGTGAGCACCCAGTTCGGCTCGACGTCGATGCTGCAGCGCAAGCTGCGCGTGGGTTTCGCCAAGGCCGGCCGGCTCATGGACCTGATGGAGAGCCGGGGGATCGTCGGCCCGAGTGAAGGCTCGAAGGCCCGTGATGTCCTGGTGATGCCAGATGAGCTGGAAGGACTTCTCGTTACCTTGCGGAGTGGCTGACGTTGGTCAGTTGGTCCCTTCGGGGGCGGCGACGGGTTTCGACACGCGGCGTGGAATCGTAAACTCAGGCAACGTCTATTCATTGCCGTTGGCCCGGCACCCCCGCTGCCCGTTGATCGTCATTGGCCGGCCGTCGCCCCCAACGCGGCCCCCGATGTCGGGTCATCGGCGCCGCGGCCCGCGCCGGCCAGCGTCGGATGCGTGCGGAGGTTCGCCCGTGGTGGCTTTCGACGGACCGCGCGACCAGCATCGGGACCTCAGCGCCGACCCCGTCGAGAGCACTGGCCGGGTAGCCCAGGTGGCGCCCCCGGCCGGCGCGGTTCCCGCCGAGCCGGCGGAGCCCGAGGCTCCCGTGAGGCCGACGAGGCCTGAGGTGCCCGCTGGATCGCTGGCCGGATCCCTGCTGGATCGGCCCAACCCGGGGTCCCCGCCTGATCGGCAGGGCCCGGGGTCCCCGCCGAACGGGCACGGCCGGCCTGCAGGCAGGTCCGCCGACGGGTCGGCTGGGACGTCCGCGGCCGAGGAGGTCCGCCCGGAGGAACCGGTCCTGGCGGCATCCGAGGACGCGGCATCCGAGGACGAGGATGTCCAGAGCGACGAGGCGGCCGGCGTCGCCTCCCCGGAGGCCGCCGACGACGGCGCGACCATCGGTGCCCGGCTGGCCAGAGCCCGATCGGCCACCGGGATGTCGATCGACGAGGTCAGTGCCCGCACTCGGATCAGGGCGACGCTGATCCGCCAGATGGAGCAGGACGACTTCTCCGGCGTCGGTGGCTCCGTCTACGCCCGCGGTCACATCCGCGGCATCGCCCGCACACTCGGGATCGACCCGGAGCCCCTGGTCGCCGCCTACGACGCCGATCACGAGCGGATCCCGTCGCCGTCGTCGCCGTCGTCGGCCAGTTCGTTCGACCCACTTCGCCACGGCGAGGGACGTCGTGGTGGCCGACACTGGGGCACCGCCATGGTCGTCTCCGCCGCGGTGCTCTGCCTGCTGGCCCTGGTCGCCTTCCTGATTCCGGGCTCGTCGCGGCATGACGGGCCGACGCCCACGGCCGTGACCGGGGCGCCCAGCCCGTCGGCGGCCGCCTCGCCGGGCGCGGCGCCTGGCGCCGCCCCACCGTCGACGGCCCCGCCGACCGAGGTGAACCTGCGGCTCGAGGCGGTGAGCGCGCAGAGCTGGCTGGAGGTCAGCGACGACAGCAACCACGTCGTGCTGCGCCAGATCCTGGCCAAGGGCGACACCAGGACGCTCACGGCCAAGGCGCTGCGGGTCAAGATGGGCAACGCGGGCGCGATGGACCTGTCCTGCAACGGCCACAAGCTGGGCACGATGGGCGCGCCTGGGCAGGTCGTGACGGTGCTGGTGGCGCTCGGCGGCTCGGGTGACTGCACGGTCGACGGCGCCGCTCCCGCGGCGGGGCGGAGCAACTGAGATGCCCGGGGAGCCCGGGGTGCCCAGGACCACGTCCGTATCCGGCGGGAGCACTCACTTCGTGGCCCGGCGGCCGGCGCGACGCGCCCGCGAGCCGTAGCCCGGTAGCCTGACGTGGTGTCCGCTGGTCAGGGTCGTCGTGTCGCGCTCGTCACTCTGGGTTGTTCGCGCAACGAGGTGGACTCCGAGGAACTCGCGGCCAGGCTCGCCGACGGCGGCTGGCAGCTGGTCGACGACGCCGCCGAGGCCGACGCGGTGCTCGTGAACACCTGCGGCTTCGTCGACGTCGCCAAGAAGGACTCGATCGACGCCCTGCTCGCCGCCGACGGCCTGCGCACCGCGCCCGACGCCGCCGGTCCGGGCCCGAAGGCCGTGGTCGCGGTCGGCTGCCTCGCCGAGCGCTACGGCGCCGAACTCGCCCAGAGCCTGCCCGAGGCCGACGCCGTGCTCGGCTTCGACGCCTATCCGGACATCGCGGCGCGGCTGGGCGCCGTGCTCGACGGCGAGCGCCCGGCCGCCCACACCCCGCGCGACCGGCGCACCCTGCTGCCGATCACGCCCGTCGAGCGGGGCCGCGCCGCCGCCGCCGCCGACGTCGTGGTGCCGGGGCACGCCACCGTCGCGCCGGCGGCTCCGACGGCCTCGGGGGCTCCAGCGGCCCTCGCGGCCCCGGCCGCACTGGGTGCCTCGGCGGCGGTCGTCCCGGCTGCCCCGGCGAAGCCKGTGGTGGTCCGGCGGCGACTGGAACGCGGCCCGGTGGCGGCGTTGAAGATCTCCAGCGGCTGCGACCGACGGTGCAGCTTCTGCGCGATCCCGTCCTTCCGCGGCTCGCACGTCTCCCGCGCGCCGGGGGACATCCTCGCCGAGGCGGAGTGGCTCGCCGCCCAGGGCGCCCGAGAGCTGGTGCTCGTCAGCGAGAACTCCACCTCCTACGGCAAGGACCTCGGCGACCTGCGCGCCCTGGAGAAGCTGCTGCCCCAGCTCGCCGCGACCCCCGGCATCGTCCGCGTCCGCACGGTGTACCTGCAGCCGGCGGAGACGCGCCCATCCCTCCTCGAGGTGCTGCTGACCACTCCAGGGGTCGCGCCGTACCTGGACCTCTCGTTCCAGCACGCGAGCCCGACGGTGCTGCGCCGGATGCGCCGGTTCGGTGGGTCGGCCGACTTCCTCGACCTGCTGCGCCGGGGCCGGGCGTTCGCGCCCGAGCTCGGCGCCCGTTCCAACGTGATCGTCGGTTTTCCTGGCGAGACGGCCGAGGACCTCGACATCCTGGCCGACTTCCTAGAACAGGCCGATCTCGACGCGGTCGGCGTGTTCGGCTACTCGGACGAGGAAGGCACCGAGGCCGTCGGGTTGCCCGGCAAGATCGCCCCGCGGGCCATCGAGCGCCGGCGTGCCCGCATCGCCGACCTGGTCGAGCAGCTGACCGCGGCGCGCGCCGAGCGGCGGGTCGGCGAGACCGTGGAGGTGCTCGTCGAGGAGATCTCCGACGACGGCTTCGCGGAGGCCGGCGTGCCCGAGGCCGGGCCGGACGCGGCCGGCGGCCCGTCGGGCCGTACGGCCCACGGCTGTGCCGCCCACCAGCAGCCCGAGGTCGACGGCGCCTGCGTCGTCCGGCTTCCCGCGGTGACCGACACGCCCGGACGGTCTGGCGATTCCGGCGCGTCCGTCGTCGTCGGTGATCTGGTGCTCGCGCGCGTGGTCGCCACCGAAGGCGTCGACCTGGTCGCCGACTTCGTCGCCGTGCTGGACCGGGCAGGCGCGCCAGCGGCCGGTGGTCCCGCGGCCCGGGTCGCCGTCGGGGCTCGTCCGTGACGATGGCGGGCCTGCCCGGCGAGGCTGGCCGAACGGTCGCGTCCGGCGTGCCCGCCCAGGCCGACGGACCCGCGCTCGCGGACGCGGACGCGGCGACGCACGTCGGCACCCCGGATGGCCTCGGCGCCTCGGATGGCGTCGTCTCGCCGGCTGACGGCGTCCAGCCCCCGGCTCCCGCTGGAGCGGCGCCGAGGCTGCTCAACATCGCCAACATCCTGACGATCATGCGGCTGGTCCTGGTGCCGGTGTTCGTCGTGTTCCTGTTCGTCGGTCCGCACGAGGACGGCTGGCGGATCGCCGCCTTCGCGGCCTACGCCGTCGCCGCGGTCACGGACCAGATCGACGGTGCCGTCGCCCGCCGGCACGGTCTGGTCACCGAGTTCGGCGCGTTCGTCGACCCGGTGGCGGACAAGGCGCTGACCGGCGCGGCGCTGGTGTCGCTGTCGATCCTCGGCGAGATTCCCTGGGCCGTGACGGTGGTCATCGTCGTCCGGGAGCTGGGCGTCACCCTGCTTCGGCTGTGGGTGATCCGGCACGGCGTGATCGCGGCGAGCCGGGGTGGCAAGCTCAAGACGTTGCTGCTCAACATCTCGCTCGGGCTGGCCGTGCTGCCGCTGACCGGTCCGGCCGCGTGGGTCAGCAAGGCGGTGCTCGCGGCGGGCGTGGTCGTCGCGGTCGCCACCGGCGTCGACTACGTCGCCCGGGCGCTGGCGCTGCGGCGTGCCTCAGCCTCGCCGAGAACGCCCGACGAGGATCCGAGGGAGGTCGCCGGTGGCAGGGGACGGGACGTCGATGCTGGCTGAGATCGTCGCGGTCGGCGACGAGCTGCTCTACGGCGACATCCTCAACGGCAACGCCGCCTGGCTCGGCCGCGAGCTCGCCGCCGTCGGTGTCCGAGTCGCCACGTCGGTGGTGGTCGGCGACGACATCGACCGGATCGAGGAGGCGCTGCGGACCGCCGCCGGGCGCTGCGACGTGGTGATCGTGACCGGCGGCCTCGGCCCGACCCAGGACGACCTCACCCGCGAGGGGATCGCCGCGGCCGCCGGGGTGGCGCTGCGCCGCGACGAGTTCCTCGAGGCGCAGCTGCGGCGCCGGTTCACCGAGCTTCGCCGCGACGTACCGGAGATGAACTACCGGCAGGCCGACCTGCCCGAAGGCGCCGAGCCGCTGCCGAACGGCCCGGGCACCGCGCCCGGCATCCGGATCGAGATCGGCCGCGCCGTGCTGTACGCGATGCCCGGCGTGCCGCGCGAGATGTACGCGATGTTCACCGGCAGCGTGCTGCCGGACCTGTCGCGCCGGGCCGGGCAGCCATCCGTCGTCGTACATCGGGTGCTGCGCACGGCCGGCGTCTGGGAGTCGGCCGTCGCCGAGGCGCTGTCGATCGAGGTCGAGCGCCTGCGCGGCGTGGGCAACCCGGCGATCGCGTTCCTCGCGAGCGAGGGCCAGACCCGAGTACGGATCACTGCGGCGGCCGCCGACCGCGCCGAGGCCGGGCGCCTGATCGAACCGGTCGAGGCGGCGGCGCGCGCGGCGCTGGGCCCGGCGGTCTACGGCACCGATGACGACACGCTGGCCGGCGTCATCGGTGCCCACCTGGCGGCATGCCAGGGCACCGTCGCCGTGGCCGAGTCACTCACCGGCGGCCGGCTGGCGGCGGCCTTCACCGCGACTCCCGGCGCGTCGGCCTACTTCCGCGGTGGCGTCGTCGCGTACGCGACCGACGCGAAGGCCTCCGTGCTCGGCGTCGACGAGGCGGTTCTCGCCACGGACGGCGCCGTGTCGGCGCGCACCGCCGCCGCGATGGCGGCCGGCGTGCGCGACCTGTTCGGCGCCACCTGGGGGCTCGCGACCACCGGTGTGGCCGGGCCCGAGGAGCAGGAGGGCAAGCCGGTGGGCACCCTGCACCTGGGGCTCGCCGGCCCGGACGGCACCGTGACCCGGTCGCTGCGGCTGCCCGGAGACCGACCGCTTATCCAGACCTTCGCGGTCGTGCAGGCGCTCGACGTGTTACGGCGTACGCTCTCGGGACTGYCGGCGGTCGGTGCCGGACCGTCGGGAAGTGTGGAGATCTCCGCCAGCTAGTGGGCTAGGAGGTGCGATCATGTTTGTCCCAGGTGATCGCGCATCAAGCGGGTCGTTGTACGAGGCCCGCGCCGCCCCCACTAGTGGGGGTACCAAGGGCTCCGATGGCGGATGTCGACCGTTGAAGCAGGTGGATGCGCTTCCAGGGCGCGTTCCGGGGCACTCCTGGGATTGTTTGCCAGACGCGCGGTGGTTACAGAGCTACGGTCCCGTCAACGGCCAGTCGGTGACCACCCCAGTAGGTATACGGTGAAACCCAGACCGTGCACGAAGGAGGAGGCGCGATGGTCCTGCTCCGACGCATGATCGGTGAGGCGCTCCGCCGTCGCCGTCAGGATCAGCACCGGACGCTCCGGGAGGTGTCGTCCGCGGCCCGGGTGTCGCTGGGCTACCTGTCCGAGGTCGAGCGTGGGCAGAAGGAGGCCAGCTCCGAGCTGCTCGCGTCGATCTGCGACGCGCTCGGGGTCCGGCTGGCGGATCTGCTGCGCGAGGTGAGCGACGACGTCGAGCTCGCCGAGCTCGCCACCGACACGCCGAGGGTCGGCGCTCCGATGGTCGTCTCCGCCCGTCCTCCGGCCCCCATGGTCGACCGCGCGGCCTGACAGCGTCGACCGGGCGCGACAAACCGGATGGTGTGTCGCGAAACCGCGATGTAACGCATTGTAAAGCGTTTCGATACCGGGCTCCGGTGCCTCGCGCGCCGGATTGACCCGGCGCCCGCACCCCTGTCGATTTCGTGGCCCACTCCCGATCCACACCAGGTCAGGCGCTCAGCTATGAGCGGAATCGGTGGTAAGCGCGCATAAGGCGTGGACCGTGGCCAGCGGTGTCCGGAACTGGACATATGACGTCGATTGGTGACGTTGGCGCAGGGCTGTCTGCACGGGCCGGGGACGTGCGACGATCGGACTATGGCGAATGTCGTCCGGCGGGCGTTGCGCTATCTGTCCGCGTCGGCGAACCGGAAGTTCGACGAGAAGGCCGATCCGCGGGTGCAGATCGACCAGGCGATCGCGGAGGGCCGCCGTCAGCACGAGGCCCTGCGCCAGCAGGCCGCCCTGGTGCTGGGCAACCAGCGCCAGCTGGAGATGCGGATGGCCCGTCAGATCGAGAACGTCACCATGCTCACGGAGTCGGCGCGCTCCGCGCTCGCCTTCGCCGACAACGCCCGCGCCGGTGGGGACGCCGCCGGCGCCGGCAAGTACGAACAGACGGCGCAGGCGTTCGCCAGCGAGCTGGTCGCGGCGGAGTCCTCGCTGGACGAGATGCGCACCCTGCACCAGCAGGCGGCCGAGTCCTCCGAGCTCGCCAGGCGCGCCGTCGACGACAACACCGAGCGGCTGCGCCAGCAGCTCGCCGAGCGTGCTCGCCTGCTGACGCAGATCGAGCACGCCGCGATGCGCGAGCAGATGAGCAAGGCGATGGAGTCGATGTCGGACCTCGCCCCGGCCGGCGACACGCCAACGCTCGCGGAGGTCCGCGAGAAGGTCGAGAAGCGCTACTCCGTCGCCATGGGTCGCCACGAGCTGGCCTCCTCCGGGGTCGAGGCGCGCATGCTGGAGGTCCGCCGGGCGACCATCGACGCGAAGGCGAGCAACCGGCTGGCCGAGCTGCGCGCGGGCCTGGCCGCCGGGCCGGGTACCGCCGGCGGCGCCAGCCAGCAGGCGGGCACGGGCCAGGTGGCGGCCGGCGAGGACCGTGTCGCCCTCGGCAAGGGCCAGCCGCCGACCCCGGGCGCGCGCGAGGGCCACGGGGCGGACACCACGGGTCCGGCGGCGTCGGGTCAGTGACCAGACACCTGCCCCCGGGACGGCGACCGTGACCTGGCCTGGCACCGGCGGCGGCCCGAGGCGCCAGCAGGGGCCTCCAAGCGGTTCCCGGCCGGGTTGGCGCCCCGGGCAGGCGCCGCCCGGACCGCCCACTCCCGGACCGCGCCCGCCCTGGCCGCCGCCCCCGCCCCACTGGGGCCCGCCGCCCTGGCAGCCCCCGCAGGGGCCGCCGCGTGGCCCGGACGCTCGGGAACCGCACACCGGCGGCCGGCGGCCGTGGGTCCGCGCGGAGGGCTGGGACTGGCGGCGGAAGGTCCAGCCCAGGATGCCGGATGCCGTGGCGGCCGATCTCGAACGGCGAGGCGCCCAGCGGGAGGCACGGGCGGCCACCCGCTATGCCCGGCACGCCCGGTGGACGGCCGGCGGATGGGCCGCGCTGGCCGCGGTCATCACTCCGGCCGGTGCCGCGCTCGGCGGCCACGAATGGTGGATGTGGCTCCTCACGGGAGCCGGCTCGCTGGTCAACAGCGGGCTGTGGGCACTGCAGGCGGCCCGGGCCGACCGGCAGACGCCGGGGCCGCCGCTGCCGGTGGCGGCCGCGCCGGGAGTGCGGGAGCTGACCGGCTCGGCGGCGGCGGCGCCACTGCGCCGCGGCGAGGAGGCGATCAGCGCCTTTCTCGCGCTGGCTAGACCGGTGCCACCCGGCCCGACGGCCGACGTGATCCGCTCGGCGATGGCGTCGGCCGCCGAGGTGGTCGACGGGCTGCGGCTGCGGGCGAACCGGATCGTGGCCTGCGAGGCGGCGGTGCGGGCGCTGACCGACCGGTCCGCGCGCGCCCAGCTGGCCGGCACCATCCAGGCCCTTGCCGAGGAGATGAAGGCGGCGGTACGGGCCCTCGACGACCTGGTCGCCGCCGTGGCCGAGGTCGTCGGCGCCGGCGTCTACGCCTCCTCCGGCGGCATCGACCTCGGTGGCTCGACACCGGTGGGGACGCCGGCCGGCGGTGCCGCGCTGGGCGTGGCGCCCGTCGACCTCGATGCGTTGGCGGAGCAGACGGAGAACCTGCGCGGCTACGCGGCCGGCCTGCGCGACGTCGGCGCGGTCGCCCGCGGCCTGCCCGCGGCGAGCGGCGGGACCGTGGCCGGCGGTGGCTCCGCCAGCTCGGATCTCGGCCCCACCGATCGTTAGCCGGCCAGCCCGTCGGGTGGGCTGACCGCGGGCGCCTGGGCGAGGGCCGTCGTGGGCAGCCGGCGGGCGGCGACCAGGCCGACCAGGCCGGCCGCGGTCGCGAGCGCGAAGGCGGCCGCGAGGCCCGTGGCGGAGGCGGAGTGCCCGGCGGAGGCAGTCTGCCCGGCGGTGGCGACCACGCCGGTCGTCGCGTCGGCGGCGGTGCGGTTCGTCGCGCTGCCGGCGGCGACCGCGACGCCGCCCAGGCCGGCGCCGAAGGCGACCCCGAGGTTGTCGGAGAGCGAGACCGCGCTGCTCGCCATGCCCTGGCGGTCCGGCGGCGCCTCGTTGAGCGCGACGTTCATGATCGGCGAATAGGCGATGCCGATCCCGAAGCCGGCCACACCCCAGCAGGCGATCCCGACGGCCAGTGGCACCCCGGTGATGAGCAGCGCCGTCCCGGTGGCCGCCACGCTGAGTACCAGGGTGGCCAGGCCCGTGGTCACCAGGAACCTCCCGGAACGGCGGCTCGCGAGCCTTGCCTGGGTCCACGAGCCGACGGTCCAGACGATCGCCACGGTGGAGACGGCCAGGCCCGCGACGGTGGCGGAGGCGTGCCGTACCGACGTGATGGCCAGCGGGACGAACGTGTCGGCGCCGAAGAACGCGAACGCGAGCAGCCCGCGCACCGCCACGGCCGCCGGCGCCCCCGGGCGGGCCCGCAGCGTCCCGGCGGGCAGCAGCCGCCGCAGCGGCCCGATGCCCGCGAGCAGGCCGGCCACGACCAGCGGGATGCCGAGGAGCGAGCGGCTGGTCAGGCCGGCGAGCAGCAGGCCGGCGCCGGCCGCGACCCGCACCGCCCGCACCAGCGGGCCCCTGCCAGCCTCGACAGCGGGCCATACCCCCGGGGTCCCCGCCGTCTCGGGCGTCTCGGGCGACTCGGCCGCTCCCGCCACCTTGACGCCGCCGGTGGCGGTGAGGGCGCCCTCATCCACCGGCGGCGGCGCGGTGCCGGCGGCCAGCCGCAACGCCCTGACCGTGACGGCGCCGGCCACGACGACGAGGGGGATCAGGCCACCGAACACCCACCTCCAGCCGACCCGCTCCGCGAGGAACGCCGCGGCCGCCGGCCCGCCGAGGCTCGGCACGACCCAGGCTGTCGCCAGCACGGCGAACACCTTCGGCCGCAGCTCGGCCGGGTACGTCCGTCCCACCGTGCCGAAACAGACGGCAGCGATCGCGCCGTCCCCCAGCCCCTGCAGCCCTCGGCCGACGATCACCGTCTGCATGTCCATGGCGCCCGCCGCGACCGCGAGCCCCGCGCCGAACAGCAGCAGGCCGACGACGAACGGGCGGGCCGGACCCGCCCGGTCCATCGCCGCGCCGGCGAGCACGAGACCGACCACCGTGGTCAGGAAGAACGCCCCGGTCAGCCACCCGTACAGGTTCAGGCCGCGCAGGTCCGCCGACACCAACGGCGCGACCGTGATGACGGCGAGCGATTCGAACGCGAGCAGGGTGATCGTCGAGACCAGGCCCCCCGTCAGGACCCGCAGTTGCGGCCCCCACACCCTGGCCACCGGCGCCGATCGTTGTGGCTCGTCCAGCGCCGTGTCCGTCACCCCCACACCCCATACCCTCCGGCCGGCCGGGGGCAAATCGCCCCAGGCAGGCGGGTCAGCTGCGCAGCCGCAGGCCGCCCCGGGGCGTCGGGTGGAACCCGGCGCGCAGCAGCGCCTCGCCCAGCGCGCTGTCGGTGACCGCCTGCCCGTCGGCCCGCTCGACGGCCAGCCGGCCGAGCCAGCCCTCGCGCACGGCCAGCGCCAGCGCGTCCACCGCCGGCTGCAGCGCCCGCGCGGGCTCCGGCCAGGACAGCAGCGTCTTCCCACCGCGTTCGACGTAGAGCACCAGGTCGCCGTCGACGAGCACGACCAGTGCCCCCGCCTTGCGGCCGGGACGGTGGCCCGGACCATCGCCGCCCGCCGCCTCCGGCCGGGAGGGCCAGGGCAGCGCCGCGCCGTACGGGTTCGCCGGGTCGGTGGCCGCCAGCACCACCGCGCGTCGGTCGCCACCGGCCCGCGCGGCTCCCGGGCCCGGATCCCGGCCGAAGGCGTCGACAGCTCCACCGGGGCCCCCGAGGCCGACCTGACCGATCCGGCCGACCTGACCAGCTGGACCGGCGGGGCCGGCCGGCTCGATCGCCCAGTCGGGTTCCTCGGCGGCGGCGCGCTGCTCACCGGCGATCGCGCGAAGCCGGTCGACCGCGCCTGGCATCGCGAACTGGGCCGCGCCGAGCCCCTCGACGAAGTAGCCGCGGCGAGCTCGGCCGGCGTCCTCGAAGGCGGACAGCACCCGGTAGACGGCGGCGAACCCGCCGGGGGCGTGCTCGGCGGCGACCGCGCCCCGGGTGACGATGCCGTGCCGGTCCAGCAGCGTCTCGGCGAGCGTGTGCGCCCGCCGCGTCGGGTCGGTGTCGCGGGCCGGCAGCAGCGACCAGCGTCCCGCGACCATGGGTGGCCCGGAACGGCGGGGCGCCGCGGGACGGCCCGGACCCGATGCCCGGTCGACACCGGTGGCCGCCGTCGGATAGGGGTCCGAGGCGAAACGGAGGCTCGGCCGGCCAGGGCGCCGCGCCGATCGGTGAGTGGTGGCCGCGCCGCCGCCGAGGCGGGCGCGCAGCGGTGCGAGCGTGTCGTTGGTGATCAGACCCGCCCAGGCGAGGTCCCAGATCGCGTTCGCGAGCGCCGTGTCGTCCAGGCTGCCGACCCGGTCCGACAGGGTGCGGAAGAACAGCGCCTGGTCGTCGGCGAGCGCGTCGAGAACCGCGCGGCGCAGCGGGCTCGCCACCCCGGCCAAGCCGCCCAGATCCACCACCTCACCACTCGCCGGCGCGTCCACCTCCCGATCCACCTCCCGATCCGTGAGTGGCGGAAGCAGCAATGGGGCGGCGTCGGCGAGCACCAGCGTCAGCCAGCCGTCGTCGCCGGGCAGCCCGCCCGCGCCGGCCCACAGCACCTCGCCGCTCGCGCACAGCTCGTCGAGCATCGCGGGGGAGTAGTCGGACACCCGGGCCGGCAGGACCAGCTGCTCCCAGGCGCTCGCCGGGATCAACGCTCCCTGCAGCTGCTCGATCGCGCGCGCCACCCCGTCCACGCCGCGCGAACGCCCACTGGTCACCGCCTGCCAGGCGGGCAGGAAGGCCGCGAACGCCCGCGTCGGCACCGCCTCCACCTCGCGACGCAGCGCCGCGAGGCTGCGCCGGCGCAGCCTGCGCAGCACCTCGGCGTCGCACCACTGTTCCCCCGGCCGCCCCGGCCGCAGCTCACCCCTGACCAGCCGGCCGACGCCCACCAGGCGTTCCAGGGCCGCCACGGCCACGGAGATTCCCAGGCCGAACCGCGTGGCCAGCTCCTCGGCGTCGAACGGGCCGTGCGTGCGGGCGTACCGGGAGACCAGGTCGCCAAGAGGGTCGCGGACCGGCTCGGTGAACGCCGCCGGCACCCCCATCGGCAGCGGCACTCCCAGCGCGTCGCGCAACCGCCCGGCGTCCTCGACCGCGACCCAGCGTTCCTCCCCGGTGATCCGCACCCGCAGCGCCCGGCCCGTGGTGGCGAGCGCGTCGAGCCATTCCTCGGTCGCGCCCCGGGCGAGCGCCTCGGGAGTGGTCAGGTCGCCGAGCACCCGCAGCAGGTCGGCGGCCCCCTCCAGGTCGCGGGCCTGGCGCTCGGGCGCCAGCCGGGTGAGCTCCGCCTCGACGGCGGCGAGCGCGTCCGGGTCGATCAACTCCCGCAGGTCGGCCTCGCCGAGCAGCTCGGCGAGCATCCGGCTGTCCAGCGACAGCACCTGCGCGCGCCGCTCGGCCAGCGGGGCGTCCCCGTCGTAGATGAACGTGGCGACGTAGCCGAACAGCAGCGACCGGGCGAACGGTGACGGCTCCTGCGTCTCGACCTCGACGACCCGCAGCCGGCGGGCGTCGACGTCGCGCATGAGCGCGGTCAGCCCCGGGACGTCGAAGACGTCCTGCAGGCACTCGCGCATCGTCTCCAGCACCACCGGGAAGCTCTCGAACTCGGCGGCCACCGACAGCAGCGCCGCGCTGCGCTGGCGCTGCTGCCACAGCGGGGTGCGCCTCCCGGGAGAGCGGCGCGGCAGCAGCAGCGCCCGGCCCGCGCACTCGCGGAACCGGCTGGCGAACAGCGCGCTGCCGCCGACCTCCGCCCGCACGACCGCGGCGATCTCCTCCGGGTCGAAGACGGCGTCCGCCGCGCTGGGCGGGGCGTCGGCGTCGGGAACCCTGGCGACGATGCCGTCGTCGGTGTGCATGATCTGCACCTCGACGCCGTAGCGCTCGCGCAGCCGGCCGCCGATCGCCAGTGCCCACGGGGCGTTGACCCGGGCGCCGAACGGGGAGTGCACGGCCAGGCGCCAGTCGCCCAGCTCGTCGCGGAACCGCTCGACGACCAGCGTTCGGTCGTCCGAGAGCCGGCCGGTGGCGGCCCGCTGCTCCTCCAGGTAGGTGAGCAGGTTGCTCGCGGCCCACTCGTCCAGGCCCGCGGCGCGCAGCCGTGCGTCGGCCTCGTCCGGGGTCTTCCTCATGAGCTCGCGCAGGAACCCGCCGAGCGCCCGACCTAGCTCGGCGGGGCGGCCGGGAGAGTCGCCATGCCAGAACGGCAGCCGGCCCGGCCGGCCCGGTGCCGGGGTGACCAGCACCCGGTCCGGGGTGATCTCCTCGACCCGCCAGCTCGACGATCCGAGCAGCACCACGTCGCCCACCCGGGACTCGTAGACCATCTCCTCGTCGAGCTCGCCGACCCGGCTCGCCTTCTCGCCGACGAGGAACACGCCGAACAGGCCGCGGTCGGGAATGGTGCCGCCGCTGGTGACCGCGAGCCGCTGCGCGCCCGGCCGGCCCGTCACCGTGCCCGCCGCGCGGTCCCAGACGATCCGCGGGCGCAGCTCGGCGAACGCGTCCGACGGGTACCGGCCGGCCAGCATGTCCAGCACGGCCTCGAACGCGGACGCCGGCAGGGTCGCGAACGGCGCCGCGCGCCGGACCAGCGCTCCCAGCTCCTCCACCGGCCAGGTGTCGACGGCGGTCATCGCGACCACCTGCTGGGCAAGGACGTCGAGCGGGTTGCGCGGGTAGTGGGCCTCCTCGATCTCCCCGTCGCGCATCCGCTCGGCGACCACGGCGCATTCCAGGAGGTCGCCGCGGTGGCTGGGCAGCACCACCCCACGGCTGGCGGCGCCGACCTGGTGGCCGGCGCGGCCGACCCGCTGCATCCCGGCGGCGACGCTCGGCGGCGAGGAGATCTGGACCACCAGGTCGACGGCGCCCATGTCGATGCCCAGCTCCAGGCTGGAGGTCGCGACGACGGCGGGCAGCCGGCCGGCCTTGAGGTCCTCCTCGATCAGCAGCCGCTGCTCCCGGCTGACGCTGCCGTGGTGCGCCCGGGCCACCTCGGCGAACGGGAGCGGCTGGGCGGAGCCCGGGGTCCCTGCCGGATCGGCGAAGCCGATCTGGGAGGTCTGCTGGCCCATCATCTCGGCGGGGCTGACGCGGGTCGCCTCCGGCACGGCCGGGAACGGGCCGTCGAGGTCGTCCAGGTCGATCATCCCGGAGCGGCGTTCCACCCCGGCCATCTCGGCGGCCAGCAGGCGCTGCGCGTGCAGCTCGTTCAGCTTGGCGCACAGCCGTTCCGCCACCCGCCGCGAGTTGGCGAACACGATCGTCGACGTGTGCGCCTCGATCAGGTCGAGCACCCGCGCCTCGACGGCCGGCCAGATCGACGGCCGGCTCGGCACGGCGGCGGGCGGGCCGCCACCGAGGGTGTCCAGGCCGGCAAGCCCGGCGAGCGCTCCGGGGCCGTCGGGGCTGGCCAGGCCGACGAGGCTGGTGGGGGCGCCGGGGTCGGCCATGTCCTGGACGGGCACGACGACGTCGACCTGCAGGGTCTTCTCGGTCGGTGGGCGGACCACCGTCACCGGGCGGGCGCCACCGAGGAAACGGGCGACCTCCTCCACCGGGCGCACCGTCGCGGACAGGCCGATCCGCCGGGCCGGAGTCTCCAGCAGGGCATCGAGGCGTTCCAGGCTGAGGGCCAGGTGGGCGCCGCGCTTCGTGCTCGCGACGGCGTGCACCTCGTCCACGATCACCGTCTCCACGCCGCGCAGCGACTCGCGCGCCTGGCTGGTCAGAATGAGGAACAGCGACTCCGGCGTGGTGATCAGAATGTCCGGCGGGGTGCGGCCGAACGCGCGCCGCTCGGTGGCCGGGGTGTCACCGGTGCGCATCGCGACCGTCACCTCGGGCACGGTGACGCCCAGCCGGGTCGCCGCGGCCTGGATGCCCGCCAGCGGAGCCCGCAGGTTGCGGGCCACGTCCACCGCCAGCGCCTTGAGCGGGCTGACGTAGAGGACCCGGCAGCGGCGGGTGGGGTCCGGGGAGGAAACCGGTGAGGACGTCTGCGACGAGGCCCGCGGCGAGGCCCGCGACGCGGACGCGGTTGCCCGTCGTGAGGACCCGTCCGGCGATGACGCGTCCGGCGATGACGCGGAGCGCGGGCGTGCGGCATCTGGCAGGCCGGCACGCACGATTTCGTCCAGCGACCACAGGAACGCCGCGAGGGTCTTGCCCGAGCCGGTCGGCGCCACCACCAACGCGCTGCCGCCCGCCCGCACCGCCGTCCACGCGCCGGCCTGGGCCGCGGTCGGCGCCGGGAAGGCGGCGGAGAACCAGGCCCTGGTCGGCGCCGAGAACCCGGCGAGGGGGTCGGAAAAGGACATGGAGCCAGTCTGCATCCCACCTCCGACACAGCGCTCCGTCCGACCTGGCCGCCTGTGGCGCCAGTCCGCTAYGCAGATGCCCGTGTTCGGCTACGCAGCCGGTCCATACACAGCCGGCCTAGCAGCGGGTGGCCGACGATGTTGCATGAGGGCGATGATGTTGCATGAGGACGAGGAGCGAGTCATCCCAGCTGAGACGTCCACCGTCGTGGGTCTGTATCGCGTCGGCCGCGACGTCTCGCGTCGCCGCGGCGAGGCAGCCGACGGGCTGGGTACCGACGTCCAGGCACGGGGCCGGGGTCACGACGAAGCCGTCGGGCAGTGTCGCGACGATCGTTCCGTCGTCACGGCGGCTCAGGGTGATCCCCTCGTCATGGATCAGCTGGTGATGGCGACTGCACACCAGCGTCAGGTTCTCCAGATCCGTGTCGCCCTCGTCGGCCAGCCACTCCAGCAGGTGATGCGTCTGAAGCCAGCGGGTGTGGCCGCACCCCGGGTACTGACAAGTGCCCTGGTCACGGGCGTGGACGGCCTCCCGTAGCCGGCGGGTCGGTACCCGGTGCCRCCGCCCGAGCGCGAGCGKGTTCCCGGCCGTGTCCCGGACCAGCGCTCGCATCAGTCCGTCGCAGCCGAGCCGGCGCAGCACCGCCTTGGGCAGGCCGACCTCGGGCTCCGCATCGCAACGCAACAGGCCACGGGCAAGCCTGCTGACCGGATCCGAACCGGTCGCCGCCGTGTTCGGTGGCCGGCCGGTGCTTCGCGGGGGCTCGCCCGTCGGGGCCATCCCATCCCTCGCACGGCCGGTCGGGCCTGCCGGCACGCTCGCGGGGCTCTGGGCCCCCGCCACGCGCTGACCGGTGCTCAGCAGAGTCTCGGCGTCGACATGCACGGTGACCGTGTGGGACGGGCTCATCAGGTCTGGGACAGGCCGGTGAAGGAAGCCCTCAGCCAGCGCCACCAACGCGTCGGCGTCGGCCTTCCGGTCGCGCGGGGCGTTGACGATCGGTCTGTCCGCAGGCGACGCGTCGGCCTCGGCACCAGTCCGGGATGGAGCGGTGTCGTCGAGGCTTGCTCTCGCGGCGTCGATCGCGACGGCCAGCCGGGCGCCCTCCTCCGCCGTCAGCACAGCCTGCAGGCGGAACAGCCCGTCCGCCCGGGTGCTCCAGGTCACCTTCCGTGCCGCCCGCTGCTCGGCCGGATCCGCCGTCAGCTGGTGGTAGCGCGACGCGAGCCGCTCAAGCTGGCCCGCGGTGCAGTGCAGCGCATGCGACAGCCAGGTCTGCTCCGTCGCGGCCTCGGCCACGCGCGCCACGGCGCGCACCTTGGAGTAGGACAACCGTCCCTCGGCGAACGCCGCGCGCAGCGCGGGCAGCTCCTCCAGCGCGCGGGCGACGGCCATATGTTCCTGTGCCGTCCGGATTCCCAGGCCACACCGCCAGGACAGCCACTGCGCGCAGGTCGCCATTCCGAGCCCCGACCAGCCTCGCCGCCGGTCGAACGCGGCCAGCATCATCAGCAGTTGGCAGGTCGCCGCGGCGATTCGTGCCGCCCAGGCACAGATGGCGCGTTCCAGCTCCGTCAGCGGGACCGTCTCGACCTCGGCCACCACTGAGTCGGACGCACCGACAGCGGGCGACTCGGCGCTGAGGGAGTTGATGTCGATCTTCGTGTTGGCCATGGGCACCGCCGGGACAGGGGAGGCGGGCCCCGCGCCCGCCGCTGCCGCCATGGTCGCGTCCGGGTACGACATTTTCGCAGGTCAGCCTGGGGGAGCGAGGTTCGTGAAGGTGGCGAGGTGAGTCTCCGCGCTCATCCGTGTCCCGCCGTTCACCGTCCGCTGTCCGTCGTCCTCTGGCCGCTGTGCTCCGTGTCCGCTGTCCGGCGTCGCCGCCGGTTCCGCGGGCCAGAAAAATGATCTTCGCGTTCCGCGGAACGCGTGTTTCTCCGCGGTCCGTCACACCAGCCGCCCAGAGGTAGCCCCCGGGGAGACGGCGCCGGACATGCGCCGCGGGACAGGCGACCGGCACGTCCGGGTCGATCACCGGGCGAGCGGCTCTCGGCGCGCCGCGTCGGTCCCTCGACCCGTGTCGACAGTGGGACGTGGCGCTCGCGCGGTTGTCCGGTTGTCCGGTCGGCACCGTCGGCCCCCGCCGCCTGGCTTCAGCCGGCTTCGGCTGTCGGTCCAGGGGCGCAGGGTTCACCGGGTGGGCTGGCAGGCACACTGGATCGGTGCGACTCACCGAGTTCTGGGCCCGGATGAACCGGCAGTTCGGCGCCGAATACGCGGAGTCAGTCGCCCGCGACCACGTGCTGGCCAGCCTCGGCGGCGTCACCGTGGAGGGCGCGTTCGCCCGGGGCGAGGACGCGAAGGCCGTCTGGCGTGCCGTGTGCACGGAGTTCGACGTCCCCGCCAGGGAGCACTGAGGCGGTCCCGCCGAGGTCCGGGGGACGCTCCGCGCCCGCCGCCATCGGGGAGGCTGGCCCGTCGGGGAAAACGTGGCGGGTTCGGCGTGTCGAGTTCGAACTCGAACGCGTGTTCGGCTAAGGTTGTCCACATGCGCGCGGTTGTCCACAGTTGCGAGGCGGCCCTCGAAACTGTCGGACCGACCCCCTAACGTCGCCCTCGTGGCCACCAAGACTCGACGACCTCAGCCAGGAGTTGCTCCGATGGCAGGACCCGACCGTGACAAGGCGTTGGACAACGCTCTCGCGCAGATCGACAAGCAGTTCGGCAAGGGCTCCGTCATGCGCCTCGGTGACGAGACCCGCATGCCCATCCAGGTCATCCCCACCGGGTCGATCGCGCTCGACGTGGCGCTCGGGATCGGTGGCCTGCCTCGTGGCCGGATCATCGAGATCTACGGCCCGGAGTCGTCCGGCAAGACGACGGTCGCGCTGCACGCGGTCGCCAGTGCCCAGGCCGCCGGCGGCATCGCCGCCTTCATCGACGCCGAGCACGCGCTCGACCCGGACTACGCGTCCAAGCTGGGCGTCGACACCGACAATCTGCTGGTCTCCCAGCCGGACACGGGCGAGCAGGCCCTCGAGATCGCCGACCTGTTGGTCCGCTCCGGCGCGCTGGACATCATCGTCATCGACTCGGTGGCCGCGCTGGTGCCGCGGGCCGAGATCGAGGGCGAGATGGGTGACAGCCACGTCGGCCTGCAGGCCAGGCTGATGTCCCAGGCGCTGCGCAAGATGACCGGTGCGCTGTCGAATTCCCACACCACCGCGATCTTCATCAACCAGCTCCGCGAGAAGATCGGCGTCATGTTCGGCTCGCCGGAGACGACGACCGGTGGCAAGGCGCTGAAGTTCTACGCCTCCGTCCGCCTCGACGTCCGCCGGATCGAGACGCTCAAGGACGGGGCCGAGGCGGTCGGCAACCGTACCAGGGTGAAGGTCGTCAAGAACAAGGTCGCCCCGCCGTTCCGGACCGCCGAGTTCGACATCGTCTACGGCGGTGGCATCAGCCGCGAGGGCTCGCTCATCGACATGGGCGTCGAGCACGCGATCATCCGGAAGTCCGGCGCCTGGTACACCTACGACGGCGACCAGCTCGGCCAGGGCAAGGAGAACGCCCGCAACTTCCTGCGTGACAACCCCGACCTCGCCGACGAGATCGAGAAGCGCATCAAGGAGAAGCTCGGCATCATCCCCACCCTCGACGACGGCGCCCTGGCGCCTGTCCCCGTTGATCTCTAGGAGGAGAACGGATGACGGCGCCGGTCCCGTCCGCGCACAGGCAGGCTGACGCCGGGCGGGACCCGGTGGGGGTGGCTCGGGAGATCTGCCTGCGGCAGCTGGCCGTTCGGGCGCGTAGCCGGGCGGAGCTGGCGGGGACCTTGCGGCGGCGCGGGGTGGCCGACGACGTCGCGGAGGCGGTGCTCGACCGGCTGACCGAGGTCGGGCTGATCGACGACGACGCGTTCGCGACGGCGGTGGTCTCCTCGGCCCGGGAGAACCGCGGGCTGGCGAGGCGGGGGCTCGCGGTCGAGTTGCGGCGGCGGGGTGTGGACGACGACGTCGCCGCCGCGGCGCTCGCGGACGTCGGCGGCGAGGAAGAGGAAGCCGCCGCCCGCGAGCTCGTCACCCGCCGGTTGAGGACCATGGCCGGGCTGGACCGGCAGGTCCAGCTGCGCCGCCTGGTCGCCATGCTCGGCCGCAAGGGCTACCCGACGGAGCTCGCCGTGCGTGTCGTCACCGAACTGGTCAGCTCGGCGAGCGCCCCTGACGATCACCTCGCGGACGACGCCGACCTCGGCGACCTCGACTAGTGGGAGCTACCGGGTCGGCCTAAAGGCCGGCTCGGCGCCGGCGAAGGCAGACCAGCCTCTGGCCAGGGCCGGCGGTCCGGACATCCGGTATTTCTTGACCTGGGAAAAGTGGCCGACCTACTCTCAGCAACGGTGCGAGGACTCCCGCGGACAACGCGGTCGCGATAGTTGGCTAACTACACACGAGGGCAACCTTGGCGCTCCGTGGCGCTGTCGGGGCCCGGCTGTGGCGTGAGGACATGCGTCTGCGCCCGGTTGGCGCTCGGCAACGCTCAGTGGGCGCTGGCTGTGCAGTGAAGGTGCGGCCGCGCCTTCATCCGCCCTGGTGGACGCCGCCGTCTGTGGTGGGTCCTTCGCCGCTCCGGTCCGTTCTTCGGGAACTGGCGGGGTCGGCTTCGTGTTCGCCGGCCTATGGCTGGCTTCCTGGTGGGCTGGATGGCCCGGGGAGCAGCTTCCTCGTCGAGATCCGTGCGCGGAACGGACGGGGACCCGGCTCCCCCTCCCGGGAGGAGCAGCGGTGGTCGGCGTGCTCGTGGCCCTCGTCGCGGTGGTACTGGTCGCCGTCGTCACCCTCGTCGTGGTCGCCGCGCGGCTGATCCGCGCGGGCGCTCGCCCGGCCGAGACGCCCCACGCGTCCGCCGACGCACCGGCTGGCGCCGACGCCCAGACCGCGGCCGCGCTGCTGGCCGCCCAGGCGGACGCCGCAGCCAAGGCCGAGACGGCCACCAGGGAAAAGACCGAGGCGGCCGCCAGGGAGAACGCCGAGGCGCTTGCCCGCAGGCTCGCCGAGGCGGAGCGCGACCGGGCCGAGGCCGCCCGGCGCGAGGCGCAGGCCGAACGCGACAAGGCCCTCGCCGACCTGCGAGGCCGGCGCGAGGAACTGCGCGACTGGGACAGTCGCCTCACCCAGCGTGAGGCGCGGGTCGAGGAACGGCGGGCCGCCCTCGAGGACCAGACCCGCCGGATCGAGTCCCGCGACCGCGAGCTCACCGAGCGGGACGCGGCGCTCGCCCGCCGGGCCAGGGAGGCCGACGACCTGGACGCCCGTCGGGTGGCCGCCCTCGAACAGGCCGCCGGGATGACCTCGGCGGAGGCGCGGACCGAGCTGCTGGCGGTCGTCGAGCAGCAGTCCAGGCTCGAGGCGGCGACCCTCGCCCGGGAGATCGAGGCCCGCGCCGAGGAAGAGGCTCAGGATCGGGCGCGGCGCATCGTCACCCTGGCTATACAGCGGGTCGCCGCCGAGCAGACCGCCGAGTCGGTGGTGTCGGTGCTGCATCTGCCGGGCGACGAGATGAAGGGGCGGATCATCGGCCGGGAGGGCCGCAACATCCGCGCCTTCGAGTCGGTCACGGGCGTCAACGTCCTCATCGACGACACCCCCGAGGCGGTGCTGCTCAGCTGCTTCGACCCGGTGCGCCGCGAGGTCGGGCGGATCACGCTGGCCGCGTTGGTGGCTGACGGCCGGATCCACCCGCAGCGCATCGAGGAGGAGTACGAGCGCGCCCAGCGCGAGGTCGAGGCCCGGGTCGTGCGCGCCGGCGAGGACGCCGTCCTCGACGTCGGCATCGGCGACATGCACCCCGAGCTGATCGTGCTGCTCGGCCGCCTGCGCTACCGCACCAGCTACGGCCAGAACGTGCTGGCCCATCTCGTCGAGTCGGCGCACCTGGCCGGCGTGATGGCGGCCGAGCTGCGCCTCCCATTGGCCGTCGCCAAACGCGGCACGCTGCTGCACGACCTCGGCAAGGCGCTCACCCACGAGGTCGAGGGGTCGCACGCGCTGGTCGGCGCCGAGATCGCCCGCCGCTACGGCGAGCACGAGGACGTCGTCCACGCCATCGAGGCGCATCACAACGAGGTCGAGCCCCGCTCCGTCGAGGCGGTCCTCACCCAGGCGGCCGACGCGATCTCGGGCGGACGGCCCGGCGCGCGCCGGGACAGCCTCGAGTCCTATGTCCGCCGACTGGAGCGCATCGAGCAGATCGCCGGCGAGCGCCCCGGCGTCGAGCGGGTGTTCGCCATGCAGGCCGGCCGTGAGGTCCGGGTCATGGTGGTCCCCGAGGAGGTCGACGACTCCGCCGCCCACCTGCTCGCCCGCGATGTGGCCCGCCAGATCGAGGACGAGCTCACCTATCCGGGCCAGATCCGGGTCACGGTCGTCCGCGAGACCCGCGCCATCGAGACCGCCCGTTAAGCCGACGGTCTGGAAGTGCGCTGGCGCGCGCGTCCCGACCATCGCCGTACGCTGGTCGGGTGAGTGACCGTAGGTACCAGGTACGCACATTCGGGTGTCAGATGAACGTGCACGACTCCGAGCGGATCTCCGGACTGCTGGAGTCGGCCGGGTACGTCCCGGTGGCGGATGGCGAGACCCCGGATCTCGTGGTGTTCAACACGTGCGCCGTCCGGGAGAACGCCGACAACCGGCTGTACGGCAACCTCGGTCAGCTTTATCCGACGAAGAAGGCCAACCCGGGCATGCAGATCGCCGTCGGCGGCTGCCTCGCGCAGAAGGACCGCGGCACGATCACCCGCAAGGCGCCCTGGGTCGACGTCGTGTTCGGCACCCACAACCTGCACCGCCTGCCGGTGCTGCTCGAGCGGGCCCGGCACAACGCCTCGGCCCAGGTCGAGATCGCCGAGGCGCTGGAGGTCTTCCCCAGCTCGCTGCCGGCGCGCCGGGCCAGCCTCGCCTCGGCCTGGGTCAGCATCAGCGTCGGCTGCGACAACACCTGCACCTTCTGCATCGTGCCCAGTCTGCGCGGCAAGGAGCGCGACCGCCGCCCCGGCGACGTGCTCGCCGAGGTCGAGGCTCTCGTCGCCGAGGGCGCCCTCGAGATCACCCTGCTGGGCCAGAACGTCAACTCCTATGGCCGCTCGTTCGGCGACCCGGCCGCGTTCGCCAGCCTGCTGCGTGCCTGCGGCCAGATCGACGGCCTGGAGCGGGTCCGGTTCACCTCGCCGCACCCGCGTGACTTCACCGACGACGTGATCGCCGCGATGGCCGAGACGCCGAACGTCTGCCCGCAGCTGCACATGCCGCTGCAGTCCGGTTCGGACGCGGTGCTGCGCCAGATGCGCCGCTCCTACCGGCGTGACCGTTACCTCGGCATCGTCGAGCGGGTACGCGCCGCGCTGCCGGCCGCCGCGATCACCACCGACATCATCGTGGGCTTCCCCGGCGAGACGGAGGCCGACTTCGCCGACACCCTCGACGTGGTGCGCGCCGCCCGCTTCTCCAGCGCGTTCACCTTCCAGTACTCGCCGCGTCCCGGCACCCCCGCGGCCACGATGGACGACCAGGTCCCGCCGGAGGTCGTCGCCGAGCGCTATGCCCGGCTCGTCGCGCTGCAGGACGTGGTCTCCCTGGAGGAGAACCGTGCCCAGGTAGGCCGGGTCGCCGAGGTGCTCATCGCCGAGGGGGAGGGCCGCAAGGACGACGCCACCGGCGGTCGCTCCGGCCGGGCCCGCGACGGCCGTCTGGTCCACCTGGGCCCCGACGCCAACTCCAGAGCCCGCTCGGGCCTGCCAGGTTCGGCGGCGGGTGACGCGGCCGTGCTCGCCGAACTCGCGCGGCTGCGCGCCGGCGACGTCGTCACCAGCGTCGTGACCTACGGCGCCCCGCACCATCTGGTCGCCGACGGCGCGCTGCTCACCGCCCGCCGCACCCGCGCCGGGGACCTGTGGGAGGCCAACCGCGCGGCGCCGGCCCGCCCGTCGGTCAGCCTCGGCATGCCCAGCCTGGGCGCACCCTCCGCGGCGGCCAGGTGACGCTCGTCGCCGCGGCGGTCTGCCCGCATCCACCCCTGCTCGTACCCCAGGTCGGCGCCGGTGAGCCGGTGGCCGCGCGGGAACCGGCGCTCGCCGCCGTCCGCCGGCTGCGCGCGGCGAACCCCGACGTCGTCCTCGCCGTCGGCGACGACCCGGAGGCGCTCGCGACCGGTTCCCGGCCCTACGGTCCGGACGCGGTCGGCGACTTCCGCGGCTTCGGCGTCGACTTCCGCGTCCCCCTCGGGCCGCCGGCCGGCGCCGGGCGGGCCGCCGCGGGGTCCGTGAACGCCGGCACAGACGTGGGCACGGACGGTCGCCGGCTGCCGTTGTCGCTGGCGGTCGGTGCCTGGCTGCTCGCCGAGACCGGCTGGGAGGCGGCGCGCCGCGGGCTCGGCGTGTCCCCGAAGGCCGAACCGGCCGAGGCCGCGGCGCTCGGCGGCGGGCTGGTGGCGGCCGCCGCGGCGGCGGGGGAGCGGGTCGCCCTGCTGGTGATGGGTGACGGGAGCGCGCGGCGGACGGCGAAGGCCCCGGGGTCGCTCGACGAGCGGGCGCAACCGTACGACGAGATCGTCGGGCGGGCGCTCGCGGACGTGGACCTCACCGCCCTGCTCGGCCTGGAGCCCGGACTCGCCGCGGACCTGCTGGTCGCCGGTCGGGCTTCCTGGCAGGTGCTTGCCGGCGCCGTGCGCGCCGCCGGTGCCGCGGGGTGGACCGCGGACCCGCTCTACGCCGACGCCCCCTACGGCGTCGGCTACTTCGTGTGCGTGTGGGAACGGGGAGGTGCCGCGTGACGGCGTCCGCTGCGCAGCCGGGCCCACCGCGGCGCACGACGGTGGCCGGTCTGGCGGCGCTCGCCGCCGGCCAGGACGACCTCCCCACCGTCGTCATGCTGCCGGGCTACACCGGCAGCAAGGAGGACTTCGCCCCCGTCCTGCCGCTRCTGGCCGCCGCTGGTCTGCGGGCCGTCGCGGTCGACCTGCGGGGGCAGTACGAGTCCGTCGCCGACGCGGACGAGCCGGACAGCCAGTTCGCCATCGACGCCCTCGCCGCCGACGTGGCCCTCGCCGCCGCCCAGCTGGGTACGCGGGTGCACCTCGTCGGGCACTCCTTCGGCGGGCTGGTGGCCAGGGCCGCGCTGATCGCCCATCCGGCGGCGATCGCCTCCGTCGTGCTGCTCGGATCCGGCCCGGCGGCGATCGTGGGGCCGCGCGGGCTGGCGCTGCACGCGATGTTCGCCCTGTATCGACAGGCTGGGCGCGCCGGGGTCTGGGAAGGTGTGCGCGCCATCGACACCACCGTCCGGCCGCCGGCGGAGGCCGAGTTCCTGCGCCAGCGCTTCTTCGCCAGTTCCGAGCGGGGGATGCTGGCCATGGGGGAGGCGCTGCTCGCCGAGCCCGACCGGGTCGCGGACGCGGCCGCCGCCGCCGCGGCGCACGCCATTCCCCTCCTGGTCACCCACGGCGTCGGCGACGACGCCTGGCCGCCGGCCATGCAGGCCGACATGGCGACCCGCCTCGGTGCCCGCTACGCCGTCATTCCCGACGCGCTGCACTCGCCCGCGGCCCAGAACCCCGCCGGCACGGCGGACGTCCTCGTCGGCTTCGTCCGCGACGCCGTCGCCGGATCGTCCACGGAGACGCTCCCCGCCTGCGAGGCCACCGCCGAGGTCAGCTGAACGGTCGGCCGAGCTCAGCCGGCCCGCGCGCCGCTGAGGCGAGCCAGGGCGCCGATCTCGGCCGGCGGGCTCGCGGAGCGGTGCGCGTGGCAGGCTTGAACCTGTGCGACAGGATGATCGGGGGCGCGGCGGCCGGGTCGTCGCGATCGTCGGGCCCACCGCGGCCGGCAAGAGCGATCTGGCGATCGACTTCGCCGCCTCGCTGGGCGACGGCGTCGCCGAGATCATCAATGCGGACTCGATGCAGCTCTACCGCGGGATGGACATAGGCACGGCCAAGGTTCCGCCGGCCGAGCGGCGGGGGATCCCGCATCATCTCCTCGACGTCTGGGACGTGACCAGGACGGCCGACGTCGCCAGCTACCAGCGGGACGCCCGCCTCGTCGTCGACCGCCTGCTGGCCGAGGGGCGGGTGCCGGTCCTGGTCGGCGGATCGGGCCTGTACGTGCGGGCCGTGCTCGATGAGCTGGAGTTCCCCGGCACCGACCCCGTGGTGCGGGCGAGGCTCGAGCAACGGCTCGCCGAGGACGGCCCGGCGGCGCTGCACGCCGAGCTCGCCGCCGCCGCTCCCGAGGCGGCGGCGGCGATCCTGCCGACCAACGGCCGGCGGATCGTGCGGGCGCTCGAGGTCGTCGCCCTGACCGGCGGATTCACCGCCACGTTGCCCGAACACCGGTCGCGCTATGACGTGGTCATGATCGGCGTCGACCGGGAGGATCTCGACGCGCGGATCGCGCTGCGGGTCGACCGGATGTGGGCGGCCGGGTTCCTCGACGAGGTCCGCGAGCTGGACAAGGTTGGGCTCTCGACCGGCCGGACGGCGTCGCGGGCACTCGGCTATGCCCAGGTGCTCGGCTGGATCTACGGCGAGTTCGCTTCGTCCGAGGACGCCCAGTCCGCGACGGTGACCGCGACGCGCCGCTTCGCGCGTCGCCAAAGGTCATGGTTCAAGCGTGATCCACGGATATTCTGGCTTGGCCAGCCCGATGTCGGCACCGTCCGCCGCCTGGTGGGCTCGCTCTGATATTGGCAGGGCCTCCGGGTGAAGCCTCGTGACAGTGGTGCGCCCGTCGGCCTGACGTACGACCGACCGTTCCCTCGCTGTGGTGCGCCAGCGGAGGCATGGCTGGTCCATCCCGGCGTCCGGGAGAGGCCTGCGTGACCGAGCTCGACCTAGCGCTCATACATGCCTTGTATGCCGCCTTCGATGACGGCACCCTCAGGTTCTCCTTCGAACCAGAGGTGGATCTGCGCACCGGATCCGTCCCCGGCATGACGGCTCGCCTCCAGTGGGCTCACCCCGACCGGGGCCTGCTCGACACCGGAGACGTCCGCGCCATCGCCCGGTTCGCGGGCCTCGCCGACCAGCTCGACCTGTGGGCGCTACGGGCCGCCATCACCGAGTGCCGCACCTGGCACCGGATGGCGGCCGGCACCCACATCCGCCCGCCCAGGCTGTGGCTGCACGTCGGCTCCCGTCAGCTCGCCCGGCCGACGTTCGCCGCCGAGGTGACCGCACTCGTCCGCGACCGGGGTGCCCTGCCCCCGGGCGCCGTCGGGCTCGCGTTCACCGAGGAGACCCTGGGCCGGGCGGCGCCGTCGCTGCCGCGCCTGCTCGCCGGGCTGCGCACCAGCGGCGTCGCGGTCGCGGTCCGGGCGTTCGGCAGCTGGATCGGCTCGCCGGCCACGCTCGACCTGCTGCCGCTCGACCTGGTCCGCGTGGACGACCGGTTCCTGCGAGCCACCCTGCGTGACCTCGAGGGCGAGGCGGTCTTCGCCTCGATGGTCGCGCTCGCGCACCGCCGCCACGCCGTCGTGCTCGTCGACGGCGTCGACACCGCCCGGTTCGCCGGCCGCGTCGCCAGCCTCGGCTGCGACCGCGCCGCCGGCCCGGTCTTCTGCCCGCCCCTGCCCGTCGACGACGCCCGCCTCCTCGCCCTGGGCCGCGGCCGCCCCACCCACACCCGCCACCCCCCTTCCCCTGGCACCCCCGGCCCCGCCGCTCCCTACGACATGCAGCCCACCGCCTGACGACGCCGGGCCCGCGGCCCGGCCCGCCACCGCCGTACGCTTCTGGGGTGCGGTTCGTGAAGGGGCATGGGACGGGTAACGACTTCGTGATCGTGCCGGATCCGGACGGTGACCTCGACCTGACGCCGGAGCTGGTGCGGGCGCTGTGTGACCGGCGGACCGGTGTCGGCGCCGACGGGGTGTTGCGGGTGGTGCTGGCCGCGGCCGACCCGTGGGCCTCCGCGCGGTCCGCGGCGTGGGCCTCCCAGGCCGGGACGCCGGCCGAGGCGGCCCGCTGGTTCATGGACTACCGCAATGCGGACGGGTCGCTCGCCGAGATGTGCGGCAACGGGCTGCGGGTCTTCGGCCGGTATCTCGTCGACGCCGGCTACGAGCCGCCCGGCCTGATCCCGGTCCTGACCCGGGCGGGTGTGCGGGTCGCGGACGTGCCCGCCGAGGGTGCGGTGACGGTCGAGATGGGGCCTGGGTTGGTCGGCTCCGCGGGCGCGGCGACCGTGACGCTCGCCGGGCGGACCTGGCGGGCCACCCCGGTGTCGATGGGCAACCCGCACGCGGTCTGCTTCGCCGACGACCTGAGCCCGGCGGGCCTCGCCGCGCTCGACCTGACCAGGCCGCCGGACGTGCCGTCGGAGGTGTTCCCGGACGGCGTGAACGTCGAGATCGTCGTCGGCGCGCCGGACGCCGTGGCGATGCGGGTGTACGAGCGGGGCGTCGGGGAGACGCTGTCCTGTGGGACCGGAGCCTGCGCCGTCGCGGTGGCCAGCGCCACCCGGGCGGGCCTGGGACCGGGGGTGGCGGTGCCGGTGGCGGTGCCGGGCGGCCTGCTGACCGTGCTGTGGGACGACGACCAGGTCCGGCTGCGCGGCCCGGCCGTGCTGGTCAGCGACGGCCTGCTGCGCCAGGACTGGCTGGCCGCCGCCGCGGGGGACAGCCGGTCCGCCGTGGCCGCGGGGCTCGTCTAGGCCGCCGGCCGCGGCCGCGCGGCTTCGGACACGGCCGTGCCGGCGCGCCGGGCCGTGGTCCTGCGCGGAAATCCCGTCGCGGGAGCACGCCGGGCGTGGCACGCTACCGTCACCGAAGGCGTGGCGGTTCCCGCGTCAGCGGGGTGAATGCGTGGCCCGCGCCAGCGGGGTGAAGACGTGGATCGTGTGCCACCGATCCTGGACGCACATCCCGGACAACTAGGCCCGACCGGCCACCGCGCGGAATCGAGTGCGGGCCGGTCGTGTTGGAACGGACGGTATGAGTCTTCCCGCTGAATCCGCAGTGACCAGCCCGACCCGCGAGCCCAGCTCTCCCATTGATTCCGTGAGCGGGATCGATGCGGACGGCGGCGCAACGCGGGGCGACGGGAACATTTCCGAGGCGGTCGCCAGGGTGCTGACGGCCGACTCCGGYGCCGCTGAACCCGCCGACACCGTCGGACCGGCGGACACCGCCGCCGACGCCGGTGGCGCGATCACGCTGCCGGGTCTCGGTTTCTACGATGACGCCGGCGACGAGCTGGCGGTCGAGGAGCGCGACGCGCTTCGCCGGATGCCGGGGCTCACCACCGAGCTCGCCGACGTCACCGAGGTCGAGTACCGCCAGCTGCGCCTGGAGCAGGTGGTCCTGATCGGTGTGTGGACCACCCGCTCGATCGAGGATGCCAAGACCTCGATGGCCGAGCTGGCCCAGCTGGCGGAGACCGCCGGCTCGGTGGTGCTCGACGCGCTCGTCCAGCGCCGGGACAAGCCGGACACCGCGACCTACGTCGGTTCCGGCAAGGCCAAGGAGCTGGCCGAGGTCGTCCGCGCGGCCGGGGCCGACACGGTGATCTGCGACGGTGAGCTCACTCCGGGCCAGCTACGCCAGCTGGAGGAGGTCGTCAAGGTCAAGGTCATCGACCGGACGGCGCTCATCCTGGACATCTTCGCCCAGCACGCCACGTCCAAGGAGGKCAAGGCGCAGGTCGAGCTCGCGCAGCTGCAGTACATGCTGCCGCGGCTGCGAGGCTGKGGTGAGTCGATGTCCCGGCAGGCCGCGTCCGGTGGCCGCGCCCCGATCGGTACCCGCGGCCCCGGTGAGACGAAGATCGAGACGGACCGGCGCCGGCTGCGCGCCCGGATCTCCCGGCTGYGGCGTGAGCTGCGCGAGATGGAGACCGTCCGCGAGACCAAGCGGTCGGCGCGTCGGCGCGGCGCGGTGCCTTCGGTGGCGATCGCCGGTTACACCAACGCCGGCAAGTCGTCGCTGCTCAACCGGCTGACCGGCGCGGGCGTGCTCGTGGAAAACGCGCTGTTCGCCACGCTGGACCCGACGGTGCGCCGCGCGACGCTGCCCGACGGCCGGGTGTTCACGCTCACCGACACGGTCGGCTTCGTCCGCCACCTGCCCCACCAGATCGTCGAGGCGTTCCGCTCCACGCTCGAAGAGGTCGCGGACGCGGATCTGATCATCCATGTGGTCGACGGCTCGCATCCGGACCCGATCGGGCAGCTCTCGGCCGTGCGCGAGGTGCTGAACGACATCGACGCCGGCGACGTGCCCGAGCTCATCGTGGTGAACAAGACCGACATCGCCGACAAGACGACGGTCGCGGGCATCAAGCGGATCGCTCCCGACGCGGTGTGCGTGTCGGCGCGGACGGGTGCCGGCCTGGAGGAGCTGGTGGAGGCCCTGGCCGCCCGGGTGCCGCACCCGCAGGTCGAGGTCGACGTCCTCGTCCCGTACAACCGCGGGGATCTCGTCGCCCGGATCCACGAGTCCGGTGAGGTTCTCGACCAGGCGCACACCGCGACGGGCACCGAGCTGCGCGCTCGCGTCTCCGCGGGCCTGGCCGCCGACCTGGACGCCTTCCGCCAGAGCGTCGACGCCTAGGGCGCATCACCGCCACGGCGCCTGTCGGTAGGTTCGTGGCGTGGCCGTGGAGGAATCGGGCAAGGCGGACAAGCCCGGTTCGCTCGGGCTGGCCGCTGTCATCGGCGCGGTCGCCGGGCTGTCCCTCGCCACTCGGTGGGGTGCGCTCCCCATGATCGCGGCGGCCGTCGTCGGTGGCCTGCTGACGACGGTGTCGGAGGCGGTCGCGCGGGCGCGGCAGCGTCCCGGCCAGATCCCCGCGTTGTGGTCGCGCATCGTGATGAGCACCGCGATGGCGGCGCCCCTGGCGTGGGCGCTGGCGGCGGTGACCGGGGCCGGGCCGGTGGTCGTGGGCCTGGTCGCCGGCGCGCTGGCCGGCGCGCTGGGGCTCCGTCCGCAGAAGGTGGTGCTTGGCCCGCTGGTGGGGCTCGCCATCGGCTACGGGTGCCGGCTGCTCTGGGGCGACGTCCCTGCCGCGATCGTCGGCGCGGCCACCGTGCTCGCCTTCCGGACCGTGTCGGCGGCGATCTTCCGGGACCCGCAGGTGATGATGCTCGCCGAACGGGTCAGCCCCGCGGATCTGCCGTTCGTGGTCCCGCTGGTGGCGCGGACCCGCTATGTCGGGACGGGCTACGTGCGCGACCTGGCCGAGGTGCTCGGCGGCGACTACCAGGCCGCCGCCCCCGACGTCGGGATCGTCGCCTCGCTGGACGAGCTGGCCGGCCCCGAGTTCGATCCCGCGACCGTCGCCCCGCTGGTGCGGGAGTTCTACGAGCACACCACCCGGTTCACCCTCGACATCGTTCCGCGATGGCGGTTGTGGGTGCGGCCCGGCTACCTGCTCTACCGCACCGTGCTCGCGCGCCCGCTGGGGCAGGCGAACGTGCCCATGAACCAGCGAGAGGCGCAGCGTGGGGTTCGCAGCCGGATCGACACGATCAGCGGCACCGACGACGGCACCGTAAGCATCCGGGGCTGGATCAGGTCGTACGTCGACAACGACGAACCCATCTACGTGGGGATCTACACGACCTACCGCCGGGACGGCCGCGGCTACGTCAGCGTCGGCTTCCCGCTGCCACAGGCCAGCTTCACGGCCACCCTCGCGCCGACCGCGCGGGCCGGCGGCGGGCTGGTGCTGTCCAGCCGCGGCGACCTGGACCAGCCCGGGCACTATCTGACCTATGTGGACGCGGAGACGAAGGAGCTGACCGCCGCGGCGGTCCACGGCTTCGCCGAGCAGCTCGACGTCTACCTCGAGGACGGCGAGCTGCGAGCCGAACACGAGTTCTGGGTGTTCGGCCTGCCGTTCCTCGTGCTCCACTACTCGATCCACCGCAAGGCCGAACTCGGCTAGCCGAGTTCGGCTAGCCGAGTTCAGTCTCAGCGCCTCACGGAGTGCTCAGACGCGGCGCATGACGGCGACGACGCGGCCGAGGATGGTGGCGTCGTCGCCGGGGATGTCGTGGAAGGCCGGGTTCTCCGGCTGGAGCCACGCGTGGCCGTCCCGGCGGCGCAGCCGCTTGACGGTCGCCTCCCCGTCGATCAGGGCGGCGACGATCTCGCCGTTCTCGGCGACCGGCTGCTGGCGGACCGCCACCAGGTCGCCGTCGCAGATCGCCGCGTTGATCATCGAGTCGCCGACGACCCGGAGCAGGAACAGGGTGCCCTCGCCGACGATCTCACGCGGCAGCGGCAGCACGTCCTCGACCGCCTGCTCGGCGAGGATCGGCCCACCGGCGGCGATCCGGCCGACCAGCGGCACGTAGGCGGTCGCCGCCTTCAGCGAGTCCTGCTCGCCGGCCTCGCGGGCGAGCGCGTCGTCGGCCGGGCCGAGCGTGTGCACCCGCAGCGGGCTCACGCCGCCCCGGCCCCTGCCCGCGCCGGCCGTCTGCCGGGTCTTCGGGATCGGCCTGACCGGCCGGCCACCCTCGGGGGAGACCACCTCGATCGCCCGCGGCCGGTTCGGGTCGCGGCGCAGCAGGCCCTTGTCCTCGAGCATCCTGAGCTGGTGCGCGACGCTGCTGGTGCTGGTCAGGCCCACCGCCTCGCCGATCTCGCGCACGCTCGGCGGGTAGCCGCGCCGCTCGACCGCGTCACGGATCACCTCGAGCACCTTGCGCTGACGGGGAGTCAGGCCGTCGTCGTCGACGGGGCCGTCGGGGAAGGCGCGTACGGTGCCGTCGCTCTCCTCGTCGCCGCTGGCCGACGGGCGTCCTGCCCTGCGCGGCCCCCTGCCCTGCGTGGTCATGGCCTAGGTTCTCCCTCGCTCAAGGTCATGGTGCGGGACCGGGCCGCCGGCTTCTCATCGGCCTCACCTGTGGATAAGGGGAGCCGGGTTGCGCCCGATCGTGTGACGACCGTAGCCCGGTGGCGCGCGAATCTCAAACAGGCGTTCGAGCGTGTCTGCGTGCTCTGTCGGCCTTGTGCATGTAAGAATCGACCATCAGTTCGAAGCGGGCCCTGTCCTCGTCCTGACTTCCGCTACCGGCTACTGCCGCCGGTGGTCGCCAGTTGTAGATCTTGGGCTACCTTCCCGATGGCCCCAGATGTCTGCCGGGGATGTCTCCCTCGATGACCGGTCGCCACGGTTCTTCGAGGGCTCGCGCCCCGGACCCCCCGACGTTGGTTGAGCTTCGCTCGACGAGCTGTGCCGGGTAATGGCCCGGCCGCTAGGAGGTTTGGCGTGACGAACCCGCGTGGGGCCACCCTGGTCCCAGGGCGCCCGGCCCCGCGACAGCCGGACGGCGCCGATGTGATCGCCCTGCCCGTACCGAGCCGTCGTCGGTCGGCGAACGCCGCCCCGCCGGCGGTTCCCAGCCCGCTCGCGCGGGCTGTCGCCGCCGAGCACCCGGTCGCCGGCGCGAGGTTGGACCGCCGGCGGGCGGGACGGCCGGCGCCCGCGCTGAGGCTGACCGGCCGCGGCCGGGCCGTCGCCGGGCTCCTGCTTGTCCTCGCTGTCTGGGGCGCCACCAGCGCCGCATGGCTCGCCGTTCACTGGGCGCTCGCCGCCTTCTGACCGGCGGCGTCCTTCCCTGGCCCGACGCCCGCGCCGACCACCCGGTCGGCGCGGGCGTCGGGCTGTCGGCATGTGACGGTTCRTCGCGAACCTGCTGCTTCTCCCCGTCTGGGCGGGTGGGATCCGACACGCGCGGGGGGCATGCTCACGGGTGATCCGGGTATGCGCTACTCTGGCAGCACAACATCTTGTAGTTACATACCTGTAAGTAGTCCACAGCTTGTAGTTGCGGAATAGCTAGCCGCGGAACGGCAGCGTTCCGTGGGAGCTGTGGAGACCGTCCCGACGGTGCGCGGTCGCGCTCGTGGGAGCTTCCCCGGCCAGGTCGCCATGCCCTGCGTCAGCCATGCCTCGGGAAGCAGGGACGGGGCCGAAGCGTGGACGCGTTCTCTCGCGTGCGTGGTTGTTCCTACAGGGGTCTGACGAAGGGAGGAGCCGTGCGGTGTCCGTTTTGCCGGCATCCCGACAGCCGAGTGGTGGACAGCCGGGAAGCCGATGAGGGCGCGGCCATCCGGCGCCGCCGGGCGTGCCCGTCCTGCGGGCGGCGGTTCACGACCATGGAGGAGGCCTCGCTGCAGGTGCGCAAGCGCAGCGGTGCCGCCGAGCCGTTCAGCAGGGCCAAGGTCGTCGCTGGTGTCCGCAAGGCCTGCCAGGGCCGTCCGGTGAGCGCCGAGGACCTTGCCAGGCTCGGTCAGCGAGTGGAGGACACGGTCCGCTMGTCGGGCGCCGCCGAGGTCGCTGCCGAGGATGTGGGCCTCGCGATCCTCGGGCCGCTCCGTGAGCTCGACGAGGTCGCCTACCTGCGGTTCGCGTCCGTCTACCTGTCGTTCGAGTCGCTCGCCGACTTCGAGCGGGCGATCACTCAGCTGCGCGCCGACCAGGCCGGGCAGGCCGACCAGGCCGGGCAGGACCTGCCGGACGACGTCGTCGCCGTCACCTCGCCCGGGTCGCCCAGACCCTAGGCCTCAAGGCCGCATCCTTCGGCCGTATCCGGGTCCCGCGGCCGCCGGCTCTGTTCGGCATGCCCGCGATCCGCCCCAGAGACGACTTCCAAAGACTTCAGAGCCAAAGACGACCAGAGCAAAGACGACCAGAGCTGAGGAGTGTCATGACGGAGACCCGCGGCACGAAGCAGAAGGCCAGCTCCAACGGGAAGGCCGCCTCGGCCGTCGGGAAGCCCGCCTCCCTCGCCGGCGCGGTGAGCGAGGCCGCGACCGTCCCTGCCGCTGGCAGCGGTGACGGTGGCGACGGCCCGGCCGGCGAGACCGGTAAGGGCGGCGGGACCGGCAAGGCCGGAGGGACGGGCAAGGCCGGCGCCGCCAGGGCCGCCGGCCTGCGGATCGAGCGCCGCAACACGACGGCCGGTGTGCACCCGTACGACCAGGTGACCTGGGAGCAGCGGGACGTCGTCATGACCAACTGGCGGGACGGCTCGATCAACTTCGAGCAGCGCGGCGTCGAGTTCCCGGCGTTCTGGTCGATCAACGCGTCGAACATCGTCACCAGCAAGTACTTCCGTGGCGCCGTCGGCTCCCCGCGGCGCGAGTCGTCGCTGCGCCAGCTGATCGACCGGGTCGTCGGGTCATACGGAAAGTCCGGCCGCGAGAACGGCTACTTCGCCTCCGACGAGGACGCGGAGATCTTCGAGCACGAGCTCACCCACATGCTTCTGCACCAGATGTTCAGCTTCAACAGCCCCGTCTGGTTCAACGTCGGTACCACGGCGCCTCAGCAGGTATCCGCGTGCTTCATCCTCGCGGTCGACGACAACATGGACTCGATCCTGAACTGGTACCGCGAGGAAGGGCTCATCTTCAAGGGCGGCTCCGGCTCGGGGCTCAACCTGTCGCGGATCCGGTCGTCGAAGGAGCTGCTGTCCTCGGGGGGGACGGCCTCCGGGCCGGTCAGCTTCATGCGGGGCGCGGACGCGTCGGCGGGGACGATCAAGTCGGGTGGGGCCACCCGGCGGGCCGCGAAGATGGTGGTGCTGGACGTCGACCACCCCGACATCGTCGAGTTCGTCGAGACGAAGGCCCGCGAGGAAGACAAGATCCGCGCGCTGCGTGACGCCGGGTTCGACATGGACCTGGGTGGCAAGGACATCGCGTCCGTGCAGTACCAGAACGCCAACAACTCGGTGCGGGTCACGGACGAGTTCATGCGTGCCGTCGAGTCCGGCGCCGCGTTCGACCTGCGCGCGCGCCTGGACGGCCGGGTCATCGAGTCCGTGGACGCGCCCGCGCTGATGCGAAAGATCGCCAAGGCCGCCTGGGAGTGCGCCGACCCCGGAATCCAGTACGACGGCACCATCAACGACTGGCACACCACGCCGGACGCCGGCCGGATCTCGGCCAGCAACCCGTGCAGCGAGTACATGCACCTGGACAACTCCAGCTGCAACCTGGCGTCGCTGAACCTGATGCGCTTCCTGCGCGCGGACCGCACGTTCGACGTCGAGGGGTTCGTCTACGCCGTCGAGATGATCATCACCGCGATGGACATCTCGATCTGCTTCGCGGACTTCCCGACGCCGGAGATCACCGCGGTCACCCGGGCCTACCGCCAGCTGGGCATCGGCTACGCGAACCTGGGCGCCCTGCTCATGGCCAGCGCCCGCGCCTACGACTCCGAGGGCGGCCGCACACTCGCCGCCGCGATCACCTCACTGATGACCGCCACCGCCTACCGCCGCTCCGCCGAGCTCGCCGGCGTCGTCGGCCCCTACGACGGCTACGCCAGGGACATCGACAGCCACCGCCGGGTGATCCGCAAGCACGCCGCGGCCAACGACGCCGTGCGCTCCGGACATGTCGAGGACGCCCGGGTCCTCGCCGTGGCGTCGAAGGAATGGGAGAAGTGCCTGGCGATCGGTGAGCGCAACGGCTGGCGCAACGCGCAGGCCAGCCTGCTCGCCCCGACCGGCACGATCGGCCTGGCGATGGACTGCGACACCACCGGCATCGAGCCGGACCTGGCGCTGGTGAAGATGAAGAAGCTGGTCGGCGGCGCCAGCATGAAGATCGTCAACCAGACGGTGCCGGCCGCGCTGCGGGCGTTGGGCTACGCGGAGGAGACGGTCGAGGCGATCGTCGAGTTCATCGCCGAGCACGGCCACGTCGTCGACGCGCCCGGCCTGCGCCCCGAGCACTACGAGGTGTTCGACTGCGCGATCGGTGAGCGGGCGATCGCCCCGATGGGCCACGTCCGGATGATGGCCGCGGTGCAGCCCTTCCTGTCCGGGGCGATCTCGAAGACGGTGAACATGCCCGAGTCGGCCACGGTCGACGAGGTCGAGGAGATCTACCTGGAGGGCTGGCGGCTCGGCCTGAAGGCGCTGGCGATCTACCGGGACAACTGCAAGGTCGGCCAGCCGCTGACCGACGTGCGGGGCGCGAAGCGGTCGGCTGACGAGGCGAAGGCGATCGCCGACGCCGTCGCAGGCACGATCGGGACCACCCTCGCGGCCACGCCGACCACCCTGGCCGACCACCGGCCCGTGCGGCGGCGACTGCCGAAGATCCGGCCGTCGCAGACGGTGTCGTTCTCGGTTGGCGGGGCCGAGGGGTACATGACGGCCGGCTCCTACCCGGACAACGGCCTCGGCGAGATCTTCGTCAAGATGTCGAAGCAGGGCTCGACACTGGCCGGCGTGATGGACGCGTTCTCGATCGCGATCTCGATCGCTCTGCAGTACGGCGTGCCGCTGGAGACCTACGTCTCGAAGTTCATCAACATGCGCTTCGAGCCGGCCGGCATGACCGACGACCCGGACGTCCGGATCGCCCAGTCGGTGCTGGACTACCTGTTCCGCAGGCTCGCGCTGGACTACCTCTCGGATGAGCAGCGCGCCGAGCTCGGCATCCTGACCGCCTCCGAGCGTGCCCGCCAGGTCTCGACCCAGTACGGCGGGGTCGCCGCGCCCGACGACGAGGACCTGACCGCCACCGAGTCTGGCCCGACCGCCGCCGCCCGGCCGGCGCCGGCCGCGGCGGCGCACGCCCACGGTCCGGAGTTCGTGGAGCTGGAGCTTCGTTCCGCCGCCCCCGGCCAGTCGCTGCTGGCCCAGACGGCGGTCGACGCCCCGCTGTGCTTCACCTGCGGAGTCACGATGCGCCCGGCCGGCAGCTGCTACGTCTGCGAACAGTGCGGCTCCACCAGCGGCTGCAGCTGACGCGGCATTCCGTGGGGTAGGTGATCATTCACCTACCCCACGGTCTTCCTACCCGTCGCTGCTACATCGACGGATGTCGGGTCCAGGGTCGGCGCGGCCGGGTCGGAGGACGGCCTGTGGGCMATGGCGTCAGACCGTGGGTCTGGCTGCCTGTCGACGTTCCTGCCCGCCCGTCGCTCCGCTCCGCCATATTCTGGATCGTGCGGTAGCGGAAACTTAAGTTTCAATATTTCGATCTTGACTTTGTTGAATCACGAGTCTCCGAGGCCGGTCGAGCGTCAAGATCGAAATGTGCTGTATATGCACGCTGGGGTGCGATATCTGCCAAAGTTCTTGACCGGGCAGGAGCGAAAACTGAGAATCCGGGACATGAGTGGTGGAGTGTGGGACGAGGTCTTCGACGTCGTCGTGGTGGGTAGTGGCGCGGGTGCCCTGACTGCGGCGCTGCTCGCGGCCGACGGCGGCGCCAGTGTCTGCGTCGTGGAGAAGTCCGAGTACATCGGCGGGACGACGGCAACCTCCGGCGGGGACATGTGGCTCCCCGTGAACCGGCATATCGCGGACCAGGACTCGCGCGAAGAGGCGATCGCCTACGTCACCCGGCTCTCCGACGGCCGTGCCTACGACCCGCACCTCATCGAGGTCTATGTCGACACCGCGGCGGAGGMGCTGGACTACCTCGAGGCCAACACCGACCTGGTGACCCGTGCCCACAAGGGGCTCCCCGACTACTACGCGGTCGTGCCCGGCCGTATCCCCGGCACCAAGGAGATCCCGCGGTCGGTCTCGTGCCAGCCCTACCCGGCGCGGGAGAAGCTCGGCGCCGAGTGGGCCGCGCGGGTGAACCCCAGCCCGTGGGTGAAGCCTCCGGAGGTGGCCTACGCCGAGGCGATCGAGGTCGTCCCCCGCGAGGAGCTGGAGCGGCGTCGGCGTGAGGGGTACCGGGCGAAGGGCGGCGCCCTCATCGCGACGCTGCTGAAGGCGCTGCTCGATCGCGGCGTCTCGGTCCGCTACTCGACGTCGGGGCGCGAGCTGGTGACGAACGACGCCGGCGCGGTCGTCGGCCTCGTCGTCGGCGAGGACGGCGCGCTTACCCGGCTCGGGGCCCGCAAGGGCGTCGTGCTCGCCACCGGCGGCTTCGAGTGGAACCCCGACATGGTGACGACGTTCCTCGGCTACGACGTGAAGCCGTGTACCCCGTGGACCAACACCGGTGACGGCCACCGGATGGCGATGCGCGCCGGGGCGCAGCTTGGCCTGATGACGTCCTTCTTCAGCTATGGCGTCATGCACGACCCGTGGGAGATCGGCCGCGACGGCAACCCGCTGCCGCAGATGGAGATGGGCCTGGGCGCCGGGTCGATCATCGTCAACCAGCATGGCAAGCGCTTCATGCACGGCGGCTACACGTACAACGACTTCTCGCACCCCTTCAACTTCTTCGACCAGCGCAACCCGGGCTACACCAACAAGGGGCCCGCGTGGTGCGTCTTCGGCGCGGCGCAGTGGGAGAGCAAGAAGGGCGTCTTCGGCGGCAAGATCGTCGACGGGGAGATCGTCGGGCCGAACGGCCAGCCCGCCCCGTCGTGGCTCGTCGCCGCCGAGAGCATCCGCGAGCTCGCCGCGAAGATCAACGTGGACCCGGACGCCCTGGAGGAGACCGTTCTCCGGTACAACGCCTTCGCCGAGAAGGGCGAGGACCCCGACTGGGGCGACCCCGAGCAGGTCCRCTCGGCCACCGGCCCGGACACGACGAGCCTCAAGCCCGTCGTCGGCCCGTTCTACGGCGCGATCCAGCAGTGGCCGGGGACGCTGGGGACGAGCGGCGGGCCGAAGATCGACGCCGACGCCCGCGTGCTGGGCACCGAGGTGCCGATCGTCGACGGTCTCTACGCCGCCGGGAACACCGCGGCATCCGTCCTCGGCGGGACCTACCCGGGCGGCGGCTCCTGCGTCGGCCCCAGCATGGTGATGGGGTACCGGGCGGGGCGGCACGCCGCCGCGCGGCCCGCCCGCGACATCGGCTGATCGCTCTGTTCGAAAACGCGCTGATCGCTCTGTTCGAAGGGGCGAACCTTGCGTCGGGCCGGCCGGGACATGCGTCCCGGCCGGCCCGACGGCTCTGACTAGCCGAATACGTCGGCGGCGGTTACGCGAAGCACATCGTCGGGCAGATTGCCGGTCACTTCCTCCCGGGCGGCGATGGCGTACAGCGGTTCTGGAAAGTCCGGGCTCAGCAGGTTGGACGCATGCGCCTTGCGCACGAGGGCGCGCAGGACGTGGCCGCCTTCTTCTCGCCTGGCCCACTTCACCTCGGCGGCGAGGCTGAGCCGTCCTCCTGGCTCGCTGAGCATCGCGACATCGATCTCGGCCGGGTCGGCCCCGTACTGGTGCCAGAACCGGCCAACTTCGATGACGGGCGCCAGCCTGGGGTCGTCCGCCATGGTCTGGATGAGATGTGTGCGTACCGCGTCCTCCCAGCGGTCGCCCATGAAGTTGTCGAACTGGCCTTCCATCACGCCTGCCACGGACTTGCCGAGGCCCTGGATGATGCCCGCCCGGCGAGGCTCCGCGATGGCTAGCCAGAAGGCCAGGAAGTTGTCCGCCACTCGGTAGTAGGCCCGTCGCGGGTCCGCACTGCGCCCGACCGGAAGCACCCGCTGGACCAGGCCGAGGTCGGCCAGAGCGGCCAGTGCTCGGGTTGGGTCGGTACCCAACGCGCCCTTGATCTCTCCGAACCTGGTGCGTCCGGCCGCGATCGCCCGAAGTACCTGTTCCGGGATACGTTCGCGGCGCCCGCCGGCGAAGTCCTCGGTGGCGAGGATCAGCTGGCCTTCGTTGAGAAGAAGCCCATGCTCGTCCGCGACCAGTCGCGTGAGGTTGTCCCGGAACGACCCCGACTGGTCCCACAGGTCAAGGTAGAACGGTATGCCACCGCAGACGCCCCAGGCCTTGGCGCGTTCGGCCGGTGAGAGGTCGGGCAGCATCAACGCCGCCTCACTGGGCAGAAACGGTCGGACCTGCAGACGGAGGGTGGCCCGGCCATAGAGCGGGGCGCGTTCCTCCTGCAACGCCTCCATGGTGCGTACCGCCGAGCCGCAGAGGACCAGACGGACGGGATGGTCGCCCATGCCCTCCCAGATCGCGCGCAGCGTGCTCTCGATGCTCGGATCGCTCTGGACCAGTTCGGGGAATTCATCAAGAATCAAGACCAGCGGCGATTCCGAAGCCGTGCGCCGAAAGATCTCGAATGCCTCGTCCCAGTCCCGAAACGGGCGGCTGGTCAGGTCGCGGTCGGCGAGTTCGAGCACCGGAGCCGCGGCCGCCGAGAGGGCAGCAAGTTCCTGGTCGAGCGCGCGGTTGCGCGACACGTGGTAGATCGCGCGTTTGCCGGCTGCCCAATGCGCCAGCAAGTGGGACTTCCCGACCCGCCGTCGTCCCCATACGACGCCGAGTTGAGGCCCTGGACGCCCGAACCACTCGTCCAGCAGGGACAGCTCCTTGACTCGATTGACGAAGCGCACCTTGGTCCATCTCCAGTAGCGGATCGGTCGCTCCATCGTACCTGCGATGGTCGCAGCCTTCGACCATCGCAGCCTGCGATGGTCGCAGGTTGCGCGAGACGTGCCTGCGGAGTCGGTGGGCACCCYCGTCCGGCTCAGGCCGTCGAGGGCGAGGGCGCGTTGCCAGCCGTCGGTCCGGGGGCGTCGCGGATGGGGTCGTGGACGGCGAAGACCCAGGTGAGGTCTGCGCGGGCGAGGTCCGGACGCAGGTGCCATCGCCCGACGCATCGGTAACGAGGTGGTCGCCGGAGGCCGGATGCGGGCTTGCCGAGGGCTTGCTAGGCCGGCCCGTCCAGTTCGAGGTCCGCGTGGCCGACGTCCAGCTCGACGCGGGCGGCGACGAACCGGGTGATGCCGAGCTGCAGCGGCGTGCCGTCGGTCAGGGTGTCGAGGGACCGGGTGACGAGGACGACGGAACCGGCCGTCAGCCCGAGGTCGGCCGCCTCGGCGGCGGTGGCGTGCCGCGCGCTGACCGTGGTCGCGGCCCGCACGTAGTCGTCGATCCCGACAGCCCGCAGCGCCGCGGTTATCGACCCGGTGGCGTCGAAGCGCTCCGCGAGCCCCGGCACACGGTCGGCCGCGAACCAGTGCGTGCCGCGCGAGATGGACAGGCCGTCCACCGAGCTCGCGGTCTCGAGTCGCAGACCCGCGCCGCCGCCGAGCGCGAGCCGCTCGGCGACCTCGGCGGGTGGCTCCTGCTCGACGGCTGACGCGAGCAGCCGGCGCGAGGCGCTGCCGCGGCTGCCCAGGCTGTCGGTGAGACGGGTGCGCGCGCCGATGCGGTGCACCAGCACCGTGTGCTCGGCGACGTAGGTCCCGCTGCCGCGGCGGGAGACGACGAGGTGTTCGGCGGCCAGGGCGGCCACGGCCTGGCGCACGGTGTTGCGGTGCACGCCGAAACGCTCGGCGAGCTCGCCCTCGGGAGGGAGCTTGGCGCCCGGTGCCCGGGCACCGCCGACGATCTCCCGGCGCAGCTCCTCGGCGATGAGCCGCCAGGTGGCGTATCCGCTGGGGGACCTGCTCTGCGCCGTCATGACGTTCGGAACTCTACCCACCTCGGCCGCCGCGTTCCCCGGCCGTTCACCTCCTGTCGGACAGATCGCCGCTTATACGTCATGGCGCCAAGGTCCCGTGTTGKGGTAACGTCAAGTTGTCTAGATAGCTGGACAACTTGACGGAGGATGCTGTGACACCACAGACGCTCCCGACTGAGGCCCCCGGCGACACTGGGACCCCCGGCGAGGCCGTGGCCCCCGATGAGGCCGTGGCCGCCCGGCAACGGTGGATGCGGACGCTCGCGATGGCCGGCCCGGCCGACCTCGACGCGGCCTGGCGGGGCTGGGCACCGAAGCCAGCCGTGCAGGCGGTCCGCGGCCCCGAGGCAGGCCTGGTGATGGTGCGGGCGCGCGTCGACGGCGGCGGGGCGCGCTTCAACCTGGGGGAGGCCACCGTCACCCGGGCCGCCGTGCGCCTGCACGGCGAGCCGCTGGCCGCCGACGCCATCGGCACCTCCTATGTCCTCGGCACCGACCTCGAGCACGCGCGGCTCGCGGCCATCTTCGACGGCCTGCTGGCCGACCCCGGGCAGCGCGAGCGGGTCCTGGCAGAGGTCATCGCGCCGCTCGAACAGGCGCATGCCGAACGCGACGACATCCGTGGCGCAGAGGCGCGCAGCACGCTCGTCGACTTCTTCTCCGTCGCCCGGGAGCACGAGTGACCCCGGCCGCGCTGCCCGCGCCCGGCTTCGCCGACCCCACGCGTGACGCGCAGCGCGCCTTCCGTGCCGTGCTCGACGCGCTCGCCCACCCCACGCGCCCCTACCCGCTGGCCGGACCGGCCGAGCCGCCCGCCGCGCTCGGCCAGGGTCTCGCCGCCGTCGCGCTGGCCCTGCTCGACGAGGACTGCGCCGTCTGGCTCGGTGGCGCGCTGGGCCACGACGCCGAGACCGCCGCCTGGCTCGCGTTCCACACCGGCGCGCGTCGCGTCGCCGACCCGGCCGCGGCCGGCTTCCTCATCACCGGCCCGGACGCGCTGCCGCCGCTCGCCTCGCTGGCGCTCGGCACGGATGAGGCGCCGCACCTGTCGGCCACGGTCGTCCTGGACATCCGCGGCTGCGCCGGGCCCGCCCGGTTCACCGCGCGGGGGCCCGGCATCGACGGTCACGCCACGCTCGCGGCCCCCTGGGCTCCGGACGCGTTCGCCGAGGCCTGGCGCCGGAACACAGAACTCTTCCCGCGCGGCGTCGACCTGCTGCTGGTCGACGCCGGGACGGTCGCCGCGCTGCCCCGCACCACCCGCCTTACCGCCGCCGTCGCCGCGGACACCGAACAGGCCGCGGACACCGAACAGGCCGCGGACACCGATACCGAACGGGAGGCCTGAGCCGATGTACGTCGCGGTCAAGGGCGGGGAACGCGCCATCGCCAACGCCCACGCCCTGCTCGCCAAGGAGGGACGCGGGGATCCGGGCCTGCCGCGCATCGAGCTGGCCGCCGTCGCCGGCCAGCTCGGAGTCCTGGTCTCGCGCGTCATGACGGAGGGGTCGCTGTACGACCCCGAGCTGGCCGCGCGCGCCATCCTGCAGGCACAGGGCGACGTGCTCGAGGCCGTGACGCTGGTGCGCTCGTACCGCACGACCCTGCCGCGCTTCGGCTACACGCTGCCGGTGGACACGGCTGGGCTGCCGCCGCAGCGCCGCATCTCGGCGACCTTCAAGGACCTGCCCGGCGGCCAGCAGCTCGGCGCAACCTTCGACTACACCCACCGGCTGTTCACCGACCGCGACACCGCGGGCCCGCGGACCGGGCGGGAGGCCGGGCCACGGCCGGAGATGCCGCGCGTGACCGACCTGCTCGGAGCGAGCGCGCTCATCGAGCCCGACCATGCCGGCACCGGCACCGGCACCGGCACCGGCACCGGCATTGGCACCGGTGACCCGGAGCCGGCTGACCTCACCCGGGAGCCCGCCGTCTTCCCGATGAGCCGGGCCGAACGGCTGCAGGCACTCGCCCGCGCCGACGAGGGGTTCCTGCTGGCGCTGGGCTACTCGACTCAGCGTGGCTACGGGAGCACGCACCCGTTCGCGGGAGAGATCCGCGTCGGCGAGGTCGAGGTCGAGTTCGAGGCACCCGAGCTCGGTTTCGCGGTCCCGCTGGGCCGCCTCGAGGTCACCGAGTGCCAGATGATCAACCAGTTCCAGGGCAGCGCCGACACCCCACCGCAGTTCACCCGTGGCTATGGCCTGGCCTTCGGCCGCGGCGAGCGCAAGGCCATGTCGATGTCGCTGGTCGACCGGTCGCTGCGCGCCGGCGAGTTCGGCGAGCGCGTCGTCGCCCCGGCACAGGACGAGGAATTCGTGATCAGCCATAGCGACAACGTCCAGGCCACCGGCTTCGTGGAGCACCTGAAACTGCCGCACTACGTCGACTTCCAGGCCGAGCTCGGGCTCGTCCGCCGCCTACAGGCCGAGTTCCGTGAGCGGGCCGCCGCCCGGCCGGCCTCCCCGGCGCCAGCCGGGGCGGACCCCGCTGACGGGACCCCCGCCGGCCAGGCACTCAGCCTCGCGGAGGCAATGGCATGACCGGCGGACTCGGCGGATACAACATCGGCTACCTCGACGAGCAGACGAAGAGGATGATTCGTCGGGCGCTGCTCAAGGCCGTCGCCATCCCCGGCTTCCAGGTGCCGTTCGCCTCACGCGAGGTGCCGATGCCGCGTGGCTGGGGAACCGGCGGCGTCCAGGTGACCGCCGCGATCATCGGGCCGGACGACGTGCTCAAGGTCATCGACCAGGGCGCGGACGACACCACCAACGCCGTGTCGATCCGCTCGTTCTTCGCCGCGGTCGCCGGGGTGCGCACGACGACGCGCACCGACGAGGCCAGCATCATCCAGACCCGCCACCGCATCCCGGAGACGCCGCTGGGCGAGGGGCAGACGATCGTCTACCAGGTGCCGGGCCCCGAGCCGCTGCGGTTCCTGGAGCCACGTCTCACCGAGACCCGCCGCCTGCACGCGCTGGCGGACTACGGACTCATGTACGTCAAGCTGTACGAGGACATCGCCAAATACGGCCACTTCGCGACGACCTACGACTACCCCGTCATGGTCGCGGGCCGCTACGTCATGGCACCGTCCCCGATCCCCAGCTTCGACAACCCGAAGATGCACCGCAACCCGGCCCTGCAGCTGTTCGGCGCCGGGCGCGAGAAGCGCATCTACGCCGTGCCGCCCTACACGGACGTCGAGAGCCTCGGCTTCGAGGACTACCCCTTCGAACCACAGCGCTTCGACGAGCCCTGCGCGATCTGCGGCTCCGTCGGCGTCTACCTCGACGAGGTCATCACTGACGACGTGGGCGGCTCGATGTTCGTCTGCTCCGACACCGACCACTGCGAGCGTGCGGCAGCCGGCGCGGCCGCGGCCGGCGCCGACACGGCCGACACCCAGGCCGCCGGCACCGAAGCGGTGACCGCATGAGCGGCGCGCAACCCCTGCTGGAGGTCCGCGACGCGGGCCACCGTTACAGCGACCGCTGGGGCTGCCGTGGCGTCGACCTCGACCTGTGGCCCGGTGAGGTGCTCGCCGTGGTCGGCGAGTCGGGATCCGGAAAGTCGACGCTGCTCGGCACGCTCTCCCAGCGCCTCAGCCTGACCGAGGGCAGCATCCGTTACCGCGCCGCCGACGGCGAGGTGGCGGATCTGTCCGAGATCGGCGAGAGCGCGGTGCGCCGGCTGTGGCGCACCGAATGGGGCTTCGTCCACCAGGATCCCGCCGACGGGCTGCGCATGCACGTGAGCGCGGGCGGCAACGTGGGCGAGCCGCTGATGGCGACGGGCTGGCGCCACTACGGGCGCATCCGCGCCGCCGCCGCGGAGTGGCTGCGGCGGGTGGAGATCCCCGCCGACCGCATCGACGACGCTCCCGTCACCTTCTCCGGCGGCATGCGCCAGCGCCTGCAGATCGCCCGCAACCTGGTGGTCTCGCCGCGGCTGGTGTTCATGGACGAGCCCACCAGCGGCCTGGACGTGTCGGTGCAGGCGCGCCTTCTCGACCTGATTCGCTCGCTCGTCGCCGAGCTGGGCCTGGCCGTGATCATCGTGACGCACGACCTGGCGGTGGCCCGGCTGATCTCGCACCGAACCCTGGTGATGAAGGACGGCCGCGTCATCGAGTCCGGCCTGACCGACCGGGTGCTCGACGACCCCCAGGCCGCCTACACCCAGCTCCTCGTCTCCTCGATCCTCCAGGGGTGATCAGACCATGGCTGTCCCAGCGGCTGCGGCCCCGCCGATCCTCGCCGTCTCCGGCGTCGACAAGACCTTCACCATGCACCTGCAGGGCGACCAGCGCCTGCCCGTGCTGCGCGGGCTGACCTTCGAGGTGCACGCCGGCGAGTGCGTCGCGCTCGGGGGAGTCTCGGGCGCCGGCAAGAGCTCGATCCTCAAGATGGTCTACGGCAACTACGCCGCCGACCGCGGCAGCATCGTCCTGCGCCGCCCGGGCGCCACTGCCGACGGCGGCGTCATCGACATCGCCGCCGCCGACCCGCGCCAGGTTCTCGGCGCCCGTCGCGACACGATGGGTTACGTCAGCCAGTTCCTGCGCTGCGTGCCACGCGTCGGCGCCCTGCAGGTCGTCGCCGAGCCGCTCGTCGAGCGCGGCGTGCCCGCGGCGCGGGCACGCGAGCGAGCGGCGGAGTTGCTCGCCCGGCTCGCCATCCCCGAGCGGCTGTGGAGCCTGCCGCCGGCCACCTTCTCCGGCGGCGAGCAGCAGCGGGTCAACATCGCGCGTGGGTTCGTGACCGAGCTGCCACTGCTGCTGCTGGACGAGCCCACCGCCTCGCTCGACGCGCGCAACCGCGACGTCGTCACCGAGCTGATCCGCGAGAAGCGCGCGCGGGGCGTCGCGATGCTCGGCATCTTCCACGACGCGGCGGTGCGCGAGGCGGTCGCCGACCGCGTCCTTCCCGTGGAGATGTTCGCCCCGGCCGTCGGGGCGGCGGCGTGACCGCACGGTTCGCGATCTACGCGGCGCCGGGCACCGGTCCGACGGACGCCGCGGCCGTGGCGCTGCGCGAGAAAGCCGAGCGGTGGCTGGGCCGCGCCGTCTCGGGGGAGCCGGTCACACCCGGCGTCCCCGCCGGCTGGACCCGCGAGACGGTCGACGCGATGACGGTCGACGCGCGCCGATACGGCTTCCACGCCACGCTCAAGGCGCCGTTCCGCCTCGCCGAGGGCCGCACGCCCGACGAGCTCGACGCCGCGTGCGCGTCCTTCGCGGCGGGGCGGGCCGGCGTGACGATCCCGCGGCTGTCTCTCGCGCGCCTCGGCAGCTTCTTCGCCCTGGTACCAGGGGCGGAAGCGGCGGAACTGTACGCGCTCGCCGACGACGTGGTGACCGGTTTCGACGGCTTCCGCGCCCCGGCGACCGAGGCCGAGCTCGCCCGCCGCAAGCCGGCCTCGCTCACGCCGCGCCAGCGCGAACTGCTGGGGGCCTGGGGCTACCCGTACGTGCTCGACGAGTTCCGTTTCCACCTCACCCTCACCGACGGCATACCGCCACGACGGCAGCCGGACGTGGAACGCGCCCTGAGCGGCTGGTTCGCCGCCTCGCTCGGCGCCACCGTCCGCATCGATGCGCTCGCCCTGTTCACGGAGGCCGAGCCCGGCGCCCCGTTCGCGCTGCACGCGGTGCATCCGCTGCGGCCGATCCCCGCTTCCCCACCTGTTTGCGCACCCGGATCCGAACCCGCACCCGTACCTGCCGAAGTCTCCACAGTCAGCGAAGGAACGAGATGACGCGCGAAACTGTGCTCCGCAACGCCCGCATCGTCCTGCCCGAGGAGATCCTGCACGGCTCGGTCGTGATCCGCGACGGCCTGATCGCCGGCATCAGCTCGGGCCAGACCGGCGTCGGCGAGGACCTGGACGGCGACTACCTGCTGCCCGGCGGGGTCGAGCTGCACACCGACCACCTGGAATACCACTTCTCCCCGCGGCCGGGCGTGCGGTGGGACCCGCTGCCCGCCGTGCTCGCCAGCGACGCGCAGCTGACGGCCGGCGGCGCGACCACGGTTCTCGACGCGGTGCGCATCGGTGCCGGCTCATCCGGCAAGAGCGACGTGGCGACAGAGCATGCCCGGCACCTGGCGGACTCGATCGAGCTGGCGGCCGACGCGGGCCTGCTGCGTGCGGAGCACGCGATCCACGTGCGCTGCGAGGTGTCCGCCGAGGACTGCCTCGACTCGTTCGGTGTGTTCGTGGACGACCCGTATGTGCGGCTGGTCTCCCTGATGGACCACACCCCCGGCCAGCGCCAGTACGCGGACATCGAGGTGTTCAAGCGGTACCAGGTCGGCAAGGGCAACATCACGGAGGCCGAGTTCGACGGCTACGTCGGTCCCCTCATCGAACGGTCGGCGCGCTACGCCGACGGCCACCGCCGCGCGATCGCGGCGCTCGCCGCCGAGCGCGGGATCCCGCTGGCCACCCACGACGACGCGACGGCCGACCACGTCGCCGAGTCGGTGGCTCTCGGGGGGTGCATCTCCGAGTTCCCGACCACCGTGCTCGCCGCCGCCGAGGCCGTGAAGCGTGGCCAGCAGATCGTCATGGGCGCCCCCAACATCGTCCGCGGCGGCAGCCAGTCGGGCAACGTGGCCGCGGCCGAGCTGCTCGAGCTCGGGCTGCTGCACATCCTCTCGTCCGACTACGTGCCGTCGAGCCCGCTGCAGGCCGTCTTCCAGCTGGCCGCCGACGGCGCGATCGGGCTGCCCGAGGGCGCGGCGCTGGTCAGCGGCAACCCGGCGCGGTCGGTCGGCCTCGACGACCGCGGCGAGATCACGGTCGGCAGGCGCGCCGACCTGGCGCGGGTGTGCGCACACGACCTGCCGGGGACCGAGCTCCACCCGCGAGGGCTGCGCGTGCCCGTCGTCCGCGGCGTGTACCGCGAAGGGCAGCGGGTGGCGTGAGCGCGGCGGCGGAGCGAACTCGAGATGCGGTGAGCGAGCCGATCGGGCCCGGCGCGTTCGTCGCGGTCGTGGGTGCCAGTGGCGTCGGCAAGGATGCCCTGCTGTCGTATGCCCGCGAGCATTCCGGTGACCTCGCCCGCTTTCCCCGGCGGATCATCACCCGCCCGCCGGGGCCCGGGGAGGACCACGAGCCGGTGAGCGAGGAGCTGTTCGCCCAGGCCCGCGACCGCGGTGACTTCGCCGTGTACTGGCAGGCGCATGGCCTCCGTTACGGCATCCTGGCGTCGGTCGACGCCGAGGTACGCGACGGCCGCGTCGTGGTCGTCAACGTCTCCCGCGCCGTGATCGACGAGCTTGCCGGCCGCTACCGGCGGCTCGTCGTCGTCCGGGTGACCGTGTCAGCGGAGGTTCGCGCGCGGCGACTGCGCGCCCGGGGCCGCGAGCCCGAACCCGGTATCGGGCAGCGCCTGGCCCGCCAGGACCCGGCCCCGGGCCACCGGGTCGACGCGGTGATCGAGAACGACGGCACGCTCGCCGAGGGCGGCGCCCAGCTGGTGCGTGTCATCAACGACGCGGCGGCCCGCCCGGCGGCCGCCCGCTGAACGGCCCGGAACCGCGCGCCGTCACCAGGTGCGGAGGGTGACCTTCTGGGGCTGGCCGAAGTCGGCGGCGACGGTGGTGAAGGTCCAGTCGCCGGGCGGGCCGGGCTGGGCGGTGAGGCAGAAGCGGCCGGCGAGGGTGGCGAAGCCGCGGGCCCAGACGTCACGTAGCCAGCTGAACGGCAGCTCGATGGCGATGACGCCGTCGGTTCGGCGGGCGGCGGCTGGCGAGGCGGCCAGGCGGACGTCGAGTGTGGCGCCGCCGCCGAGCCATCCGCGGGCGGCGGTCAGCGCACGGCCGTACAGGGCGGCGTGCAGCGCGGGGAGCGCCGCGGTGACCCGCGGGTCGTCGTCGGCGATCCGCTGCGCCCAGGTGGCGACGACGGTGGCGACGAGCCGGTCGGGCAGCGCGCCGGGTAGCCGCAGCAGCATGGGGAGCGGCTCGTCGTTCTGGTGTGGTCCCGGGCCTGAGACGCCTCCGTGGCTGAAGCCGCCGCCGTAGAAGAAGTGGCTGTGGCTGACGAAGGCGCCCTGGCCGCCGGACACCGCGCCGGGCCACGGCGGGCCCGGCGGCGCGGGCCATGGGCCTGGCGACCCGAAGGTGGCCGCGACAGCTCTGGCTGGGACATTCAGACCACCAGGCCCACCTGTGACCCCGATGGCTCGGGGGTCGAGGTGGTCGGCGGCGCCGCGGCTCGCGAGCAGCAGTACGTCGAGATCAGCGCGGTGGCGCTGCCAGGCGTCGAGGATCTGGATGCAGGGCATGGGCTGACCGCCGAGCGCGGCGAGCGTGCGTTCGCCGTCGGGGTCGTCGTGGTCGGGCGTGCCGAGCTCGCCCTCGGACCACCGGAGCCGGTGGTTGGCGTCGCCGCAGAGGATCGTCTCCTCGAGGGGTGTCAGGCCGGCCCACCAGGAGGGTGTCACCGCGCGTCGTCCCAGGTCAGGGGCACGGCGATGACGGCCCGGGCCCGGTCGGTGGTGAGGATGATGTCGAGCCGCGTGGCCTTCGGGTCGAGCGCCGGCCAGAAGCCGAGGGTGCCGGAGACGATGCCGCCGCCGCCGCTCCAGCTGCCGAACCGGCCCAGGTGGACGTTGCCGCGGTCGTCGAGCGCGGAGAACGTCACGAAGACCTGGTCGAGGGTGGAGCCGCCGGCCATGCCGACCTCGAATGGGCCGGAGAGCTCGACGTCGCACTGGAATCCGGCATCGGTGGAGGTGAGGTCCATGAGGACGGCGCTGACCTGGTCGAACACCGGTGTGGCCACGCCGACGAACAGGGTCCCCGCCGGCCCGCCGGTGTCGCCGCGGCGGGCGAGCAGCGAGCGCCACGGTTCGGTCGCCCCCGGGGGCGGCGGGACGTGTGGCGGTGCGGGCGGTGGGGCCTGCCTCCGTGCGGGCGGCGGGGCCTGCTGCCACGCGGGCGGCGGGATGAGCTGGCGGCCGACCTGGGTGAGCGCCTCGTGGACCGCGTGGGTGGCGGCGATCGCGGGATCGGCGGGATCGACGAGGCCTGCGGCGGTCAGGGCCTCGAGGGCCTCGGGCAGCGAGCGGGACTGGGGACTCCTGAAACCGGTTCCGGCCAGGCACTGGGCCAGGTAGCGCTCGACCGCGTCGGCCTCGGTGAGGTCCTCGATCGTGACCATCCGGTCGCCCAGGCTCGGGCCGAGCTCGACGCGCTCTCCGTAGAGCTCGATCCAGGTGGTGTCGGGCGCCAGCGCGGGCCGCAGCGTCAGGGACCCGCGCCACTGAAGGGCCGTGCCGCCGCCGGAGAACTCCGACGAGGTGACCGTGTTTCCGTAGTCGTCGGTCACGGTGATCGAGGGCACCCCGGTGACGCCGATCGGCATGGCCGCTGGGCGGCCCCCCACGTGGGGCGGGACCTGGGCATTCGATCGGAAGATGATGGCGAGGCGGGTCTCGGCCTGGCTGAGGATGACGTAGCGGATCTCCAGATCACCCGTCGGCTGCCTGATCACGCGGTGGCACAGGGCGATCCGGCGAGGCCCCTGAGCCGTGGCCGAGGGTGGCCCGAAGGCCGAGGGTGGCCCGACGTGAGCTGGCCCGCCCAGGCCACGCAGCGCGCGGACGCGGGCGTAGTCCTCGACGACGCGGCGCGCCACCGGGGCGGCGACCGCGCCGACGGTCGCCAGGGCCCGGGCCTGCTCGACCAGCGGGTCACCGTGCGGCTGCTGGTTCCCACCGGAGAGCAAAGCTCTCTCCCCGAGCAGGCGGAGGTAGAGCTCACCGTCAAATCCGTCCACTTCGGAAAGCCTGCCACACTGCGGATGTGAGTGGTCAGTCCTCCGTAACCAAGGCGCTCGGCCTCGCCGTCGCGGCCAGGGTCCCCGTGCTGCTCTGGGGTCCTCCCGGCACGGGCAAGACCTCGGCGGTCCGGGCGATGGCCGAGGCGGCGGGCTGGCCATGCGAGACGGTGATCTCCTCGATCCGGGAGCCGTCGGACTTCGCCGGGCTGCCGATCGTGACCGGCGTCGACGGGACGGCCCGGGTGGAGTTCGCCCCGCCCCGGTGGGCATCGCGGCTGGTCGGCGCCGGGCACGGGCTGGTGTTCTTCGACGAGATCTCCACCGCGCCCCCGGCGGTGCAGGCCGCGCTGCTGCGGGTCGTGCTGGAACGCACCGTCGGTGATCTCACCCTGCCCGCCGAGGTCTCGGTGGTGGCCGCGGCCAACCCGCCGGAGCAGGCCGCCGACGGCTGGGATCTCTCCGCGCCGCTGGCCAACCGGTTCTGCCATCTGGACTGGCCGCTGGACGCGCGCGCCGTGGCCGACGGATTCGTCGGCGGCTGGCCGACCGTCCCGCCGCCCCGGTTCGCCGCCGACTGGGCCGAACGGATCCCGGTGGCCCGCAGCTGGGTGGCCGGGTTCCTGACCGTGCGACCGGAGCTGACCATCGCCGTGCCCGAGGCGGCCGTGACCGCCGGCCGGGCGTGGCCGAGCCCGCGGACCTGGGAGATGACGGCGCGACTGCTCGCCGCCGCGCGGTCCTGCGACGTCGACGACACGGTCGTCTCGCTGCTGGTCCGCGGCTGCGTCGGGCCGGGCGCGGGGGCGGAGCTCCTGACCTGGCTGGTCGAGGCGGACCTGCCCGACCCCGAGGCGGTGCTCGCGGACCCGGACTCGTTCGTGCTGCCCGAGCGGGGTGACCGGGCCTATGCGGCGCTGTCCTCGATCGCGGCGGTGGTCGCCGCGGACCCGAGCTCGGGGCGTTGGGAGCGGGGCTGGCGGGCCTTCGGGCGTGCCGCCGGCGCGGCTCCCGACGTCGCCGCGGCCGCCGCCCGCACGCTGGTCCGCTGCCGGCCGCCCGGCGCCCCGGTCCCGCCCGAGGTGGCCGCGTTCGCCCCGCTGCTGCGCGAGGCCGGCCTGCTGGGATGAGCACCCTGGCCGGGCCGGAACGGACGAAGATCGCCGCCGCGCGGGTCTGGGCGGTCCACCGCCAGCCTTACCTGGCCAGGGCGCTGTTCGCCTGCGCCGTGGAGCCTGCGCCCGGAAGCGGCACGATAGCCGTCGACCGGGCGTGGCGGCTGCACGTCGACCCGGACCTGCTGGCCGGCTTCGATCCGGCCGAGCTTGGCCGGCTGTTCATCCATCTCACCAGCCACCTGATCCGCGATCACGCGGCCCGCGCCGAGGCGAACCGCGTCGCCGAGGACGAGAGCCGCGCCCGCTGGAACCGGTGCGCCGACGCGGAGATCAACGACGATCTCCAGGTCGACGGCTGCCGGCCGACCGTGGCCCCCGACCTGCCGGCGGATCTCGGCGCCTCGGACGGGTTGCTCGCCGAGGCCTACTACCAGGTAGCGGCGGACGGGCCCCGGCACTGGGACTGCGGGTCCGGAGCCGATGCCGGGGACCGGCCCTGGGACGGCCAGTGCGATGGTTCGCCCGGACCGCGCGACGGCTCGCCCGGCGGGCTCTCGGGTCCGCAGGGTGACCTGCTGCGGCTCACCGTCGCCGCGGACATCCAACGGCAGCAGGGAACCGAGCCGGGCACGGTCGCCGGCGGCTGGCTGCGGTGGGCCGAGGCCGTGCTGCCCTCCCGGGTCGACTGGCGACGGGCGCTCGCCGCCGAGATCCGCTCCGCGATCAGCGCCGCGGCCGGCGCGGTCGACTACAGCTACCGCCGGCCGTCCCGGCGGGCCCGTGCCGTGCCGGGCGTCGTGCTGCCCACGATGCGGCGGCCCGTTCCCGAGGTGGCGATCGTGTGCGACACCTCGGGCTCCATGCATGACGGCCTGCTCGCGCGGGCGCTCGCCGAGATCGACGGCATTCTGGTGCGAGCCGGGCTACGCGCGGACGGGGTGCGGGTGCTCGCGGTCGACACCACCGTGCACACGCTGCGACGGGTCAGCCGGGCCGGTCAGGTCCGGCTCGCCGGCGGGGGCGGCACCGACATGGGCGCCGGCATCGCCGCCGCCGCGGCGCTGCGGCCCCGCCCGTCGACCGTCATCGTGCTCACCGACGGCTATACGCCGTGGCCAGACCGGCCCCCGCCCGGGATCCGCGTCGTCGTCGGCCTCCTGCGTGACGGCGCCCAGCCCGGCGGCCACGGGAACCCGCCCGCGTGGGCTCGCGCGGTGGTCATCGAAGCCGAGGCCTGACGGTCCTGACGGTCGGGGCGCGGGCTTCCCGCCCAGGCGCGCGGGCGGGCCGGCGCGCCCGGGTCCGCGACGGGTACGCGACAGGCGCGTGACGGGTGACCGAAAGGACGATCAGGCATTGGCGGGACAAGTCGTTGGGGAGCGCGCCTATCCGGATACGGATCAACGTGAGCGGGCGAACCAGATTGGCCCGTTCACGACCGAATCCGCTGTTTTGTCCTGATGGACGCGGAACTGGTCCGGACGGGGAAGGAAACTCCGCGGCTGTGGCGCTTCTACCGGGTACGAAGCGTCGGCGCAACAGAAGGTCGATACCCTCGCACGATGCCTGTTCCGACGTCCCCCGGTGCCCCCGTTCCCACGCTGTCTCCTAGCCTGCAGGCCCTGCGCGCGACCGCGCTCGAGGTACTGCACGGAAACGACCTCGGCGACGTCACCAGGCCATCCCCCACCCTCTACCCACACCAGTGGCTCTGGGACTCCTGCTTCATCGCGATCGGGCTGCGGCACATCGACGCCGAGCGGGCCGCCGCCGAGGTGCTTTCCCTGCTGCGCGGTCAATGGCCGAACGGCATGATCCCGCACGTGATCTTCGCCGAGGTCGACGACTTCTACCACGCCGGCCCGCAGCGCTGGCGCTGCGACCGGTACGTGACGACGGCATCGGGTGCGCAGAGCACCGGCATCACCCAGCCGCCGATGATCGCCGAGGCCGCCGTCCGCGTGGGCGAGATGCTGGACCCGAAGGCCCGCGCCGACTTCTACCGCGCGCTGCTTCCCGGCCTGATCCGCTTCCACCAGTTCCTGCACACCGAGCGTGACCCCGACGACGACGGCCTCGTCACGCTGGTGCACTCGTGGGAGTCCGGGATGGACAACACGCCGCCGTGGATGGAGGCCACGCTGCCCATCACCCCGCGCCGGGTGAAGGTGCTGCGCCGGCTGGGCACGGCGGAGGCACTCGACGCGCTGCGCCGGGACGCGAAGGAGGTGCCGGCCGAGGAGCGGCTCACCTCGGCGGACCTGTTCACGCTGTACCGCGTCGTCCGGGAGCTGCGGCGGTCGTGCTACTCGTTCCGCAGCATCCGGGAGACCGACGTGCCGCTGGTCCAGGACGTCGCGTTCAACGCGATCCTGGTGCGGGCCAACGACCACCTCGTCGAGATCGCCGCCGAGGTGGGGGTGAAGCTGCCGAAGCAGCTGACCCGCTCGATGCGCCGCTGCCGGGAGGCGATCGAACGGCTCTGGTCGGAGTCGACGTACTACAGCCGGGACTTCCGCACCGGCGAACTGCTGCTGCATGAGACCGTCGGCGGTTTCCTTCCGCTGTACGCCGGCGTCGTTCCCGATGACCGGGTCGACGGCCTGGTGAAGGCCATGACGTCGCCTCGGTACTGGCCGCGGTACGGCGTGGCTAGCGTGCCCGCGGACGACCCCGCCTTCCTGCCGCGCTGCTACTGGCAGGGCCCCGCGTGGATCAACATCAACTGGCTGCTCGCCGACGGCCTGGAACGGTACGGCCGGCTGGACGCGGCCCGGGAGCTACGAGCGGGCATCCTGAACCTGATCTCGGGCTCGGGCCAGATGTTCGAGTACTACTCGCCGCTGGACGGCACGGGCGCGGGCAGCAACAGCTTCTCCTGGACGGCCGCGCTGCTGGTGGACCTGCTGGCCCGGCCGGACCTGCCGGAGATCGAGGCCACCGCGGCGCGCGCGGCCTCCCGGCTGGGGGTTTCCGGGGTGCCGGACGCCCGGCGCGCCAGCGACCAGCTGCCTTCGCCCCCGATCGGCTAGCTCCCCTCGGAGGGAATCCGGGCCGCGGGCCTATGGCGTGTCGCAAAGATGTGGCGTGGGTCACGCCGATTGGCCCGATTAGGCCCGGCGCGCCGGGTACTCCGTCTGGGTCGGGCAAGGGGATGTCCCGAGGGAGGGTCGGGCCGCGCGGCGTGATGTGGGTTTCTGCGCCGAGGGTATTGGCCTTACTTCGTGGCGTTACCTAAAGCAGCCCGAGGAGCGCTGGCGCCGGGGAAGTGCTACCCAGATAGTTGGTTGTTCTGACCACAGGTGCCGATCTGCGGGGTAGTCTTCGCGACAAGCGGGTTCAGTGCCCCGAGGGTGAGGGTCTACACTGCGGCGTAGGCCCGGCGTTCACTGCCGTCCGGCTGTGCCTGCGCGGGGAATCGGTTCGCGTCGTCAGACGTTACCTCCACGTGCAAGGACGACGACCCACCCGCACCGACCTTCGGATCTATCACTGATGACGCTGCCTGCTCTGGACCTTCACGACGACGCCCCGCGCGCGCGTACCAGCGCGCGGCGCCCGCGTCGGTCGACTGCTGCCCGTTCTTCCTCCGGCCGTACCCTGACGGCGGTCGCCGAGGACATCGATGAGCTCGACGTCAGCGCGGTCGCCGACCTGATAGCGCGCGGCCGTGAGTCCGGCGAGGTCAGCCGGTCTGAGCTGCGCGAGGCCCTCGAGTCCGCCGATGTCGGTACCGAGCTTCTGCCGGCGCTGGTCGCTCGGCTGACGGCCGCCGGCGTCGACGTCCTCGAGGAAGAGGAGGGCGAACGCGCCTCCCAACCCGCGGAGACCGGCCGGACGACGACCGAGCATGCGGGCACCGCCGACCTCGTGCGCATGTACCTGCGCGAGATCGGTCGAGTCCCACTGCTCAACGCCGCCCAGGAGGTCGAACTCTCCAAGCGCGTCGAGGCTGGGCTGTTCGCGGAACACAAGCTGGCCACGGCCGAGGAGCTCGGGACCGACCTGCGTCGGGACCTCAAGCAACTCGTCCGCGACGGCGAGGCCGCGAAGCAGCAACTCGTCTCGGCGAACCTGCGTCTCGTCGTCTCGGTCGCGAAGAAGTACAGCGGCCGAGGCATGACGCTGCTCGACCTGGTTCAGGAGGGCAACCTCGGCCTGATCCGCGCCGTCGAGAAGTTCGACTACGCCAAGGGTTACAAGTTCTCCACCTACGCGACCTGGTGGATCCGTCAGGCCATCGGCCGGGCGCTCGCCGACCAGGCTCGCACCATCCGCATCCCGGTCCACGTGGTCGAGCAGATCAACAAGATCACTCGACTGCAGCGACAGCTGGTCTCCACGCTCGGCCGTGAGCCGACCGACGAGGAGCTCGCGCTGGAGCTGGACATGCCGCTCGAGCAGGTCGTGGAGCTGCGCCGGTACGCGCAGGACACGGTCAGCCTGGAGACCGGCGTCGGCGACGACGGCGACTCCGTGCTCGGCGACTTCATCGAGGATGCCGACGCGACCTCGCCGGCGGACGCCGCCTCGTACGGCGCCATGCAGGACGAGATCGACAACGTGCTCGGCAACCTGTCGCCGCGCGAGCGCGAGGTGATGCGGCTGCGGTTCGGCCTCGCCGACGGCAAGCAGCACACCCTCGCGGAGGTCGGCAACCGCCTCGGCCTGACCCGCGAGCGGATCCGCCAGATCGAGCGCGACACCCTCCGAGAGCTCCGCAAGCCGGCCGTAGCCGGCCGCCTGCGCGAGTTCTTGGACTAGTCAGTTCTTAGATCTGGTCAAGGAAGTAGAAGGCCCGCCCCCTCGTCGGGGGCGGGCCTTCGTCGTTGTGCGGGGTACCTAGCGGATGAACGGCGCCAACGCCTCCGGGTTCGCGACCGCCGCGAGGCTTACGGCTCGGTCCAGGGGGACGCCGGTCAGGAGGCGCTTGACGGGGACCTCGAGCTTCTTGCCGGTGAGGGTTCTGGGGATGTCCAGGACCTCGATGACGCGGTCGGGGACGTGGCGAGGGGAGAGCTCGGCACGGATCTCGGCCTTGAGGGCCTCGCCCAGCGCCGGGGTCAGGCTGCCGCGCCTGGTCGGGACGACGAACAGGAACAGCTGACCGCTCTGGCCCGGACCGGAGGTGTCGACGACGAGGCTGTCGGCGATGCCCTCGAACCGCTCCACCACCCGGTACAGCTCCGCGGTTCCGAGCCGGACGCCGCCCCGGTTCAGCGTCGCGTCCGAACGGCCCTCGATGACGACGGCCCCGCCCAGGGTGAGCCGGGCGAAGTCGCCGTGYCGCCACACGCCCGGATACATCGAGTAGTAGCTCTCCCGCAGCCGGGAGCCGTCCCGGTCGCCCCAGAACAGCAGCGGCATCGACGGCATCGGCGCGGTCACCACCAGCTCGCCGACCTCGTCGACGACCGGCCGGCCCTGCTCGTCGAAGACGTCCACGGCGCAGCCGAGCGCGCGCAGGCCGATCTCGCCGGCGCGTACCGGCATGGTGGGCAGCGCCGCGGCGAGCGGCCCGCACACGTCCGTGCCGCCGCTGATCGACGTCAGCAGGATGTCCGGCTTCACCGAGTCGTACACCCAGGCGTAGCCGTCGGTGGACAGCGGCGAGCCGGTCGACCCGAGCGTGCGCAGCGTCGACAGGTCGGCGACCACGCAGGGGGACAGCCCCCGGCCGAGGCAGCTGTGCAGGTACGCCGCCGACACGCCGAGGCAGGTCAGGCCGATCGCCTCGACCAGCCGCCACAGGGTCGACAGGTCCGGAAAGCTGGGACTGCCGTCGTAGAGCACGATCGTCGACCCGACGAGCAGGCCGGAGACGAGGAAGTTCCACATCATCCAGCCGGTGGTGGTGAACCAGCAGAAGCGGTCATCCGGGCCCAGGTCCAGCAGGAGCGCGAGCGACTTCAGGTGCTCGAGCAGGATCCCGCCGTGGCTGTGCACGATCGGCTTGGGCAGCCCGGTGGTGCCGGAGGAGTAGAGGATCCACAGTGGGGCGGCGAACGGCATCGGCTCGAACTGGGGCACCTCCTCCAGGCCGATGACCAGCTCGTCCCACCAGGTCATCCCCGGCAGGTTCAGCCGCTCGGCGCGCTCGACGACGTCGGCGGCCACGTACGGGACGACGACGGTCGCGGCCAGGCCGGGCAGCACCTCGACCAGCTCGGCGATGTTGTTCAGGATGTCGTGCGGCGTTCCGTTGTAGGCGTAACCGTCGACGACGACCAGCACCTTCGGCGCGATCTGGCTGAACCGGTCCGCCAGCCCCGACGGGCCGAAGTCCGGCGAACAGCTCGAGAAGACCGCGCCTATGCTCGCGGTGGCGAGCATCAGGATCACCGTGTGGGCACAGTTCGGCAGGACCGCGGCCACCCGGTCACCGCGGTGCACCCCCAGGCGGCGCAACCCCGCGGCGCACCGGGCCACCTGGCGGCGCAGCTCGTCCCAGGAGATCACGACCGTCGCCGCGTCCTCCCTGACGGCGATCAGCGCCGGCCCCGGGCCGCGCCGGCTCAGGGCGTTCTCGGCATAGTTCACCTTCGCGCCAGGGAACCAGACCGCGCCGGGCATCCGCGCGTCGGCCAGCGCGGGGCCTTCGCCTCGCTGGCCGCGGACGCCGCAGAAGTCCCAGATCGTGTCCCAGAACGTGCCGGGCTCGGAGGCGGACCACCGCCACAGCTCCTGCGGGCCGGCGAACGACAGGCCATGCTCGGTGGCGAGGAACTCGAGGTAGTGCGTCATCCCGGCGTCGCGTACGCGTTCGGCCGACGGCTCCCACAGCAGCGTGCCGGCCCGCACCACCTCGGTCGTGCCCTCGTCGGAGGTCTGCGCCATCTCGTTGCCCGCCACGTGACCTGACCCTAGTCAATCGGCCTGGGCATTCCACCCCTACCACCACGTGACGGTCGATGACCGCGATGGGGACCACCCGGCGAAACCGGTCGGTGGCGCGGCGCCGCACGGGGTGCCGAGGCGTCCCGGACCTCCCAGGCCGCGGACCTCGCGGCGGACCTCTCGGACCGGGTCTCGCCGATGCCGAAGGCCGTCGCGGGGCGGACCGGCGGGCTACCGTCTTCCCATGGAGACGATCGGCGGCGCGAGCGACGGCTCGGCGCGCAGCGCCGCCGGGCTCGGCGGCGGAACCGAGCCCGGCCAGGCTGGCGGGACCGGCCAGGCTGGCGAGCCCCGCCAGGACACCCTGGTGGTCTGGGACGAGGCGATGCTGGGCTACGACTTCGGCCCGCACCACCCGCTACACCCGGTGCGCCTCGCGTTGACCATGGACCTGGCGACGCGCGCGGGTGTGCTCGCGTCGCCGGGGATCGTGACCGCCGCCGGTTCGCTCGCGTCCGACCAGCTGATCGAGCTGGTGCACGACCCCACCTACGTCGCCGCGGTCCGCCACGTGGGCGCCCCCGGTGCGGGAAACCCACGGCTGGCCGCGATGTTCGCGCTAGGCACCGCGGACAACCCCGTGTTCCAGCGCATGCACGAGGCGGCCGCCGCGGTGACCGGCGGAACGCTCGACGCCGCGCGGGCGGTCTGGTCGGGTACCCACCAGCACGCGGTGGCGCTGGCGGGCGGCCTGCACCACGCGATGCGCGCCGGCGCGAGCGGGTTCTGCGTCTACAACGACCCCGCGGTGGCGATCGCCTGGCTGCTGTCGGCCGGAGCCCGCCGCGTCGCCTACGTCGACATCGACGTGCACCACGGCGATGGTGTGCAGGCCGCGTTCTACGACGACCCGCGGGTGCTCACGATCTCGCTGCACCAGACGGGCCGTAGCCTCTTTCCCGGCACCGGGTTCCCGGACGAGGTCGGGGCCGGGGACGCCGAGGGGACCGCGGTCAACGTGGCGCTCCCGCCGGGCACCGACGACGCCGGCTGGTTGCGGGCGTTCTCGGGGGTGGTGCCGGTTCTGCTGCGCCAGTTCCGGCCGGACGTGCTGGTCACCCAGCACGGCTGCGACACCCACCGCCTCGACCCGCTCGCCGACCTGAGGCTGACCGTCGACGGCCAGCGGGCCTCCTACCTGGCGCTGCACGACCTGGCGCACGAGGTGGCCGGCGGGCGCTGGCTCGCCTGCGGCGGTGGCGGATACGCGCTGGAGACCGTCGTGCCGCGAGCCTGGACCCACCTGCTGGCGATCGCGGCGCACGCGCCCCTGCCGGTGGACCGCCCGCTGCCGGAACAGTGGCGCGAGTGCGCGCCTGGCCGGGTGGACGCGGCCACGCTGCGCCCGCCTGGGCGGGGCGTGGCGATGCCGGCGGCATTCGGCGACGGCGGTGGCCCGGTCACCCACCACCCGTGGGACGCGGGCGAGGGCGACCCGGACGACGCGCTCGACCGGGCGGTCGCGGCCACTCGCCGCGAGGTGCTGCCCCTGCATGGCCTCGACCCGCTTCGTGACCGTTAGCGACACCGTGGTCAGCGACACCGTGGTCACCGGCGCCGTGGTCAGCGATCTCGTGGTCGGCGGACACCGTGGCTGACCAGGCCGCGCTCCCACCGGGGTACCCGGCGGGCTGGGAGGCCGACGTGATCCTCTCCGACGGTGGGACCGCGCACATCCGCCCGATCCTGCCGTCCGACGGCCCGCGGCTGCTGGCCTTCTGGGACCGGCTGTCGGAACGTTCGATCTACCTGCGGTTCTTCGGGGTGCGCCGGCGGCTCAGCCCGGCCGACGTGGACCGGTTCACGATCGTCGACCAGTCGGTGCGCGGCGCCCTCGTCGCGCTCATCGGCGCCGAGCTCGTCGCCCTCGCGCACTGGGAGGGCGTGCCTGCGGCCGAGACGCCGGCCACGCCGGCCACGCCGGCCGCGGTGGCGGACGAGGCGCCCCGAGGCGGGCCGCTCACCCGCCCGGCCGCGGGCGCCGAGGTGGCGTTCCTCGTCGAGGACGCCCAGCAGGGCCGTGGGCTCGGCTCCGTGCTGCTCGAGCACCTCGCCGCCGCCGCCTGGGAGCGTGGCGTCCGCCGGTTCGACGCGGAGGTGCTGGCCGAGAACCAGACGATGACCCGGGTCTTCCTCGACGCCGGCTACAAGGTGTCCAGGACCTGGGATTCCAGCGTGATCCGGCTGTCGTTCGACATCGCCCCCACCGAGAAGTCGGTGGACGTGATGCGGGCCAGGGAGCACCGGGCCGAGGCCGCGTCCATCGGACGGCTGCTGCGCCCGCGCGCCGTGGCGGTGATCGGCGCCTCCCGCCGCGCCGGCGCGACCGGCAACGCGGTGCTGCGCAACCTGCTGAACGGCGGGTTCGACGGCCCGGTCTACCCGGTGAACCCGGTGGCGGCCGCCGGGTCGGGCGCCGYCTCGTCGGTCCGGGCGTTCGCCAGCGTCGAGGACGTCGACGGCCCGGTGGATCTCGCGGTGCTGTGCGTGCCGCCGGCCGAGGTCGACGAGGCGGTCGCGGCCTGCGGGCGGCACGGCGTGCGCGGCCTGGTGGTGATCACGGACCTGCGCGACGAGCCGGCGGAGGCGACGCTCGCGGCCGCCGCCCGAGCCGCGGGCATGCGGGTGGTGGGGCCCGCGAGCCTGGGAGTGCAGAGCCCAGCGGCGGGCCTGAACGCCTCGCTGACGACCCAGATGCCACCTCCTGGACGGATCGGCTGTTACTCCCAGTCCGGGCCGCTGGGGACCGCCATGCTGACAGCCGCGGAGACCCGCGGCCTGGGGATGTCGGTGTTCGTGTCCGCCGGGGACCGCGCCGACGTCAGCGGCAACGACATGCTGCAGTACTGGGAGGACGACCCGGCGACCGACGTCGCGCTGCTGCACCTGGACACGTTCGGCAACCCGCGCAAGTTCGCCCGGCTCGCCCGCCGGGTCGGGCGCTCGCTCCCGGTCGTGGTCGTGCGCGCCGGGCGTTCGGAGCTGGACGCGGCGCTGCTGCGGCAGGCCGGCGTGATCGCCGTCGACCGGGTCTCGGCGGGCTTCGACGTCGCGCAGCTGCTCGCCAACCAGCCGCTGCCCAGCGGCGACCGGGTGACCGTCATCGGCGACTCGCGCGCGCTGGTTCGCCTCACGGTCGAGGCGGCCGAGGGTGTCGGCCTGTCGGTCGAGTCCGTCCTGCTCAAGCTTGGCAGCTCACCGGAGCTGCACGCCGAGGCGATGCTGTCGGCCGCCGAGCGGTCGGACGCGCTGATGGTCACCGTCGCCCCGCTGCCGCCGCTGCCGGTCGCCCCGCTGGCCACGGCCGTCGCCGCCGTCGCCGCGCGGCTGGACATGCCGGTGCTGGCCAGCGTGCTCGGCGGCGCGCCGATACCCGAGCTCGGCGCGGTGCCGGCCTATCCCTCGCCGGAGGGGGCCGTGGCGGCGCTGCGCCGGGTGGTGGCGTACGCGGAATGGAGGTCGCGCCCGCTGGGCGCCGTTCCGGTCCTCGACGTACGGGTCGACGCGGCCAGGGCACTCGTGGGCGGCCGGGTGGGCTGGCTGGACGACGCGCAGAGCGCGGCGCTGCTCGGCTGCTATGGCGTGCCCGTCGAGCCGGTGATCCGGGCGGAGAACGAGGACGCCGCGGTGAGCGCCGCCGACCGGCTGGGCTGGCCCGCGGTACTCAAGGCCAGGTCACGGCCCTACCGGCACCGGCCCGAGCTCGGCGGCCAGCGCCTCGCGCTGCCGGACGAGACGGCGATGCGGGCGGCCTGGGCCTCCCTGCGCGCCCAGCTCGGGCCGGACGTGCCGCTGGTGGTGCAGCGGATGGCGCCCGCCGGTGTGGCCGTCGTGCTGGGCTCCGAGGAGCACCCCCGCTACGGGCCACTGGTGTCGTTCGGCCTGGCGGGGCCGGCGATGGACCTGCTCGGCGACCGGGCGCACCACATCCTGCCGCTGACCGATGTAGACGCCGACCGGCTGCTCGGTTCGGTGCGGGGGGCTCCGCTGCTGTCCGGGTACCGCGGCTCACGGCCGGTGGACGTCGCGGCGCTGCGGGAGACGGTCCTGCGGGTCGCCCGGCTCGCCGACGACCTGCCCGACGTCGCGCGGCTCGTCCTGGACCCGGTGATCGTGTCGGCCCAGGGCGTGACGGTGCTGTCCGCGGAGGTGATCGCGGGGCCGCCGCGCCGGCGCGCCGACGCCGGCCCGCGGCGGTACTGGACGGCACCCGCGCCCGGCGCGGGTGCCGCCTACTGACGCTGTCCGCTCAGCTCACATCGCCAGCTCATATCGTCAGCAGGGTCACACTCGATGGTGCCGCTCGCACCCGCGGCCACATCCGGCGCGGATTGTGACCTGGGCATGTCGCCGCGGATACATGATGGTGCTATTCGGCGCAAACCGGTCGTCGGCAGGGGAGACGTGGGTGGGCTGACGGGCCGATCGAGCGTCCAGGCGCCCGTCGAGAGGGCGTTTCCCGCCTTGCCGGGGCGCCAGGGTTCGGCCCGGTTCCACACAACATGTTCCCACCGTCGACAATCGGGACCCATGACTCCGTCCTCTGCCGCCGAGCCGTCCGGTCGCCAGCCAGCGGGCCAGGGGGGCGCGTACGTGTCGCCATGGCCGGAACACGGATTCGGCACCCCAGAGGACGCGGACCCACGGTCCGGCACGGCGCCGTGGCCACCGGCGGCCCAGCCCGGCGGCCAGGAGTGGAGCGAGCGCAGCTGGGACGGCGGTCAGGACTGGAGCACGTCGGCGGTCTGGCCGCCGGCGGCCGCGACCCGCCCGGAGCAGGGGCACCTCGCCGGGCACGCGCAGCCGCCGGGCCAACCGGCCGGTTCCCCCTACCCCGGCGCCGACCCGCTCGGCGGCGCGCGGACCGGGTACGAGGACGCAGCCGGCAACGGCACCCACGTCGCCGGCGGCCATGCCGCCGGTAACCACGTCGTCGGCAACCACCTGGCCGGCAACCAGGTGGCCGGCAACCAGGGCGCTGACCCCGCGGACAACGGCGGGCCGAGCAACGGCGCCTACGGTGCCACCGCCTACAGCCCTTACCAGAACGGGGCCTACGGCGCCAGCGCGTACGGCGAGGGCRCCTACGACCGCGGCTCGTACGAAGCCGGCGGGTATRCCGCCGGCGGCTACGTCGGTGGCGCCGGCTATGGCGCCGCCGCCCCGGGCGGCAACGCCGGTGGCTACGACTCCGGTGACTATGCCCGCGGCCAGACGCCCGGGTATGAGCTTCCCCAGGAGGCCCGCGGCTACGACCGGGGGTACGCCGCCGGCTTCGACGTCGCGGCACCCCCCGGCGGCCAGGGCCAGCCGCCGGCGTCCGGCGCCTACGGCGACCCGTCCACCGCGCGGCAGGCCTATGGGCAGGACCCGTACGGCCCGGCGGCCCGGCACTCCGCCCCGCCCGCCCCGGCCCCACCCGGGCCGGCGGCGCGCCCGGCGGCGCCCGAGCCGCCCCGCCCCGCCCCGCCGGGGCTCGCCACGACGCCCCCACCGCCACCCAGCTTTCCGCCCGGCGAGTTCCCGCAGTTCGCCGGCCAGGTCCCACCGCCGCCGCCCGGGCCCGCGCCGTCCCCGCCCGCGCCGGTCCCCCCGCCGCCTCCGCAGCCCCCGGCAGCCGTGCCGCCTCCCGGCGTGCCGGGAGGCGGAGCCGGCCAACTGGGTCAGCCGAGCCAGCCCACCCCGTCGTCGGGCGACGCCGGCCAGGGCGGCCCGCAGACGGGCGCGGCGGCCGGCCCCGCGGTCGGCGGCGCGCTGCCGACCTCGGCCGCGGTCGCGGAGACGCTGTTCAGCCAGGCGCCGATCGCGCTCGCGTTCCACGACTCCGCCGGCCGCTACGTCCGTGTCAACGAGGTGCTCGCCCGGCTCAACGGCAGGCCGGTGGCCGACCACATCGGGCGCACCGCGCCCGAGCTGCTCGGCGAGATCGGCCACGAGCTGGCCACCCTGCTCGGCCGCGCGCTGCGCACCGGTGAGCCGGTCGGTGACCTGGAGATGAGTGTCGCGACCGGTGGTGCCGGGCCGACGCAGACCTGGCAGGCCAGCTGGTACCCGGTGCCAGGGCCTGCGGGCGCCCCGCTGGGCGCCGTGTTCGTCGCGATCGACGTGAGCGGCCGCCGGGACGCAGAGCAGGAGGCGGCGCGCGAGCGTGAGCGCCTGCGGCTGCTGGCCGAAGCCGTCGCGTCCGATGTGCTGCGGGCCGGGCCGGACGGCGCCTTCGACGGCGACATGCCGCGTTGGCGGGCGGCGACCGGCCAGCGGCGCGCCCAGTCCGACGGGCCCGGCTGGCTGGACGCCGTGCACCCGGGTGACCGGGAGACCGTACGGCGCGCCTGGCACAGCGCGGTGGAACGCGGCGAGAGCTTCGAGGCGGAGTTCCGCGTGCTGGGCGCCGACGGCGCAGAGCGCGTCATGACCGCGCGGGCGCTGGTGGTCTCGGGCGGCGGCGAGTGGGTCGGCGCCCTGACGGACATCACCGAGCTGCGGGCGGCCCAGGCCACCAGCGAGTCCTCGGCCGGACGGGTGCGGGCCGCCACCGACCGGGTCGAGCAGATCCAGCGGGTCACCGCGGCGCTTGCCAGGGCCGTGACCAGCGACGACGTGGTCGCGGTCATCATGGACGCCGGCCGGGCCCTCGGCGCCTCCGGCCGCGGCGTCGCGCTCATCGACGACGCGCGTGAGCAGCTGACCTTCCGTGCCCTGCAGGGCTACTCGGCCGAGTACACGGCGCGCTGGTCGAGGATCAGCCTCGGCGCCGTCCACCCGGCCGCCGAGGTGGTGCGCGGCCGCCGCTCGCTCTTCCTGGCCAGCCGCGAGGAACTGACCACGCGCTGGCCGGTGCCGGACCTCGTCGCGGCCGTGGGCGCCTCCGACGACCGGGCCTGGGCGCTGCTGCCGCTGGCCACCGGCGACGCCCCCACCGGCGTGCTGATGTTCGGTTTCCGCTCGGCCAGGGATTTCAGCCTGGACGAGCGGGGCTACCTGGAGCTGCTCGCCGATCAGTGCGCGCTCGCCTTCGACCGGGCCGCGCTGTTCGAGGGGGCGCTCGCGCAGGCCGCCGCCGGCCGTGTCGCCCAGGATCACACCGCCGCCGCGCGCGCCGACGCCGACCGGGCCGGCCGCCGGCTGGAGGTGCTCGCCGCCGTCACCGCGGCCATGAACGCCACCGCCGCCCCCGACCCGGCCGCCGCGGCGGCGCTCGCGGCGGCGGCCACCCCGGACCGCGCCCTGCGCGCCCTCGCCGAGGCGGCCGTCGGTGAGATCGCCGACCTGTGCGCCGTGTACCTGCTCGCGGACCCCGCGTCCGCCGGCGACGGCCAGCCAGCCGGGGCAGGTGAGCCCGGCCGCGCGCCCGCCGCAGTGGCCGGTGACGGCGGTGAGAACGACCCAAGCTCATCGCGGGACCCGGGTGCCAGTCCGCCGGGAACCCCGGCCGTGCCGGCGTTGCTGCGCGTGGCGGCCGCCGCGGTGCCGGGCATCGAAGACCCGCCGAGGCCGCGGCCGGTCCGCTGGCCGGCGGCCAGCACCGTGGCCCAGGCTTTCAGCACGGGCAAGCCCTGGCTGAGCACCGCGCGTGACGCGAGCGGCCCTCAGACCTCCCGGCAGACGCTCCAACGGATCTCCCGGCAGACCTCCCGAATCACTGACCTCTCGCCAGATCCGCCAGCGGACCGCCCAACAGGCCTCCCCGCAGACCTCCCTGATCACGACCTCCCAGATCGGCTTCGCCAGTCCGGCAGGGACCCCGTTCGCCAATCTGGCGGGGACCCCGGGCTTCGCCGGTCTGGCGGCGATCCCGTCGCCGATCCGGCCGGATTCTCGGACTCCGCCGGTCTGGGCGGAACCACGGCGGGGGCCGCCGCGGGCGCGGAGCAGCCCACGCGGGCGTTGTCGGCCGCGTCGGCGGACGAGGTGCGTTGGGCGCGCAGGGCTGGCGCGCACACCGTGGCGGCGGCGCCGATCCTGCGCCGCGGCCGCCCGGTGGGTGTCGTGCTGCTGGCCGCGGCGGGTGAGCGCCCGCCGCTGGCCGAGCAGGACCTGGCCCTGCTCGGCGAGCTGGCCGGACGGGCCGCCGAGGCGATCGACCGGGCGGAGCTCGCCGCGGCCGCCGCGCCGCGTGCCCTGGCGGCCAGCCGCCGGTCCGCGCCGCGCCGCGCGCTCACGCCGGCGGGCATCGCGGTCGCCGCGCGCTACCAGGCGGGCGAGGGGAACACGAGCTGGGACTGGTACGACGTGGTGGATCTCGGCGCCGGCCGGGCCGGCCTGGTGATCGGCAACATCGCGGCCAGCGGTGACGTCGCCGCCGCGGCGATGGAGGCGCTGCGCGCCTCGGTGCGGGCCTGCGCGCGCCTGGACCTTCCGCCGCATGAGGTGATCACCCTGCTCGACGGTGTGCTGGCCGATCTCGCCGACGAGCACCGGCCGTCCGGGCAGGCGGCCCTCGCCCGAGGTGTCGTCCCGGCCGGCGGTGGCGACCCGACTGGCGGGGCCGGGGACGAGGGTGTCCCCGGCCAGCTCGCCACCTGCATCTACGCGGTCATCGAGGCCGACAGCGGCCGGGTGACGCTCGCCAGCGCCGGGCATCCGCCGCCGCTGGTGGTGGCGCCGGACGGACTCGTCTCCCGGCTCTACATGGAGGTGGGGCCGCCGCTCGGCGCCCGGCGCGACGACGTGAAGGAGTACGTCGTCCGGCTCGGCCCCGACTGGCTGCTGGCGCTGTTCACCGACGGCGTGGTCGCCGCCGGCGGGCGAGAGCTCGATGCCGGGGTGTCCCAGCTCGCCGGCGCGCTGGCCCGCCCGGGGACGCCGCTTCTGGAGCTCGCGGACGACGCGCTCGCCGTCCTCGGGCCGGTTGGCGGTCCCGCCGAACCCGGCCAGCGGCCGGCCGACGGCGGCCCCGCCGGCGCGGGCCTCACCGCCGACGCGGCCGTGCTGCTGGCCCGCCTGCCCGCGGCGCCGCCACCCGGCACGACGGTGGAGATCGCCGTCGACGGCGGCGCCGCCGATCTCGCGCCGGCCCGCGCCGCGGCGAGGGCCGCGCTGTCCGACTGGTCGCTGCCGGCCGAGGCGCTGGAGACGGCCGTGCTCGTCCTGTCCGAGCTGGTCGGCAACGCGGTCGCGCACGGCCGGCAGCCGATCGACGCCAGGGTGCGCAGGCTCGCCGACCGGGTCGTGGTCGAGGTCGCGGACGGCGGCGGGCGGCTGCCCCGGCGCCGGCACGCCGGGGTCGACCAGGAGGCCGGCCGGGGCCTGGAGCTGGTCGCGACCCTCGCCGACCGTTGGGGGGTCCGCCCGACCGCGGATGGCAAGGTCGTCTGGGCCGAGATCGGCCCGGCGGCGCTGTGATGCCGGGCGCCCGAGACCACGGGTCCCGGGCGCCGGGCGACTGAGGGCGCCCGCCCCGGTACCGGCCGCCCGGTAACGTGAGCGCCATGGCGGACACGATCGTGTGCCTCGAGGCTGTCACTGTGCGGCGCGACGGGGCGGCACTGCTGTCCGAGGTGAACTGGACGGTCTCGGCCGGTCAGCGGTGGGTGGTGCTCGGCCCGAACGGCGCGGGCAAGACGACGCTGCTGGTGGTGGCCGCCGGGCGGCTGTTCCCGACCAGCGGCGCGGTCGACCTGTTCGGTTCCCGGCTCGGCACGGTGGACATGCGCGACCTGCGCTACCGGGTAGGGCTGGTCAGCCCCGCGCTCACCGAGACGCCGCCGGCGGACGAGCGGGTGCTGGACGCGGTGCTCACGGCGGCCTGGTCGGTGCTCGGCCGCGGTCACGAGCACTATGACGCCATCGATGTGACCAGGGCCACCGAGCTGCTGCGCCAGTTCGGCTGCGGATCGCTGTTGGGCCGGCGGTACGGCACCCTCTCCGAGGGGGAGCGCAAGCGGGTCGCGATCGCCCGGGCCCTGATGACCGACCCAGAGCTGCTGCTGCTCGACGAGCCGGCCTCCGGGCTCGACCTCGGCGCCAGGGAGGCGCTGCTGCGTCGCCTCACCCGGTTCGCCGCCGACCCCGCCGCGCCGGCTTTGGTGTTGGTGAGCCATCACGTCGAGGAGATCCCCGTGGGTGTGACCCACGCGCTGCTGCTGCGCGGGGGCCGGGTCGTGGCGGCGGGGCCGGTCGAGGAGACGCTCACCGCGGGCCCGCTGTCGGAATGCTTCGGACTCCCGCTCGAGATCACCGCTGCCGCCGGCCGCTACACCGCCCGGCTCGCGGCCCGTCCGCCGCGGCTGAGTGTGGTCGCGTCCGCCTGAGGTCCGGCTCTGGAGCCGGTGGGTGGGTTGCCGACGGGCCTTTTCCGCGCCTGCTTGCCTGAGCCCGGCGTCCGTCGGTGGCCGTGGAATGACCGCGCGCATCGCTAAGGCGCCCTGACGGCGCGGTGGCGTCCGCCCGGCCTTTTCCCTTACCTTCCCCTGCTTCGGGGCGTCAGCTGGCCGTACGGGTCGTTCTGGGGCCAACTGTGGCTCGTTGACGGCCAGCCCACGGCGCCTCGCCCGCGGCCCTCGCGCCTCATAGGGCGCCGCGGGCTCCATCGCGACCGGGAAATGCTCAGGGCGCGCTACGTCTCGTCCAGGAGCGTCCAGAGGGCTCCGGCGCCGCGGACGTGCGCGCCGGCCTCGACGAGGCGGTGCCGCAAGGCGCGGTCCGACGTGAATACCAGCACCGGCCGTTCGGCGTTCCCCGCCTCGGCCACGATCGTGTCGTCACCCGCGCCGGCCGCGTGGACGACGGCCAGTGGCGCGGCGGGTGGGTGGTCCGCCTTCCGGTCCGGCGAGCCCGGTCCGTCCGGAGTCCCCTCGCGCCAGGGGGCCGGGGATGACGCGGTGCCGGGCTCGACGCCCGCCCTCGCGGCGCCTTCCAAAACCAGGACCACCCGCGCTGGCGGCTCATCCTGCCCGGMCGAGGCCGCCGGCCAGTCGGAAGCGGCGAGCAGCCGCAGAATGCGCGCGTGCAGCCGCGCCGCGGCACCCGGTCGGTCACGCCACCAACCGTCCGGCCGGGCGCCTATCACGTTCGCCGCGTCGATCACCCAGGTTCGCGCGTCCATCACCGGGCGGCTACGCAGGGGAGTGGAATCGGACTACTCATCCAGTAGGTCAGCTGGTAGCTGTTGGTAGTCCGCCGGATGCGCGCGAAAGGCGCGCTGGTGCGTCGTTCAGGTGGACGATGGGTCCGGTTTCCCATTCGTGCCATGAGGTTCCTGCCCTCCGTCACCGGTCCAAAGCCCAGCCGATAGCGTCGATGCCGGGCCAGGAGTGCCGACAGTAGCGAGTCCAAAGCCCACTGGCACCACCCGTCGTTTGCTGGGCAATCGGACCGGACCGACCAGCCAGCGCTGTCCCCGGGTAGCGCGTGGGTGGTGGCACCCATGCGCCCGTGTGGCCCATCTGCCCCCATCGCCGCGAACTTTCGGGTCTGAGATTCCGTTGACATGACCGGCCCTCTATCGTCCCCGCGTCGGCAGACTCTTTGGGTTCCGCTGACACATCCTCCTGACGGCCGGCCTTCCGCGGCCATCGGCATCGCCTCCGCCATCCGGCCGAACGAGGAAGCTGGACATCGGGGAGTCCTGTCCCACTTGATGGACATCACACCCAGGCCGAAGCCGCCAAACCACCTCCTCCACCGATTCGAGGTGGTGTCGCCGGCTGGCTGGTTCGGAGCTTGGGCGCGGCTGAAACGGTGGACTCGGCGCAAGCGGCGAGCAGCGGGCCTTGATCATGCCTTTCCGTGCACCTGCTTGGCCGCTCAGCTTCCCACTGGCCTCGTTGGYGGAGCCACGCTCTTGGGCGACGCGTCTCCAGCCTCCGCGCGAAGCTCGGCATTCGGACGACGACAGTCCCGCCTACAGACATTGCGGCTCTTGGGAAGCTGGTCGAGGTGCTCGCGTGCGAACAGGATCCGCTAGCCCGGCTCGCCGRCTCGATCCAACCAGTCGTGACGCATCCGGGTGTTCTCGTGGTAATACTAGACGCGTGAGTTCTGGCATCCGCTGACCTGAAGGAGTGTGGCATGGCTCAGAAGACCATCGTCTCGTTGATTGACGATCTCAGCGGCGAAGAGGCCGACGAGACAGTCCGGTTCGGCCTGGACGGCGCGCAGTATGAGATCGACCTCTCCGAGAAGAACGCGACCAAGTTGCGTGAGTCGCTGGCCCCGTTCGTGGGTGCGGCCCGCCGTTCCGGCGGCCGTGCCTCTGGCAGCCGTCGCGTCGCTGCTCGCACGCCTTCTCGCCGTGGCGGCGGAACGGACCGTACCGCCGACATTCGCGAGTGGGCGCGCAGCAACGGCTACACCGTGAGTGACCGCGGCCGTATCGCCTCCAACATCGTCGAGGCGTACGAGAAGGCCCACTAGTCTGCTTGGGGTTACCTTGCTCGCCACCCTTCGGGTGGTGGAGGTGGGCGGGACTGTTCGCCAGCCTCCGGCCAGCTTCCCGTAGGCCCGTGATATTGCGCCAGGTGGTCCCGGACCCGATGTCGAGCTCCGCTCCACGGAGCGGACCTCTACCTCTGGGGCAGTTTGCGGGAGTTGTCTTCGGGGGTTGGCGAGCGAATCCGGCGGGTGGCTCGTGGGGCTTCACCGGAGTGTCGCAAAGTGGTCGATGCTCGGTCGTGGTCCAGACGCCGGCCTAACTCGGTTCGGTCGGGTCGAGTGCCCGAGCCGAGGCGGTGGGCCTTCAGGGTCGGCGCGTCAGGCTTCTGGGCGTGGTGTGTGGGTTGCTTGGGTTGGGTGCCGGCGGGCCGTGGGGAATGTGGGGGCCGGCCGCCGGGCCCCTGACCCGCGGTACTTGGCATGTTGATGGCGGGCCGGCTGGTCGCGGGTGGGCCAGCCGGTGTTGCTGTTTCTGGGCTTCTCTGGACGTTCTGGCAGTGGTTGCTCTTTGGCGCGAGGAGGCCACCGAGGATGGCTCGCGGCCTGTTCGGGGTGCCGAAGGGGCCAACCGGCTCTCCTGGTTGGTCACGCTGACCGGATGGGCGCCGGCATAGACGAGTTTGGTCGCGCTTTGTCGACTTCGTGCGGTCGTGGCTGATGTCCGGAGAGTGAAGGAGGCGGGTCGACCGCCTGCCAGGACGCGATGAATCGTGGTCTGATCGATTCGTATTCGGACCAAGCAGAAGGCCGGCCGATCCCGGAGGGGATCGGCCGGCCTTCTCTGTCGGACCGTGGTCAGACCGGGCGGTGCTGGCGCATCCAGGCCTCGATGTCGGGCGCCGAGCGCGGAAGCGCCGTGGACAGGTTGCGGAAGCCGTCGGTGGTCACGAGGACGTCGTCCTCGATCCGCACCCCGATGCCACGCAGTTCCGGGGGGACCGTCAGGTCGTCCGGCTGGAAGTAGAGGCCGGGCTCGACGGTGAGGACCATGCCCGCGGCCAGCTCCGCGTCACGATAGGTCTCGTCCCTGGCCTGCGCGCAGTCGTGAACGTCGAGCCCGAGCATGTGGGAGGTGGAGTGCAGCGTGTAGCGACGGTGGACACCGGCGCCCGGCGCCTTTGGATCCTCCGTTAGCGACTCGTCGACGCTGGCCGGCAGCAGACCCCAGTCGTGGAGCGCGGTGGCAATCACCCGCATGGCGGCGCGATGCGGGTCCAGGAAGGCGGCTCCCGGCCGGACGGCTTCTATGCCGGCCTGCTGCGCCGCGAGCACGACCTCATACACCTTCCGTTGCACTTCGCTGAACTCGCCGCTGATCGGCAGCGTACGGGTGACGTCCGCGGTGTAGAGCGAGCTGCTTTCCACCCCCATGTCMAGCAGCGCGAGCTCGCCGGGACGCACGGGGCCGTCGTCGCGGACCCAGTGCAGGGTGGTCGCGTGGTGCCCGCACGCCACGATCGAGCCGTATCCAACGTCATTGCCGTCGACCCTCGCCCGCCGCCAGAAGGTTCCCTCCAGCCAGCGTTCCCCGTTCGGCAGCGCGACCGCGGCGGGCAGCTCCGTGACGCATTCCGTGAAGCCGCGCACGGTCGCGGCGATCGCCTCCTCCAGCCGGACGATCTCGAAGTCGTCCTTGACCAGCCGAAGCTCGGACAGGGCCTGGGCAAGTTCGACATCCCGGTTCGCCTCGGACGACCTGGCCGCCCGGCCACGCGGATAGCCCAGCACCGCGTCGTCGACTTCCGGGTCGACCCCGCGCAGGACCCGCGTATTCCCCGGGGCGAGCCGCGCCAGCGCGTCCGGGAGCTCGGTGAGCGGCCGGCATTCGATCTCGAGCTCGGCGGACGTCTCCTTTACCCCCGGGCGGGGACCGACCCACAGCTCTCCGTAGCGGCGGTCGGTATAGAAGGCCGACGACGACCGGTCGGACCGGTCGGCCAGGTACAGCACGGCGTCATGGTCGCCCGCGGCGTTGGGCAGCAGGAGCAGCACCGCTTCCGGCTCGTGGCAGCCAGTGAGCCAGAAAAAGTCACTGCCCGGGCGGAATGGGTAGTCGGTGTCGTTTGCCCGGACGCGCGGACCACCCGTGGGTATCACGAGGGCCTCGTTCGGGAATCGCGTCCCAAGCAGGGTGCGCCGTTTGGTGCCGTAGGGTGCGACGTCGTCGCGGGACGGGGCGATGTCGGCGGGTGGTGCCCACCCGCTCGCCATAAACCGGCGGAAGGCCGCGTGCGGTTGCTCGTCGTGGCTCGCCTGTCTCTCCTCGCGCCCACCGGAGCTCTCCGGTACGTCCGCGGCGGCCGCGGCGGCGGCGGGTGAGGTGACGTCGCGCGCCGGCAATTCGGCGTTCGCGGGCGTTTCGGCGGTCACGGCCGGTCCTTCGGCTGGCATGGTCGCCGATCCCGGACCTGCCGGGGCCCCGCCTGCGAGCGCGTCGGTCATACGCGGCGAAGGTGAGCTTTCGACGGGCTGAGCACTCATGCCGTTAACGGTAGGCCGCGGGCCGCCCGCCCGCGTCGAGAACTTCCGAGCGGCGATGGAGCGTCACCCGATGGTCTCCTTCCGCCGCGGCCGGTCGACTGATCCGTACTCGGACGCCGTCATTTCCGTTGTCAGGACGGCGAGGCATGACGCAGTCGGCTGGCCGACGCCTCGACGTGACCCGGTCCGTCCCGAATCGTGGTAGGCAGGGAAAGTGTGCGGTCCGGCTGGCGGGGCGGCTTGACCGGCGGGCTCGAATGCCGGGCGCGGGCCAGGCGGCCGGACAGCTGGTCGAGATCTCGACCGGCTGTGGGCTCCCTGTGTCCCATGGGCGCGAAGCTCATCTGGTCTGGATACTTCGGGAAAGCGGCGGGGAGACATGCACGATGACGCGGCCACCTGAGCCCCGGCCGCCTGACCGGCGGGGATCTTCTCGACGACCAGACGGTGGCGACCCGCGCCACGGCGGTCCGGATCGACTCGCGGCCAGTCCCGCCGGCCCGCACCCGCGTCGGCCCGCCGGCGAAGACGCGGGCCAGGCCGGCCGGCCGAGGCGGCCAGCGGACCCGTCGATGTCACCCACCGTCCCCTATGACGGCGCCGGCCGTCCGCCTGGCGGCGACCGCGGCCGTGGCGGCGGCTACGTCCAAGGCGGCGGCTACCAGCCTGTCAGCGACCGTGGCCACGGTGGCTACCCGCCCGGCGACGGTCGCCAGGACGGCGGTTACCCGTACCGCGGGCCCGCCGAGGACCACCCGGATGAGGACCCGGCTTGGCGGCCGGCCGATGGCGCGCGCCGCGTCGTCACGGTCGTCGCGGCGATCTGTTCGCTCGCGGTCCTGCTGCTCGCCTGTTCCGGCTGGGCGGTGATCCGGCACTACGACGGCAAGGTCGGTCACGTCGACCTGCGCCTGGACTCCGCCGACCGGCCGGCCGCCGCCGGACGCGGTACCCAGAACATCCTGCTGGTCGGCTCGGACTCAAGGGCCGGTACGGGCGGCGAGTTCGGCGAGGTCGAGGGCCAGCGCTCGGACACCACGATCCTCGCCCACGTCGACCGGAACGGCTCGACGACGTTGGTCTCCTTTCCCCGCGATCTGTGGGTGCAGATCCCCGCGTACTCCGGCTCCGACGGCTCGACCCACAAGGCGCAGCAGTCCAAGCTCAACGCGGCCTTCTCACTCGGCGGCCCCGCTCTGCTGGTCCGGACCCTCGAAGGGCTCACCGGCATCCGGATCGATCACTACGTGCAGGTCGACTTCTCCGGGTTCCAGGCGATCACCGACGCGCTCGGCGGCGTCACGGTCTGCGTCAAGGAACTACCGGCGTCGCTGCGTGACCAGGGGTTCGACAATCTGCACGACAAGATGTCGGGCTGGTCGGGCCAGGTCGGCGAGAACCGGCTCGACGGGATCCGCGCCCTCGCCTTCGTCCGCCAGCGTTACGGGCTGCCCGAGGGCGACCTCGACCGGATCCGCCGCCAGCAGCAGTTCCTGGGCGCCGTGTTCCACCGGCTCACGGCCGCCTCGACGCTGGCCAACCCGGTCCGCATCCGCGGCGTGCTGAACGCGGCCACCTCGGCGCTGACGCTGGACACCACGACGAGCCTGATCGACCTCGAGCCGCTGGCCCTGCGGATGCAGGGCATCGCGGGCGGTGGCGGGCTCACGTTCGCCACCGTGCCTGCCTCGTCCGCCACCCGCTCGGGCCAGTCGGTCCTGTTGACCGACCAGGCCAAGCTCGAGGCCTTCCTCGCCCCGTTGAAGTCCGGCGGCGCCGTGGCTGGCGGGGTGCGGGCGCCCATGACCGCCGCCGCGGCCGTGTCGCGGACGGCGGACGATCCGTCCCCGGTACGCCGTGCCTGGCTCGCTGCCGGCTCGGCCCAGCCGGTCCAGTCAGTCCAGCCGGCCCAGTCGCTCCAGCTGGCCCAGTCGACGGCGCAGCCGCCCGCTGCCTCGTCCTGCACCTACTGAGGAGACAGGGCGTGGGCGTCTGCCAGGAGATCCGGGCGGACAAACCCTAGGCGCCGGACTGGCCCGACCGGTCCGGCGCGCCATCCGGCGGCGAGGGCGCCGCCTGGCCGTTCGGAGCGGGCGCCGTCGCTGGCGAGGGCGCCCTCGCCTCGTCGGTGGCGGCATCCTCGGTGGGCCCGTCGTCGGCGGCGTCGTCGTCGGCGGGGGCGTCGGCGTCGACGGGGGAGTCGAGGCCCCGCTTGTCCAGCGATGCGTTCAGCTCGGCGCCGAGGAGCACCGCGAGCGCGGTGATGTAGAAGAACAGCAACGCGGCGACCGGCGCGGCCAGCGAGCCGTAGACGAGCTCGTTACCGAAGACCAGCTCCAGATAGAGCCGAAGCAGGTAGCTTCCGACCAGCCAGCCGAGAAGGGCGAAAATCGCGCCAGGCAGGGCGCTCAGCCACGGCCGGCGCTGCGGCAGCGACTGGTGGTACAGCGAGGTCAGCATCGCCAACGCCAGCAGCCCCACGGCCGGCCAGAACACCTGCTGTAGCAGCATCTTGACGACGGGATGTCGGTTGGCCCGGAACAGGTTCGCGAGCAGGCCCGGCCCGAGCACCAACGAGGGCAGGATGATCACTCCGGTCAGGACCTGGGCGATGTACAGCCTCAGCGCCACCAGCCGGCTGCGCACCGCGGAGCGCAGGTCCCGCTGCCCGTAGGCGATCGTGATCGTGTTGACGTACGTGGCCATGGCCGTGGACCCCGTCCACAGCGACAGCACGAACCCGATGGAGATCACGTCGGGCCGGCCGCGCGAGAGGATCTGATCGACGGTCGGGCCGACCACGTTGTCGACGACCTCAGGGGTCAGCAGGTCGGAGGCACCCTTCAGCAGGCTGGTGCGGATGCTGTTGACGGCGTTGGACCCGAGGGCGTCGGCGATGTAGCCGATCGTTCCGAGGAGCGCGAGCAGCAACGGGGGCAGCGAGAGCAGCTGCCAGAAGCCGGCCTCGGCGGCGAGCCCGAGCACCCGGTCCCGCCAGGCGTTGGATGCCGCTCGGCCCGCCACCCGCAGCGCCGCCCGCGCTCGGTTGCGCACACCGGTCACCAGCCGCCGTCGGGGGGCCTCCCGCGCCGCTGGCTGGTCGGCCGCCGGCTGGTCAGGCTCAGGACGGGGAGGTTTGGACGGCCCGTCCGAGCCGCCCTCCCCGTCGCCTTCCGGCGGTGTCGGCTTCGCGTGGCCGTCGACCGTATCGGCCTGGTCGCCGTCAGCCTCGTGCGTCTTCGCCGTCCTCACGCGCCCGCCCGCCCCGCCGGCCCTGTCGCCGCTGGCCGCACGGCCATGGGTGTTCGTCGGGCGGTCGGCGGACTCCGCCCGGACGGGCGCCGCCACGGCGGATGCGCGCTCGTTGGCCGTGGTCACGGCCCAACCGTACGGGGTTGGCGGCTACCCGTTGTGGACGATGTGCCCATCGAGGCGGTGCCTCCACATCCGGAGTACATGACGCCCACGGTGTGGGTGTGTGAAGTTCCTGGGTTGTTGCCCACGAGTGCCCGCACCCATGCCCGCACCATCACGCGACGACGGTCCGGAAGCCGTCTGGAACGACGAAGGGCACGTCCCGCCGCGTCGCGGAACGTGCCCTTCGAGGCCTAGCCTCGCTGTTCAGTTGTCGAGCGGGTTGGTGCGGGTCAGCCGCCGACCGTGAGCTTGTCGGTCTCGTCGTGGTACTCGACGGCCATCTCGCGGAGCTTCGAGTCGTGAGACTTGGCGTGGTGCCGGCAGAACAGCAGGTCGCTCCCGCCTGGAAGGACGACACGTACGTACGCCTGGGCGCCGCACCTGTCGCACCTGTCGAGGTTGGTCAGCGTCGGCTTGGTGGTAGTACCAGTCACACCCTCTCCAACTGTGTCCGGCGGCCAGACGTTCCAGCCTGGCCGTGTGATCGGTCCCTCACGTGTTGCTAGGACCGCCGGCCATGCGAAAAGGTGCAGTTCGCATGGCCTCCGGTCGTGCCGGCTGGAGTGGCGCCGTTGCGTCCAGAGCGGCCTTACCGCGTCCCGTTGGTTCTCCCATGGGACCACCTGCTCAGGCGCCCACCCGCAAGGGTCCGAGAGGCTGGCAGCCCTCCCGGACTGCCGCGCCTTCCCGTGCCTACGTACGACGGGCTCCGAAGACGATGTCATCCCATGCTGGCACCGACTTGCGTCCGCGTCGACCGCCTCCGGAACGTTCCCCAGTTCGCGGGGCATTACGGGGCCGGTTCGAAGGCTGTGCCGACGCACCCTCCTCACCGTCCGTCGCGGTCGATCCGGGCGCACTGTCCTGGTTCTTCCCGGTCGACTTCTCCGCCTTGTCCGGCTTTTCGGCCGATTTCGGGGCGCTACGGGCCGCCGCTGGCCGGCTGCCGGCCGTGGCGGGAGTCTTCTTCGTCACGTCAGGCTTCGCGGGAGCCGCCGAGGCCGCCTCGGCACCCTCGTCGACCGGCGAAGCTGTGGCGGCCGCCACCTCGGCCCGCGCCTGAGCAGCCGGCTCCTCGGTGATGGGCCGCGCGGCCGGGCCGGCGGTCGGCTCGGCGGCGACCGGCGTCTGCGCCGTGGCCGGGCCGGTCGGTGCCGCCCGGGTGACCGCCGTGGCCGCGACAGCCTCGGTGGCGGGTGAGGCGAGCTCTGGCGTGCGGCTGGACTCGCCTGCCCTGGTGCTGGCGGCGATACCCCCGGCGGCGGGCGCGAGGGCTTCAGCGGCGGTCTCGGCGGGCACGGCGGCGGTCTGGGCCGGCGCTGTGGCGGCCGCGGGCGGGACGGCGCCGGGCGTGGAGACGACCTGTGCCCGGACACCCGCCGAAGCCCTCACGGGCCTGGCGGGGGCGACGGCGGGGCGTGGCCGCGCGGGCGGGGCCGCCTCGGCCGCCTGTTCGCTGTGCGCGAACTCCTGGTCGTCAGGTGCCGCGGCTGGCTCGCCGGACGGGACGGCGGTCTCCCGCGGGCTCTCCTCGGCCGGCCGGCCGAGAGCCCGCTCGGCATCCCACGCGGCGGCCCGCCGGTAGGTGGGGCGAGGGTCCTCGAACGACGCGGCCGGCTCGGCGGGCGGGACGAACGCCGCCGCCGGGGCCGGCACGCCGGTGGCTGGCCTCGCCGGGCCCTGGGGCGTCGCGCGGGTCTCCGGGCGCGGCGGGACCGCGGGCCGGGATGGCACCCCGCGGGGAGGCCCGCCGGAACCCCGCGGCGGGGCGGTCGCGGGCCGCGGCAGTGGCCGCGAGGTGGCCGGGGTCGGCGGATCCAGCCGGTCCACCGGCTCGTAGAACAGGTCGGTGTCCAGGTCCAGATCGAGGTCGGCGTCGTCGTGCCCCGGCCAACGGCGTGCGTCCAGCGGCCTGGTCGGCCTCGTGTCCAGGGTCGGCGGCGTCGCCGGGCGGTGCGCCGCCGCCGGCCGCGGCGGACGGCCGACCGGCGGGCCGAGGGGCTGGTCGAGCTCGAGGTCGTCGGCGGGCGGCTGACCGGAGCGGCCGGCGAGGTGGTCCGGGAAGTGGTAGGCGGCGGGCGGGGCTACCGCGGGACCGGCGGGTGGCTGGGCGCTCCCCGCGTCGAACGGGTCGTTGAACGGCTCGTCGAACGACGGCGAGCCGACCTGGTCGTCCGCGTACGGCTCACCGGCGAACGACGCGAGCGGCCGCGCCGACGGCAGGTCCCCGCCGGGCGGCGGCACCGGCGAGTAGTGGGCCGGGACGAGCGGTTCGGGCGGATAGGGGCCTGTTGGGTATCCGGCCGGCGGGTAGTGCTCCGGCCGCGGCTGAGCGGGCTGGTAGGCGCCCGGGGCCTGGTAGCGGTCGGCGGGCCGGCCGGAGGCGCGGTCGAAGTCGTCGCCGGGCTGGCGCGCGGCGGGCGGCTGGTGCTCGGCGGGGTGCTGGGCAGCCGGGTATCGGGTCGCCTGGTGACGCGCCGCCGGGTTCTGGTGGGCGGGGTACTGCGGCTCCTGGTGCGTCGGCCCGGCCGGGAACGGTGCCACCGGCTGGCCGGTTCCGGGAAAGGGGCCCGCCGGGCCCTGGGAGTCCGGGTACCCCGAGTCGGGGAAGGACGCCGGCTGGGCGTAGCGCGGCCGCTGCTCCGGTGGAAGGGCCGACGGGTGCGCCGGCAGCTGGCGTGAGCCGGGCGGTGGCTGCGCCGGGTCCTGGACGAGCGTCAGCGCGGGCGGGCTCTGCCTGGCCTGCGGCGCGGCCGCCGGGGTCGCCGCGGCCGTCGGAGTGGCCTCCAGAGGCTCCGGCGCGACCAGCGCGCGGGCGGCGTCGTCGTGGGGACGCACGCGGCGCACGACCGGGTCCCAGGTCCAACGCGCGCACCGGCTGTCGGAGGTGAGCTGGACGAGCCAGATCCCGTCGACCCGCCGCCAGGCGTCCCACTGGGCCGCCTCCGGGTCGTCCTGCCCCGCCATCAGGCGAGTGTCGACCACCTCGCCGAGCGGCCGGCCGGCCGCGCCGCCCGGGTCCTTCGGCAGCAGCGCCGCCCTGGCCTCCTGCACCACCCGCGCGCGTTCGGCGAGCACCGGTCCCTCATAGCGCTCGACCCGCTCGACCGGGATGCCGGCGGCGCGCGCGACGTCGGCCGCGGTCTCACCGGCCCGCAGCCTGGCCTGGATCTCACGCGGGGTGAGGGCGCTCTCGGTGCGGACCTCGCTGCGCCTGGCGCCGCGCAGGGCCGCCCGGAGCCGGTCGTCGACGGGCACCCGGAACTGCTCGGCGTCGGCCCGGCCGTTGGCGTCGGCGAGCACGAGATAGCCACCGTCCTCGCTGAGCGCTACCGCCCGCAGCTCACGCATGGCGCCATCTCCTCCCGTCACCGCCGTACCGCCCGCCGCGGGCCGACGCCTTGCCCACCACTCGCCGCCGGTCCGGTCCCCGCCGAGCACCGGGCCGAGGGCCGCCGCTCATCGTCCCGCGTCGCGGCCGCCCCGACTCCCGAACCCCGGACTTCCAGGCTCCGGATCCCTCGTCAGGTATGTGCGACCCGTCGACAGGAGTGAGCCGCGATTCCGGCCCGCCGGCCCGCTATCGCCGATCCGGGGCAAGCCCGGAGAAGAGCGTGGTGAGCCTGGAGCGTCCGACTACGGAAGGTGCGACCGAAAAGCATGGTCGCATCTCCTTTGGCCGGCTGGCGCGCACCGGGCACCGACACGCATAGTCTGCCGTCCCGACCGGGCCGCGGGGATGCTCACCCGGCCGTCCGGGCGTGTCGCGGGGCCTCGGGGGAAGCGGATGCGTGGCCGTCTCGCGGTCAGGGACGGCGGCCGCCGGGTGGGCGGGTGGCCGGTGGGCGGCGGCGGACCGTACGGGACGGGACGCGCGGGCGCGTCTGGTCGACCCCGGCGGCCAGCGCCGCGCCGACGATCCCGGCGTCGTTGCGCAGCTGCGCCGGCACGACCGTCGTGCGCACGGTGAGCTGCTCCAGGAACTTGTCGGCCTTGCGGCTCACCCCGCCGCCGATGATGATCAGGTCGGGCCAGAGCAGGTTCTCCAGGGCGGTCAGGTAGCGACTGACCCGCTTGGCCCAGTGTTCCCAGCTGAGGTCCTCGCGCTCGCGAGCGGCGTCGGAGGCCTTGGTCTCCGCGTCGTGGCCGCCGAGCTCCAGGTGCCCGAGCTCGGTGTTCGGGATGAGCTGCCCGTGCAGGAACAGCGCGGTGCCGATACCGGTCCCGAACGTGGTCATCACGACCAGGCCCGGCACGTCTCGGCCCGCGCCGAACGCCATCTCGGCCACCCCGGCCGCGTCGGCGTCGTTGATGACGACGACCTCCCGGCCACCGAGCGGCTCGGCGAGGGTCGCGGCCACGTCCGTGCCGACCCAGCCCTGGTCGACGTTCGCGGCCGTCTGCGCGACCCCGCCGCGGATGACGGCGGGGAACGTCACGCCGATGGGGCCCTGCCAGCCGAACTGCCCGACGACCTCCGCCACCACGGCGCCGACCGCGGCGGGCTCGGCCGGGCTCGGGGTCGGCAGGCGAACCCGCGGCGAGACCAGGGTGCCGTCATCGATCTCCACCGGGGCACCCTTGATACCCGATCCGCCGATGTCGACCCCGAAGACCTGCATCCCGTTCCTTTCTGTGCCTACAAGTCCGTATCTACAAGGTTCGCTCCCGTGGGTACAGGCCGGTTCCTCGGCTCATCCCACGAACTTCCGGCCGCGGCCGGAAGCATGATCCATTCTGCCCCACCGGATGGCCGGCCGGGGCGACGCCCTGCCCCACTTTCGCCGCCGATGCCACTGGGCGGCCAGTCCAGGCCCCCCGGCGGGCGGCGACGTCGTCACCTCGCGCCGTATGGCCATACCCTGTCAGGTGTGCAGCTCATCGATACGTTCGGCCGGATTGCCACCGACCTGCGCGTGTCGCTGACCGATCGGTGCACGCTGCGATGCACCTACTGCATGCCGGCCGAGGGGGTGCCGTGGCTGCCGGGTGCCGACGTGCTCACCGACGACGAGGTGGTCCGGCTGGTCCGGATCGCCGTCCAGCACCTCGGCGTCACCGAGGTCCGCCTCACCGGCGGCGAGCCGACGTTGCGGCCGCGCCTCGCCGAGCTGGTCGGCCGGCTGGCGGCGCTGCGGCCCCGTCCCGCGCTGTCCCTCACGACGAACGGCCTCAGTCTCGCCCGCACCGCCGGCGCCCTGCGCGCCGCCGGTCTCGACCGGGTGAACGTCTCGCTGGATACCACCAGGCCCGAGCGGTTCGTCGCGATCACCCGGCGGGACCGCTGGCACGACGTGGTCGCTGGGCTCGCCGCCGCCGAGGCGGCGGGGCTCACACCGGTCAAGGTCAACGCGGTCCTGACCCGTGGCGTCAACGATGACGAGGCTCCGGAACTGCTGCGCTGGTGCCTCGAGCGAGGCTACGAGCTTCGTTTCATCGAGCAGATGCCGCTCGACGCCCAGCACGGCTGGCAGCGTTCGACGATGGTCACCGCGGGGGAGATGCTCGCCGCGCTGCGCGCCGAGTTCGAGCTCACCGCTGTCGGCGATCGCGGCTCGGCGCCAGCCGAGCTGTTCGCCGTCGACGGCGGCCCAGCCGTCGTTGGGGTGATCGGTTCGGTGACGGCACCGTTCTGCGCGGCGTGCGACCGGGTCAGACTCACCGCCGACGGCCACGTGCGCAACTGCCTTTTCGCCCGCGAGGAGAGCGACCTGCGCACCCCGCTGCGCCGCGGCGCGGATGACGACGAGATCGTCCGGCGGTGGCGCGCCGCCGTCTGGAGCAAGCGCCCGGGGCATGGCATCGGCGAGCCGTCGTTCCGCCAGCCGGACCGGCCGATGTCCGCGATCGGCGGCTAGCGGCGCCGCCATGACGGGTTGGGACGCGATAGTGCTTGCCGGCGGCCAGGGGCGCCGGCTCGGCGGCGCCGACAAGGCCGCGGTGACGATCGGCGGACACAGCCTGCTGGACCGGGTGCTGCGCGTGCTGGCCACGGTCGACCCCGCCGTCGACCGGGTCGTGGTGGTCGGGCCGGACCGGCCGGGGCTCGCCGGCCGAGGCGTCGTGACGACCCGTGAGGATCCGCCGGGCGGCGGGCCGGTCGCGGGGATCGCGGCCGGCCTCGCCCATGTCCGCGCCCCGCTGGTCGCGGTGCTGGCCGTGGACATGCCGTTCCTCGGCGCGACCTGGCTCGTCCAGCTGCGCGCTGCCGTGGCGGGGCCATCGGGGGTAGGGGCGCCGCCGGGGGCGGCGGCGCCCGTGGGGGCGGCGTCGGCGGGCGGGGCCGTGCCAGCGGAGGCGGCGGGCGCGGTGGACGTGGCGCTGCTCGTCGACCCGGACGGGCGAGAGCAGACGCTGGCCGCCGTCTGGCGCTCGGCGGCGCTGCGGGCGGCCATGCCGGCTCGGCCCACCGGGGCCGCGGTGCGGGCGCTGCTGGCCGGCCGGCGGGTGGCGCGGGTCCCGGCGGACGCGCTTAGCTGCCTGGACTGCGACGCCGAGCCGGACGTGCTCGCGGCCCGCGCCGCGGCCGACGGGTTGGGGTTGTGACGCACCGGGACGGCCCGCGTGGCCGGGAGGGCGAGGAACCGGTGAGTGAGCTGGACAGGTGGGTGGCCAGAGCCGGCGACGCGCTGGGACTGGACCCGGCGGCGATCGATGTGACCGAGCTGCTCGACCTGACGCGCGAGGTCGCGCACGGGGTCGCCCGCCCCGCGGCTCCGCTGACCGCTTTCCTGGTCGGTCTCGCCTCCGGCCGGGCCGGCGGCGGCCCGGCGGCGGTCGCCGACGCGGTCGCCGTCATCCGCGCCCTCCTTGCCGAGGATGACAGAAAGTAACCGCCGTCCACATTGGCGACCCACCAGTGTCACGCCCAACCCCGCCACCCGACGCTGACTGCGAATCGGCGCTGTACCAACCTAGCCACAGGTAGTGACGGCGCATCAGCGCAAAACTCACCCAACCACGTCACTGACCCGGATCCGGCACGACTGCCGCCATATGGCAGCAGTCCGGAACCACGCGGGGAGGGCGCTCAGCGCCCGACAGGCTGCGCCCGGCCGGGGTCCCTGCCGGCTGGCGAAGCGATCTGGAAGGTCTGGGGCGCGGAGCGTCCGGCCGCGGGACAGCCTCAGGGCATCCGGAAGCTGCCGGTGTCGTCCAGATAGCCGCGCATGTCGATCGACATGGTGTGCATCATGTCCTCGTCCGGCTCGGGCTCCGGCGCGTCGTCCCAGCCCTCGTCGTCCCAGACCTGGTGCCGCCAGCCGCGCCGACGCCGGTCGCCGGCCGCGTCACCCTGCCCGCGGCCGGGCTCGTCCTCGGCGTACTCGTGGCCCGGGTACTCATCGTCGTAGCCGGGGCCGTGGCGGTCCTGGTAGTCGTCGGGCTGCTCGTCGCCGGGCTGGCGGCGCCACTCGGCCTGGCCCCGGTCGTCTGGGCGCGGCGGCTGGCCCGGGTAGCGGGCGTCGGCCGCTCGCTGTGGGCCGCCGGGCACCTCGCCGCGGCGTTCCTCGGTTCCGCGGCGGCGTTCACGGCGGCGGTCATCCACGTAGACGTCGTCGACGTAGATGTCGTCCGCGTAATGGTCGTCCGCGCCCCGGCCCGGGGCGGCCCGGCCGGCGGGGTACCGGCCGGCGTCGTCATGGTCGGCGGGCGGACCGCCGCGCCGCTGGCCGGCGCGGGGTGGGTCGACCGGCTCCCGGTGGTCGCGCGGGGGCGGCGTGAACGGGCCTCGCCCAGGCTCGGCCGCGCGCCGGGACGCGGCGGAATCCCAGTCGGTGCCCGACTCGTCGGGGTAGGTCCGTCCGTCCGGACGGCGCCGCTCGTCCCGCTCGTCGGGGCGGGGCGCGCCGGCCGGGGGAGCGGGCCTACGGCGGCTCGGCCGCCCCGGCTCGTCGACCCGGTAGCGCTCCGTGACCTCGTCGGGCTCAGCCCGACCGGCTGCCCGGTACCTGTCCGCTGGTACGGGCGGTGTGGATGGCACGGACCGCCTTGGCTGGGCGGGGAGTCCCCGCCGTTCGGCCTCCTGGTCGTAGGGCGGGCGATCGTCGTACCGGACGGGACGAGGCCGCGCCTCGCGAGCCGGGGCGCCCGGCGCCTGGCGGGGGCGCGCCCCGGTGGCGCCGGCGGCCGCCGCCCTGGTGGGGGCGGGCACCGGCACGGCCCGCCGGACGACCAGCGCGAGGACGATGATCACCGGAAGCGCCACGAGCACGGCGAGCGGGCGCCACAGGGTGACCCCGACGAGGGCGAAGACCGCGACGACGGAGAACACGCCGAGCAGGTGACGCGACCGGGTGCCGCCCGACGAGCTCGGGCCGCCGCGGGGGCCACCCGCCGGCGCCCTGGGCACCGCCCGCGTCGCCGGGGCGTCACGGTACGCACCGTTGTCCCCGGCTGCCCGTGTACGCGCCATGTCGACCAGTGTGCCCTACCGGCCGCCGGTACGGCCGGCTGCGCGTTGGGCCGGGCGAGGTCCTGGTGGCGCTCGCGCCGTGGACTGGCGCGACGGGCCGCCGCGTCGGTCTGCCGCGGCCGGGAGGCGCGCGCGGATGCCGGCCGCCTCTCGGCCTCCACCGGGCCACAGGGCGACCTGACCGTTTTAGCCGAAATGTCCGCCGAGTCGCGTGGGTTTTCAGGCCCGTCAAGAGACGTCAACAAGAACGACAAGTTCGCGACGGACAGTGGCGGTCAGGTGTCGGTGCCTCAGGGTGTCCCCTCCGCACGTCCGGTGGCGGCGCCGTACGGCTCGTCGCATGGTAGTGACATCGCCGTGACTGCGAGTGAGTAGGGGTGTCGCGGAGGTGAGCGGAAATCACGTTTCGCCGATGGGGTGCACACCGATGCCAGTAGTTTTAATGTTGCGTGAAGACCCAGATTGACCATGGCTCGGTGTCGCACCATGGATTTCACCTCATAGCTTGTGGAGGTTTGCCGTGGTCGCGCGAAGATTGGGCCGGCGCCGACGGACGCGGTCCGTCGGCGGGGTCGCCGTCGCCGGTCTCGTGGCCGGGGTACTCCTGTTCACGTCAGCCTGCGGGTCCGCGAGCGACAAGTACGTGACGAACAAGCCCGCCGGCGTCTACGTGAAGCTCCCCGACGGATGGAGCCAGGCGAGGGTCCAGGAACCCCTGCTGATCGGCCTCGACGCGCGTGAGCTGAGCCCCGAGATGTACGCCCTGTTGCGCCAGATCGACTGGCTGACCGGCATCGACGCCTCGGGCAACGAGAAGCCGGACGTGTTCAACCCCGCCGCAGAGCAGCCAAACGGGTTCGTGCAGGTCCGCCAGCTGCTGCCGGAGGAGGCCAAGAGCATCTCCACCAACAACCTGCGCGACCTGGTGGTGCCGATTGACGAGTCCCAGGCGGCGCAGGACGAGCTGGTCCGCAAGGACCCCGTGTCCGCGCGGTTGAAGCCGGCGTTCCTGCTGATCCTCGAGGAGTCGGTGAAGAAGTCCAACGGCGTCCACGGGGTGCACCTCGTCTACCAGCTCTCCACCTCCACCGGGCTGGTGACCTTCGACCAGACGAGCCTRCTCGACAGTCAGCAGACCGTCCTTTACCAGCTCGTCATGACCTGTACCGCGCTGTGCTACGCGCAGTACGGGTCGTCGGTGAGCTCGGTGCAGCGCTCCTTCACGGTCAACCCGACGACCTGACGAATCGACGCGTGACGGGCAGGGCAAGGCGACGGCTGACTGAGGCGACGAGCGTTTGAGGCGACGAACTGCCAGGTGACGGACCTGACCMCCGTGACGAATCCACCAGAACACGCGAAACCGACGAACTGACGAAGCGACGCGGACCACCGGATCGCGAACTCTCCGCAGACCTACCGGATCGACGACCTCCCAGATCGGCTCCGCCGATCCGGCAGGAACCCCGTCGCCGATCCGGCAGAGACCCGGGCCTCGCCGATCCGGCAGGAATCCCGTGGCCGATCTGACAGGAACCCCGGAGGGCGACAGCCATGGACCTATCCGACCTCCCGGGCGGCCTAGTGGGCACGGCCGCCGAGGGCACGGCCGAAGTGGCCGCGGCCGCGGCCACGGGCGGGCTGCCGGCCGCCGACCCGCCGCCGAGGCGCAAGCCGGCGGCGTTCTGGGACCGGATCAAGTTCCTTCTCCTTTTCGGCGCCCTGTTCCTGTTCGTCGTCGCCGCACAGGTCTCCGGCAACCCGCTGATGACCTGGGGCGACGCGGTCAGCATCGAGGCGCGGAACAGCTGGTGGCTGCTCGCGCTGATCGGTGTCGAGCTGGTCCGCCAGCTGCACATGTTCATCGGCGAGCGTTCGTCGCCGTACTACGTCTTCTGGACCGACCGGGTGTTCGGCCGGGCCGAGAAGCGGATGCTGCGGCTCGACGACTGGAACCGCTTCCGGGCGAGCCGGGCGGCGAAGTGGATAGTCGCGCTGCTGGTCGCGCTCTTCATCTACGCGCGCGTCGTGCACAGGTCGATGTTCGACGCCGTTGTCCAGGTGCCCAGCGACCTCTGGGCCGCCATCCCGCTGCTGCTCCAGGTGGTCCTGCTCCTGGTCATCGTGGTCGGTCAGTTCGTCGCGATCTTCTGGTTCATGTCCAAGGGCGGCGTCGAGGTCTACTACCCGGACGACGTCAAGACCCGGTTCGCCGACGTCTGGGGCCAGGATCACGTCGTCTCCCGGGTGAAGGAGAACGTCTTCTACCTGGAGCACCCGGAGGAGATCGAGGGCAAGGGTGGGTACGTCCCCGGCGGAATCCTGCTGTGGGGCCCGCCTGGCACGGGCAAGACACTGCTCGCCGAGGCCGTCGCCGGCGAGACCGGCAAGCCCTACGTGTTCATCGATCCGGGCGCGTTCCAGGCGATGTTCATGGGCGTCGGCATCCTGAAGGTCAAGTCGTTGTTCCGGCGGCTGCGCAAGCTCGCGCTGCGATACGGCGGTGTGATCGCCTTCTTCGACGAGGCGGACAGCCTCGGCAACCGTGGCCAGCTCGCCCAGGGCTTCAACCGCGGCTCCGAGCGCGCCGCGTCCTCGCACCGGGCAACGCGCCATGCCAGCCACCTGGGGGCGCACGGCTGGCGCGCGCCGTCCTACGCGGACGGACTCGCCGACCTGAACGGATGCAACGGCCTGCACTACCTGACCGACCAGGCCAGGTCCGAGGTGGTCGGGCACCGCGCCTCGGTGGCCGGTGGGCTGGGCTCCGGTGCCGGCGGGCCGGCGCAGGCCGGCGGGCGGACCGTCAACCGGGTCGTGGGCGGTATGGGCGGCATGGTCGGCGGCGACATGGGCACCCTGCAGGCGCTGCTCGCCGAGATGTCCGGCCTGAAGAAGCCGCGCGGCTTCCTCAACCGGGTCGTGCGGCGCGCGCTCGGGATGAAGCCCAAGCCGCCGCCCAAGTACCGCATCCTGATCATGATGGCCACCAACATGCCGAACTCGCTGGACGAGGCGTTGCTGCGGCCGGGCCGCATCGACCGGCAGTACGAGGTCGGCTACCCGAGCAAGGAAGGCCGGATCAGGACCTACCAGGGCTACCTCGCCAAGGTGAAGCACGAGCTCACCGAGGACCAGGTCGAGCGGCTGGCGACGATGAGCACCGAGGCGACCGGTGCCACGATCAAGGACACCGTCAACGAGGCGCTCACCCAGGCCATCAAGGACGGCCGCGAGGTGATCACCTGGGCGGACATCCTGCGCGCCCGAGTGATCAAGGAGCACGGCCTGGCCGACGACCACGAGCACATCGAGCGGGAGCGGCACAGCATCGCCCTGCACGAGGCGTGCCACGCGGTCGTCGCCTACCGGCTGCAGCGCGGCCGGGTCATCGACATGGCGACGATCGAGCGGCGCGGCGGGGTCGGCGGCTTCGTCGCGTCGGTCAACGTCGAGGACAGCATGTTCCAGTGGAAGTCCGAGGTCGAGGTCCAGGTGATGGTGTCGCTCGCCTCCCTGGTCGGCGAGCGGATGTTCTTCGACGGTGACAACACCGTCGGTGTGGGCGGCGACCTGCGCAGCGCGACCTACCTGGTCTCCCGGAGCATCTCGATGGCCGCCATGGGCGACACGATCTCCTCCTGGCTGACCTTGTCCAACGACCTCCCGATCAATCCGCTCGCGGTCGACGCCGACCGCCCGTTCGGCGAGCAGGTCGAGGCGAAGCTGCAGGCGCTCTACCGGCGCACCGAGCAGGTGCTGTCCGCCAACCGGCGCGAGGTGCTTGCCCTGACCCACGCCCTCGAGACGCACAAGACCATCACCGGCGAGGATGTCGAGGCGATCATGGAGGGCCGGACGGGGCCGACCGTCGACGGCCGGCGCTACCACGAGCCGGACTTCCTCGACATCGCCGAGGAGTACCACCACAGCGCGCTGCGCGCGCATCGCGGCGCGAACGGTGGCGAGCTGCGCAACCTGCCCGAGCTGGACCGGGTCGCCGCCACCGCGACCGCCGAGCAGGCGTCCTCCTCGTCCTCCTCGTCGTCCTCGTCCTCGGCGGTGGCCGAGACCGACTGAGACGGCCGGGGGCGTGGCGCCGAGCGGCGTCCCTCAGGTGGACGGGGACGGCACGGGGCGCCCCGCCGGCTGGCCGCCCGACGGCACGCCGGCGGGCGGCGCCTGCCGCGCGCCCCGGACCTGGGTCGCGGCGACGGTCACGCCGGTCGCGGTCCCCACCCCGGCGGACGGCTCCACGGCCGCCGGGGCCGGGCGCGCCTGGATCCGGCGCAGCGACGCCAGGCCGATCAGCGCCGCCGCCACGGCGGCGATGCCCGCGAGCACGAGGCCGGCGCGGGCGCCGAAGGCCTCGGAGACGGCGCCGGCGATCGGGCCGCCCAGCGGGGTGGTGCCGAGGAAGGCCATCGACCAGAGCGCCATCACCCGGCCGCGCATGCGCGGCTCGGCCGATAGCTGCACGGTCGCGTTGCCGGTGGCGATGAAGGTGACGCTGGCCGCGCCGGTGATGACGAGAGCCGCGACCAGGACGGTCAACGTCGGCGCCGCGGCGGACAGCAGCAGCAGGGCGCCGAAGACGCCCGCGACGGCGACGAGCGCCCGCGACCCGGTGAGCCGGCGGCGGGCCACGAGCAGGCCGCCGACCACCGCGCCGGCGCCCATGGCACCGGTCAGCAGGCTGTAGGTCGCCGCGGTGCCGTGGAACGTCTCGCGGGCGACCAGGGGCAGCGTCACCTGGAACTCGTAGGCGAGGGTGCCCGTGAGCACCATCATCGTCAGCGGGATCCGGATGCCGGCGGTACGGATCGCGTAGTGGAAGCCCTCGCGAATCTGGCCGGGGGCCCTGGGCACGGGCGGGTTCGGGCGCAGCGCGGCCCGGTCCAGCCGGCCGAGCGCGACCAGCACCGCGGCGAACGACAGCGCGTTGAGGACGAAACACATCCCGTTGCCGAGCAGCGTGATCGTCGCACCGGCGATCGCGGGGCCGACGACCCGAGCGGCGTTCATCGTCACCGAGTTGAGGGTGACCGCGTTCGACAGCGTCTCCGGGCCCACCAGCTCCTGCACGAAGCTCTGCCTGGCGGGGTTGTCGACGGCCTGCGTGAGGCCGAGGCAGCCGGCGAAGGCGACCACCATCCACAGCGTGACCACGTCGGTGAGCACGAGYACCCCGAGGCCCGCGGCGAGCAGGGCCTGGAGGCTGGCCGTGYAGATCAGCAGCCGGCGGGTGTCGGTCCGGTCGGCGACAAGGCCGCCGTAGGCGCCGAAGACGAGCACCGGGAGGAACTGCGCCGCGGTGACGACGCCGAGCAGCGTGCCGCTCGCCCCGAGCGAGAGCACCAGCCAGCCGAGTGCGATCGTCTGCATCCAGGTGCCGCACATCGAGATGACCTGGCCGGTCATGAAGCGCCGGTAGTTCGGCACCCGCAGCGCGGCGAACGTCCCACCGGACGGCGCAGCGGGCCGCCCGCCGCCAGGCGCACCCGTCGCCGATGCCTCGGTCGCGGGTGCCTCGAGGGAACGCGGGGCAGGCGCTCGCCGAGCGTCGCCGGCGGACCTGCCCACGGCCGGGCGGTCGGGCGGGCCGGCGCTCCGCTCCGGCGATCCGCCGCCCACCTCGGGCGATCCGCCGCTCATCTCCGGCGTGGTCGTCGCCACCTCGCGTTCCAGTCCCCGCGACAGCATCAGAACACCTCCTCCGGCCAGAACGCGGCTCGCCAACTAGTTATTTCGCAACAGGTAACTAATTTGCCCCGGCCGGGCTCGTTCCGCGCGGGGGATGGCGAATGCCAGTTCGATCACATATCATGCGAACATACGTTCGAATTTCGACCGTGCTTCCATCCAGCCGAACCCGCTTCGCACGGCCGGCCGCCGGCGCCATCGCGCGTCGGCGGCGGGCTAGCCGTGCCCGCGCGGCGGCGATGTCGGATGGCGGCACCGGGCCGAGACAGGCGCGACCGCGTCGGCCGCGGGCTTCCGTGGGCCGCCAGTCGACCGAGGGGGTGCATGGTGACCGGAGTCCCCGACGACCACGCAGGGGCATCAGAGCCCGAGGTCCCGGATCTGGCCGGCGTCCCCGCCGCCGGCCCGCCGCGACCCGAGGCCGGCGGGCCGGTGCGACCCGAGGCCGGCGGGCCGGTGCCCCGAGGGTCGGCCGAAGGCGGCACCGGAGCAGGCGCTCCTGGGCCGGCGGGTGACCGGCCGCCCGTCGACCCGGCGAGGATGTCGGACGTCGACCTCGCGACGGCGGTGATCGAGGGCCGGGCGACCGTCGACGCGACGACCGCGCGGTGGGTGCTGCTGGTCGGCGAGTTCGACCGGCGCTCGCTGTGGCTCGCCGACGGCGCGGTCTCGGCGGCGGCCTGGCTGCGCAGGGAGTGCCGGATCAACGCGCCGACGTCGACACACCTGCTGACCGTCGCCCGGGCGCTTCGCGACCTGCCCGCGACGAGGGAGGCCTTCAGCACCGGCACGATCAGTTTCGAACATGCCCGGGCGATCGCGCCGTCGGTCGGCGCCGGGCGAGTCGAGCTCGCCCGCCGCGCGGACCCGATCTTCGCCCGCGCCGCCGCCTGGATGACCCCCCGCCAGGTAGCCCGCGTAGTGAGCACCTGGACCGATATAGCCGACGCCTAATTGCTGGTTCGCTCCGTGCGGGCGGCGCGCTGCGGCCCCTTACTCACGACCTGCGGAATCGGCTTCGCCGATTCCGCAGGGACCCCGTCGCTCCCACGGGACCTCCGCGCGCCGTCCTCCTCCGCTCACGTGCCCTTCGGCGACCTCGCGGCGACCCGGCCCACGTCGCTTCGCTTGTAGGCCGGGCCTCCGCGAGGCGCGCCTCCGCGCCAGCTCGGATGCCTGCCGCTGGAACGTCACCAATCCGAAACCGCAACGCTCGTGCGGGCTGTCGCTTCGCTCGTGGGGGTGTCCGCGCGGTTCTGACGCGAATCTTGGGATGCCTCGCCCTCGCCGCCGCCAGCGCCATCGGGCCCTGCGGCGCGCCCCGGCGTGGTGATCGTCGTTTGCGCCCTGCGGTGGTCGCCAGCGGCGCTAAAGCACAACCACCGCAGGGCGCAGACGACGATCAAGTCGCGGCCGGCAGGCCCCATTGCAAGGTCAGCGCCAGATCCGTTCGCGCCCGATGGGTTAGGAAGCGTTAAGTCACAGAATGATTACGGCCCGGGGCCACCAAGATGGCGGCCCCGGGCCGAAGGTGCGACGCCGAACTCAAGATGATCTAAAAACGGTCAAGCGTGACGTAACCGTGCGGCGCGGAGGTGCGCCTCCGCGGAGGCCCGGCCCACGAGCGAAGCGACGTGGGTTGGGCCTCCGCGGAGGTCGCCGGAGCGAACCAATGTCACAGCGGGATGTTGCCGTGAACGTTCTTGTCGGGACGGCCGGCGGCGAGTGCGTCGGCGATCGCCGCCGCGATCGCGCCGCGGGTGTCGATCGGCGAGACGACCGCGTCGATCACGCCGAGCTCGACCGCCTTCTCGACGCCGCCGACGGCGACGGCGTGCTCCTCGGCCAACTCCTTGATGACCTCTGGCTGGCGCTGCGTCGGCACGGCGGCGATCGTGCGGCGGTGGATGATCTTCACGGCCGCTTCGTGGCCCATCACGGCGATCTCGGCCGTCGGCCAGGCGTAGACCGCCGTGGCGCCCAGGCAGGAGGCGTTCATCGCGATGTACGCGCCGCCGTAGGCCTTGCGGGTCACCACGGTCACCCTGGGCACGGTGCACTCGGCGAAGGCGTAGAGCAGCTTGGCGCCGCGGCGCACCACGCCCTCCCACTCCTGGCCGACGCCGGGCAGGTAGCCGGGGACGTCGACGAGGACGATCAGCGGCACCCCGAACGAGTCGCACATCCGCACGAATCGGGAGGCCTTCTCCGCCGACAGCGAGTCCAGGCAGCCGCCGCGGCGCAGCGGGTTGTTCGCGACCACGCCGACCGTGCGGCCGCCGATCCGGCCGAGCGCCGTGACGATGTTGCGGGCCCACTTGGGGTGCAGTTCGATGAAGCCGTCGTCGAGCACGCCGCCGACGAGGGGCCGGACGTCGTAGGCGCGGCGCGGCGACTCCGGCAGGAACGCGCTGAGCTCGCGGGGCTCGACCTGCCCGATGTCACGCTGGTCGGCGAGCAGCGACACGAGGTGACGGGTCGTCTCCACCGCCTGGTCGTCGGACTCGCAGCTCAGGTGGACGACGCCGCTCTTCTTGGAGTGCGTGTCCGGGCCGCCGAGGCTGTCGGCGGTGCAGTCCTCGCCGGTCACCGAGCGCACCACGTCCGGGCCGGTGACGAAGACCTTGGCGTCCGGGCCCATGATCACCAGGTCGGTCAGCGCCGGGCCGTAGGCGGCGCCGCCGGCAGCCGCGCCGAGCACCAGGGAGATCTGGGGGATGCGGCCGGACGCGCGCACGATCGCGGCGAAGACCCGGCCGACTCCGTCGAGCGAGGCGACGCCCTCCTGCAGCCGGGCGCCGCCGGAGTGCCAGATGCCGACCACCGGCACGCTCATCCGGGCGGCCGACTCGATGGCGTGCACGATGCGCGCGCAACCGTCGCGCCCCATCGCCCCACCTTGTACCGTCACGTCGGTCGCGAAGGCGACCACCTCGTTGCCGTCGACGAGTCCCTGCCCTGCGACGACACCCGACGTGTCGGGCGCGGCGAACAGAGTGACCGTGTCGTCGTCGAAGAAGTGGTTCAGCCGGGCGACGGGGGTACGGGGGTCGACGAGTTCCATCGTGGACAGACTCACCGGGAATCTCCTTGCCTGGGCGGCGAACAGCCTGCTCCTGCGACCAACCGCTAGCGCGGCCGGCCGGCTTGCACATCCGTCTGGTACGCGGGGCAGGGCGTACTGACGTCGCGCGCCTCGCGGCGCGCCGGGCGGCAGCGTGCGGGCAGCGCGGGATCACCGTCCTGGCCCGCCGAGGCATCGGCGCCATCGGCGCCGCCACGGCCACGGGGTAGCCGTCGGGTACCCGATCCGGATCCGGGCACCCGACGGCGGTCCGCCGTGTCCTGCCGGGAGCCGGCTTCTGGTCGCCGTCTCCCGTTGTCGCTGACCGCTGGTGCCGGGGCAGGCGTTCGCCCGCCCCGTCCCAACGTCATTCAGGCGTGAACGCTAGGCATACGTCGTGTCCGCCGAACCCGAACGAGTTCGACAGAGCCGCGCCTGACTTGATGTTTCGGTTGTCGATCCGCACCACGTCCAGCTCGATCTCGTCGTCGAGAGCGTCGAGGTTGCGGGTCGCCGGAACGATGCGATCGCGCATCGCCAGCACGGTGGCCACGGACTCGACGGCGCCGGCCGCGCCGAGCAGGTGCCCGGTCATCGACTTGGTCGCCGTCACCACGGCCGARCTCGCCGCCGAACCAAGCGCCAGGTACAGCGCCTTCGCCTCGGCGAGGTCACCGACGGGGGTCGACGTCGCGTGCGCGTTGACGTGCGCCACGTCGGCCGGGGTCAGGTCGCCGGTCTCCAGTGCCTCCTGGACCGCCCGCGCCGCGCCCGCCCCGTTCGGCTCGGGCGCGGCCACATGGTATGCGTCGGAGCTGATCCCGGCGCCGGCGAGGTAGCCGTGGATCCGGGCGCCACGGGCCTTCGCGTACTCCTCGGCCTCCAGCACCAGTATGCCGGCGCCTTCGCCGAGCACGAACCCGTCCCGAGCCTTGTCGAACGGCCGCGAGGCCAGCGTCGGGTCGTCCTGGCGCTTCGACAGCGCCTGCATCTGCGCGAACCCGGCGATCGGCAGCGGCGCGATCGCCGCCTCCGTCCCGCCGGCGATGACGACATCCGCGCGGCCGAACTTGATCAGTTCGTACGCGAGCGCGATGGCCTCCGTGCCGGACGCGCAGGCGCTGACCGGGGCACGCACGCCGCCCTTCGCGCCGAACGCCAGCCCCACGGTGGCGGCCGGGCCGTTCGGCATCAGCATCGGGACGACGTGCGGGGTCACCTTACGAGCGCCCTGCTCGCGCAGCACGTCGTGCTGGGAGAGCAGGGTCAGCACGCCGCCGATGCCGGAGCCGACACAGACCATCAACCGCAGCGGGTCGACCTCCGGTGTTCCGGCGTCGGCCCACGCCTCACGCGAGGCGACCAGAGCCATCTGCTGGGTCCGGTCGAGCTTGCGGGCCTCGACCCGGCCGAGCGGGGGCTCGACCGCGAGCGGGGCGGCGATGTGGACCGGCACCGTTTCGATCCAGTCCTCCGTGAGACGGCGCACACCGGACCGGCCGGCGAGCAGCCCCTCCCACGTGGACGCCACATCGCCCCCGAGCGGAGTGGTCGCCCCGAGGCCGGTGACGACGACCCGCCTAGGGGATCGGATCACGCCGCGACACCCGCCCGCTGGATGTAGGAAACGGCGTCGCCGACGGTCTTGAGGGTCTTCACGTCGTCGTCCGGAATCTTGACGCCGAACTTCTCCTCGGCCGCGACGACGACTTCGACCATCGAGAGCGAGTCGACGTCCAGGTCGTCGATGAAGGTCTTCTCGGGGGTGACGTCGGCCGGGTCCACGCCGGCGACCTCCTCGAGGATCTCGGCGAGACCGGCGAGGACATCAGTCTGGGACATCAGGGACCTTTCTTGATCGGGCAGCTGTAGAGGTTCAGGTTGGTGACGGTCACCCGCAGATCGGGGCGGCGCGCGGGCGCTGGCCCGGCGACACCATCCGACGGGTGGCGAGCAGGGTATGGCTCGCTCCGGTCGGCACCGCCGTCAGGGGCATCGGATGACCTGGCCACAGTAGGTCAAGCCTGCACCGAAACCGAACAGGAGGACCGGGTCGCCGCGCCGTAGCTCACCGGCGTCGACCAGCCGCGACAGCCCCAGCGGGATGCTCGCGGCCGAGGTGTTGCCCGAGTCGACGACGTCACGGCCGACGACCGCGTCCTTCGCGCCCAGGCCACTCACCAGCGCCTCGATGATGCGCAGGTTGGCCTGGTGCGGCACGATCCCGGCGAGCTCCTCCGGGGCGACGCCGGCGCGCTCACAGATCTTGCGCAGCGTCGGGACCAGGGTCAGGGCCCAGCGGAAGACCGCCTGCCCCTCCATCCGGAACAGGTTGTCGCCGTAGCCCGGAACCCTGATCACGTCCGGGCGTGAGCCGTCGTGGCCCCAGACCACCGGGCCGATCTCGTCGTGCTCGGCGGGCCCGACGACCGCCGCGCCGGCGCCGTCGGCCAGCAGGATGCACGTCGTGCGGTCGTCCCAGTCGGTGTAGTCGGACAGCCGCTCGGTGGCGACCACGAGCACGTGCCGGGCGGTTCCCGCGCGGACGGTGTCCGCCGCCTGGGCGAGCGCGTAGCAGAAGCCGGCGCAGCCCGCGTTGATGTCGAACGCGCCGGCCGAGCCCAGCCCGACGCGGTGCGCGATCTGTGGGGCGGCGCCGGGGATCTGTGACGGGCTCGTGCAGGTCGCGGTGATGACGAGGTCGATGTCGGCCGCGGCGACGCCGGCGGCGGCCAGCGCCTTCTCCGCGGCCGCGGCGCCCATCATGACCGTGGTCTCGTCGGCGTCGGCGATCCGGCGGGTGGCGATGCCCGTCCGGGTGCGGATCCACTCGTCGGACGTCTCGACACGCTGCGCGAGGTCGTCGTTGGTGACCAGACGGACCGGGCGGTACGTGCCCAGACCGAGGACACGAGCGGCGGCGGTMATCGGGCCTCCCCAACCCGGGCACCGGCCGAGACCGGCTCGCCGGCGGGCGCGGGAATCGTAACGGTCGTCGCTGGCGGTTGCTCGGTGCCCGCGAACTCGGCCAGCAGCTCGCGCGCGGCGGGCAGGTCGGCGGGGCTCTTCACTGCCAGGATCTTCACCCCTGGCAGTTCCCGGCGGGCGATGCCGGCCAGCGTGCCGGCCGGCGGCAGCTCGATGACGGCCCTGACGCCCAGTTCACGCAGCGTCGCCAGGCACAGGTCCCAGCGCACCGGCGCGGCCACCTGGCCGACGAGGCGGGCCACCATCTGGGCGCCGTCGGCCACCACCGCGCCGTCCGCGTTCGAGACCTGGCCGACGCGCGGCGTTCCGGGGCGGATGCCCGGGGCCACCTCGGCGAGCGCCTCGCGCCCCGAGTCCATGTAGTGGGTGTGGAACGCGCCCGCGACGGCGAGCGCGCGCACCCGGACGCCGGCCGGCGGCTCGGCGGCGAGCTTCGCCAGCGCGTCGAGGTCACCCGCGGCCACGATCTGGCCGGCGCCGTTGCGGTTCGCCGGGGTCAGGCCCAGGCCTTCCAGGTGCGCGGCCACCTCGTCCGGGTCACCGCCGAGCAGTGCCGACATGCCGGTCGGGGTGCGGGCCGAGGCCTGAGCCATGGCCCGGCCGCGCAGCGCCACCAGCGCCAGCGCGGCCTCAGGCGAGAGCGTGCCGGTGAGCGCGGCCGCGGTGATCTCGCCGACGCTGTGGCCGGCGACCAGCAGCGCGCCGGCGGGCGCACCGCCCGCGACGGGCAGGCCCAGCTGTTCGGCCGCGATCAGRCCGGCGGCCACGATCAGTGGCTGCGCGACCGCCGTGTCCTTGATGGTCTCCGCCGGAGCCTCGGTTCCGAGCTCGACCAGGTCGATGCCGGCGGCCGCGGCGAACCAACGCAGGCGCGCGGCGACGCCCGGTAGTTCGAGCCACGGTCGGAGCATTCCCGAGGCTTGGGCGCCTTGTCCTGGCGCGAGGATGGCGAGCACGTCACTACCTAACCCTTCGCGAGGGCCGGTTGTCGCTGGCGGCCACTCACCGATGTGCCGACGGCTCGTTGTAGACGTCCTACAAAACGTCTAGCCCGGACGGGTACGTTAGTCACGTGGCGGTACCTGGGTCGACAATCGTGTGACAGGGCCGTTAAGTCGGGCGATGTGACCGTTCTCGCAGCGGCGACGAGCCGTCGAACGCCCGCGCTCGCGCCATCACGCCTGTAGGTCGTCCACGACACGACGAGTGTTCACCGCGGGGTCTCCAGCGGCTTCGAGGCTGCTCCCGGCGGTGTTTCGCCGCTCCGTTCCGCGGGCCCCCGGATGCCCGCCGGGACGCCCGCCCGTCCGCGTCGGATTGGTGGCGTGGCCGCGTCCGCCGCCTGGCCTGGAGCTATCCCTCGAGACGGCCGAGGAGGAGCGCTATGTGCAGCGTGAAACGTTGGCGATGGTCGGCCGTGTCGAGGCCGCACACCTCCGAGGCCTTTCTCAGGCGATAACGCACCGTGTTGGGGTGGAGGTAGAGGGCCTTCGCGGTCGCCTCCAGCGAGGCACCGAAGTCGAGATAGGTGCCAGCGGTTCCCAGCAGCGGCGCGCCCGCGTCGCGCAGCGGCAGGTAGATCTCATCGATGAGCACCCGGCGGGCCTGCTCGTCGCCGGCGAGCGCCCGCTCGGGCAGCAGCGCCCGCGCGGTCACCGGCCGCGGCGCCGCCGGCCAGGCGGCGACCACGTCGGCCGCGGCGATCGCGGCCCGGGCGGACTCGGCGGCGCCGGCGAGGTCCGCTGCGACCGGGCCGACCACCACCGGACCTGGCCCGCAGGCCGGCATCAGGACCCGAGCCGCCTCCACCGCCGAGTCGACGCTGCTCGCGCCGGCGCCGCCGCCACGGGGGCGGCCGGGCCTGTTCGGGTCGCCGGTCGCCGCCGCGACGGCACGCGCGGCCGCCTCCCGCGGCACCGCGCCCTCCTCGGTCCGGGCCGCCGCGGCGCCGCTGGCCGCGGGCGCGCCGGCCTGGGCGGGAGGCATGTCCGCGGGTGCCCCGGCCGTCCCGCCGGGCACCGCGTCGCCACCGGTGTCGCTCAGCCGGAACCGGCCGCCGACGATCATCACGAGCCGCTGGTTGTGGACGCCGGTCAACACCTCCAGGCCCGCCGCGCGGGCGAGTCGGTGCACCTCGTCGACGACCGCCTCCGGCGACTGCGGCGGCGCGGCGCCGACGACGACGGTCACCGCGGGCGGGTTACGCCAGCCGACCGCCGCCGCCCGCGACGACAGCGCCCTGTCCTGGTCGCCACGCACGACGTGGTCGACGACGAGTGCCTCCAGCCGGGCGTCCCAGGCGCCGCGCTCCTCGGCGACCCGGGCGTAGACGACCGCCCCGGCGAACGCGATGTCACGGGAGTAGCGCAGCACGTCGGCCAGCACGCGCTGCTCATGCTCCGGCTCGACGATGTTCGGGACCTCGGCCTCGATCGTCTCGACGGCCACCCGGACCAGGTCGACGAGCCGGCGGAAGGTGACGGCCCGGACCAGCTCGCGCGGCGCCACCCGGAACACGTCGCTGGACAGGTCGCGGGCGTGCTCGGGACGCCGGCACCACTCGACGAACGAGGCGATGCCCGCCTGCACCACGAGCTGGATGTCGGCGCGGTGCCGGGCCGACATCCCCGGGTACCAGGGCAGCAGCTCGGCCATCCTGGCGACCGCCTTGTTCGCCAGCAGCCCGCTCGCCCGTTCGATGCGCCGGATGACCGCGTCGTTCGCGCCCGCGCCCGGGTCTGCCTCGGCGCGGCCGCCGCCGGACCGGTCCGCTGGCCCCGGCGCCGCCTGCGCCGGCACGCCGGGCCGCCCTGGCGGCGGGTCGGCCGGCGAACCGCCTCCTCTGGCCGCCGGAGCTCCCGCCGGATCGGCGACGCCCGGGGTTCCCGCCGGATCGGCGACGCCCGGGGTCCCCGCCGGATCGGCGAACGGGGTCCCTGCCGGATTGGCGAAGCCGATCTGGGAGGTTGTGATCGGGGAGGTCTGCTGGGAGGTCTGCTGGCGGGTCTCCTGGGCGGTCTGCCGAGGGGTCGGGCCGTGCGCGGACGCGGGTTCGGCCGGAGGCGGAGTCACGGCGACCAGCATGCCTCACGTGGGCTCGCGGTCCCTCGCGCGCGCGGCCACGGCGCCGCGCGGTCCTGCCGGCGTCTGCGGGCGCGCCCGCAGGACGCACCGCCGCGCATACCCCGAAACCGGGGAGCGACCGGCTGAGAGGGGATGCCGGACAAGGCGGCGGGCGCGCGGCGACAATGAGCCGATGCCCGCGCCCAGTCTGACCCGTGCCACGGTTCTCGTGGCGGGCCTCGTCGGCGCGCTCGCCGGCCTGCTCGGCGGGTGCTCGCAGCTGCTGCCGATGAAGACCGATGGCCTGATCCCGGCCGACCTGGTGCCGGTGTTCCGGGAGGCCGCGGCGACGTACGGCCTGCTCTCGGCCGCTCAGCTCGCGGCGCAGGCCCGGGTGGAGAGCCGGTTCGACTCGTCGGTGGTCTCCCGGGCCGGCGCGGTCGGCATGATGCAGTTCCTGCCGCGGACCTGGGCCGAGTTCGGCCTGGACGGCGACGGTGACGGCGTCGCCGACCCGCTCAACCCGCTCGACGCCATCCCGTCCGCCGCCCACTACGAACAGCATCTCTCGGAGCTCGTCCGCGACCTGCCGGGCGACGAGATCTCGCTGGTGCTCGCGGCGTACAACGCGGGCCCGACCGCCGTCCGAACCGCCGGCGGCGTCCCCGACTTCGCCGAGACCAAGTCCTACATCGCGAAGATCAATAGCTGGGCTGAGGCCTACGCATCCGAGATCTGACGGTCGGCGTCGTAGGCGGCGGTGGTGAGGGGGCCGCGCCTCGCGGCCGGTGGCGTCGAACGGTGGTCGTCGCGGCCGTGGCCTGGGACGCTACGGGAGAGGGTCCCAGACGGCGGAAGGGCTCGCGATGGCCAGCAGCGCTGATGTACTCGCGGACGGGTTCGGGCGGGTCAGAGAAGCCGTCCACGACGCGGTGGACGGGCTGTCCGCCGACCAGGCCAACCACCGGCTGGGTGGACAGGCGAACTCCATCGCCTGGTTGGTGTGGCACCTTGCCCGGGTGCAGGACGACCATGTCGCGGACGTCGCCGGCTCGGAGCAGGTCTGGACGTCGGCGGGCTGGTACGGCCGGTTTGGCCTGCCGCTCCCGCCGGAGTCCCATGGCTACGGGCACACCACGGCCCAGGTCGCGAGCGTCAGGGTCGGCGATCCGGCGCTGCTCACGGGCTACTACGACGCGGTCCACGACGCGACCCTGCGTTTCGTCGCCACCCTCGCCGACCCCGATCTGGACCGGGTCGTCGACACCAGGTGGGACCCGCCGGTGACGCTCGGCGTCCGCCTCGTCAGCGTCATCGCCGACGACCTCCAGCACGCCGGCCAGGCCGCCTTCGTCCGCGGTCTCCTCCACGCCGGCTGACGCCGCGCCCGCGGCCACCTCGGCGCCCGCGGCCATCTCGGCGCCTGGTCGGGCTCAGTCTCCGGTGGCGCCGTCGATGCGCTCCCGCAGCAGGTCGGCGTGGCCGTTGTGACGGGCGTACTCCTCGATCATGTGGAGGTACACCCAGCGGAGGGTGAAGGTGGTGCCCCGGTGCAGGAACGTGTCGTCCAGCGAGCGGCCGGCCGCGGCCGCCCGCGCCCTCGTCACCTCCTCCTCGAAGGCGTCGAAGGCCTCCTGGGGGTCAGCGGTGTCGACGTCGTCGAACTCCGCGTCCTGGTTGTCGTCCGTGATCCAGTAGGACGTCAGGCCCTCGCCGGCGAACCGGATGCGAAACCAGCCGCGCTCCACCTCGGCCATGTGCCGGACGAGGCCCAGCAGCGACAGCGTCGACGGCGGCACGGCGCGCTCCCGCAGCTGGTCGACGGTCAGGCCGGCGCACTTGAGCAGCAACGTCTGGCGGTGGTAGTCGAGCCAGGCCTCGAGCTGCTCGCGCTCACCTCCGGAGATCGGCTCGTCCATCCGGGTGATGTTCGGCGCGGTCCACGTCATGCCAGCATCATCGCGGTCGCCTCCGACAGGTTCGGGCGCTTCGCGCACCAGCGTCCGGATGGCGGTGGCCGCCCGCGTGCCCGGGACGACGGCGGGCCGGGCACGCCGCCGGTGCCGGCAGGCCACAGGTGGCGGTTTGCCGGGTTCGGCGCGGCGGGGCTAGGTTGCGGCCATGACCGAGAACTCGGGCGGCGCCCGGCTCAGCGTCGGCGACGTGGCTCCCGACTTCACGCTCTCCGACGCCGACGGCAACCAGGTGTCGCTGGCGTCCTTCCGCGGCCGGCGGGTGATCATCTACTTCTACCCGGCCGCCAGCACTCCCGGCTGCACCAAGCAGGCCTGCGACTTCCGGGACAGCCTGGCCCAGCTGAACGACGCCGGCCTCGACGTGCTCGGGATCTCCCCGGACAAGCCGGCGAAGCTGGTCAGGTTCCGTGACAACGAGGGCCTGACGTTCCCGCTGCTGTCCGACCCGGATCGGGCCGTGCTCGGCGCCTACGGCGCGTATGGCGAGAAGACGCTGTACGGGAAGAAGACCGTCGGCGTGATCCGCTCGACGTTCGTCGTCGACGCCGACGGCAAGATCGAGAAGGCGCTGTACAACGTCAAGGCGACCGGCCACGTCGCCAAGCTGATCCGCGACCTCGGCCTCGCCGAGGTCTGAGGCGGGGGCGCACCGTGCGCCCCCGCACCGCGCCCCCGCCTCCCCGTCCTCAGGCGGCCGGGGCCTTGAGAGTCGTGTCGAACAGCTCCGCGGTGCGCTCCCAGTGACGTTCGGCCGCGGCCTCGTCGTACACGGGGAGGTCCTTCACCGCGAAGCCGTGCATCGCGCCGGTGTAGACCTCCAGCCGGTAGTCGACCTTCGCCGCGTCGAGCGCCGCCGAGAGGCGGGCCTGGTCCTCGGGGGTGCAGGAGCCGTCGTTGTCGGCGACGCCGAAGTAGAGCCGGGCACGCACCTCGGCGGCCCGCTTGTGCGGGCTCTCCGGGTCGTCCTCGACGGCGAGCCGGCCGCCGTGGAACGACGCGGTGGCGGCGACCCGGTCCGGGTGCGCGCCGGCCGCGGCGAACGCGAGCCGGCCGCCCATGCAGTAACCGGTGGTGCCGACCTTGTCGGCGCTGGCGGCCGGCACGTCGTCGAGCGCCGTCAGCAGCGCGCCGGTGTCGCCCATCACCGCGGTCGTGTTCGCCTTCTGCATGACGCCGAACAGGCGAGCCCGGACCTCCGGGTCGGAGAAGGCCGTCGCTCCGTCGAACGGGCCGGCGTCCGGGGTCCGGTAGAAGACGTTCGGCAGCACGACGGCGTAGCCGAGCGCGGCGAGCCGGTCGGCCATGTCCTGCGTCACCGGCCGCACGCCGAAGGCGTCCGGATACATGATCACGGTCGGCAGCGGCTCGCCATCCTCGGCCGGGTGGCCCGGCGGGAGGTGCAGGTAGACATCCATCACACCGTCATCGGTGCGCACGTCGAGCTTGGACACGGTCATGTGACTCCCTGGAGTCTTCTTGGCCGCCGCCACTGGCGCCCGGGACAGCATCCCGCAACCGCCCGGGACGCGTTCCAGACCCCTGACCTGGGGCGGGCGTGATCGTGCCGGCGGCGCCCAGGCCGCCGGCACGGCCCCCGGCTTCGGCCTCGGCGCGCGCCCTAACCGGCGGCGTTGACGGCCGCCGTGAAGGCGTCGGGGACGAGCTGGTCGTTGGTGAGCGTCTTGCCGTTGACCTTGACGGTGGGTGTGCCGGTCACGCCGCGCTTGGACGCGTTGTCCTCGACCTGGGCGACATAGCCGTCGTAGGTGCCGGAACGCACCGCGGTGGTGAACTCCGGCGACGTGAGCCCGGCCTTCGAGCCGAGCTCGACCAGCCTGTCGTTCGTGAAGGCGCCGGAGTTCTCCTCACCCTGGTTGGCGAAGAGCAGGTCGTGGTAATCCTTGAACTTGCCGGCCTGCGCCGCCGCCGCGCCCGCGTTCGCGGCGCGCACCGAGTCGGGCCCGATGAACGACATCATGTGGTAAACGGCCTTGATCTTCCCGTCGTCGATGAGTGACTGGACGGTCGGACCGGTCGTCGTCTCGAACTGCTTGCACACCGGGCACTGGAAGTCCTCGTAGAACTCCACCGTGACCGGGGCGTTCGCCTGGCCGACGACGATCCCGTTGTCCGGCCCGGTCGCGTTCGCCGGGATCACCACGGGCTTGGAGTCCTGGCGGGAGTTCTGGACGAGGATCCCGACGACGGCGGCGATGATGATGACGCCGACCACCGAGGCCAGCACGATCATCCGGCGGCGTCGCCRCTCCCGGGCCGCGGCCGCCTCGCGGGCCGCGGCCGCTCGCTGCTGACGGGCCGCGGCGCGCGGGTCCCGTCCCGACTGGCCGTCGCCCCGCCCCGCCGCGCCGCCGGCGCGGGTCCGCTGCCCACCGCCTCCAGCGCCCTGGCCTGCCCGGTCGCCGGGCCCGCGGTCCGTGCCGTCGCTCATCGGTCGCGCCTCATCCGTCGTCCCGCCTCATCGTCTCTCTCGGTTCGCTCGCTGTCGCTGTCGTTCCAGGCCTCGCCGTCTTCGTTCCAGGCCTCGTCACCGTCGTCGTACTCGTCGTCGGCCGCGGCCGACCGTGACCGGCTGCCGGCCGGCGCCTCCAGCAGGCGGTCCAGAGCCAGGTAACCGGTGGGCCACCAGACGAGCAGTCCGCTGGCGACCAGAAGCAGGCTGTCGCGAATCAGCTCCGACGTGTAATGAGTGGGCGCACCCTTCGCGAGGTCGCCGCCCGAGGAGAAGCAACCGCAGTCGATGCGCAGGCCACGCGCCGCCGCGGACGCGATCGCCGCGATATACGCCGCGAGCATCAACGAGGACAGCAGCGCGCAGGCACGTACCGCCAGGCCCAGCAGGAGAAGTACGCCCAGCGCGATCTCGACGAACGGCACGGCATAGGCGACGGGATGGACCAGACCTTCCGGCAGGATCCGGAACGCGCGCACCGAGCGGACCATCCCGGCCGCGTCGCCGACCTTGAGCGCGCCGGCCGCCAGCCACAGCACCGCGAGCCCCAGCCGCAGCGCCGTGGACACCGCGCGGACCCAGGCCCGGGCCCCGAGGGTCCGGCCGCCCGCCTCGTGCTCGGCGTCCAGGTACGAGTGCGGGTGCAGGTGGGTCACGGCGTCGCCCCCTGGGCAGCCAGGACCTGAAGGTCATGGATGTAGTCGGTGATCTGGGTGCCCGGCGGGTAGCGCAGGGCCAGCCGGCCGTCGCGGCCGAATGCCAGCACGTCGGCCTCCTGGTTCTGTTCGACCACGCCGTCCGCCCGCGTGCGGGGCTGCTCCACGTCGACGCCCAGGGCCTGAGCCTGGGCCCGTACCTGGGCGAACGGGCCGGTCAGGCCGTAGAAGCCGAAGCCCGGGTCGAAGTGGTGCAGCCAGGCGGCCAGCACGGCCGGAGTGTCGCGCGCCGGGTCGGTGCTGACGAACACCACCCGGACCCGGGCCCGCACCGCCGGGTCGAGCTCGCCCATCGCCTGCGCGAGGTCGGCCATCGTCGCCGGGCACACGTCGCGGCAGTGGGTGTAGCCGAAGTACACCAGCGTCACCAGGCCGGCGGTCGTGGCGCGCAGGTCGAAGGGGCGCCCGTCGGTCCCGGTCAGGTCCAGGGCCGGCTTCGGCGCGGGCGTCGCCGGGCTGATCCCGTGCAGGCCGTCGGAACGCCGCTCGCCGACCGCCGCGGCACGCATGCCGGGGGTGCGGTCCGCGCACGCCGTCGAGCCCGCGAGCAGCACCGCCAACGTCAGCACGGCCATCGGCTGGGAGGTCCGGCGCGCCTGCGAGGTGGCGACCATGATCCTCCGCGTTGAGAGCATGAACAGACGGGGCGGCCCCGCTGGGCACCGGATACGCGTCGACGTGCCGCCACCCGCCGGCAGGTCCTGGTACGTGTCGGCGCCGTGCCACGACGGGCGTGGCCAGGCGTAACCGTAAACGAAGGACGGCGGCGCAGCGTTTCCGGAGAACTGGTCGGGTCGTCCGGCGCATAGCGGGCGAAGGGTGGGGACCATGGCGGCCCGTCGCGCCGGTCGGCCTGTGGTCCCGGCGCCGGTCGGTTCCCATCCTCGGCCCCGACGGCTCCTCGGCCCCGACGGCCCTGATTGGTGCTAACGGGTGTTTGGGCTCGTCAGGGGCTGGCGGGTCTGGCACTCTTGGCAGTGGACCCGTCGGCCGTTGACCGGCGGTAGGCCACGGGCTGTGGCAACCGGCAGCCGATGGGTATGACCGTGCTGGGCGGGTTCGCGAGGAACCGCCGGCCGCGGCCGCCCTCGGGCGAAATCGCCGGTCGCACGACCCCGTGGTCGTCGGCCGTGGGAGACGAGAGGTCAGATCGGTGCCGCAGGACCCAGCGACCATTCAGCGCCAGATCGACGAGACCCGCGCGGAGCTGGCGGAGACCATCGACGCGATCGCCGACATCGTCAGCCCTCGCCGCGTCGCCGAACGCGCGGGCGAGCAGGTACGGGCGAAGGTGGCCGAGCTGCGGGCCCGGGTCGGCCACGGTGGAGAGCCGCTCGAGCTCGCCGCCGACGGCACGACGCCGCCCGCGGCTCTGCCCGCGCCGCGCGCCGCCCTGACGGCGGCGCCGGGCGCGCCGGGGCAGGCGTCGGGCGGGCGCACGGTGCGGTGGGGTCGGGTGGCACTCGCGGTCGGCGCCACCACGCTCCTGGTGGTGCGCACCACGCGGCGCCGCCGGCATCGCCGCGGCTGAGGCCGGGCAGGCAGCGCCGATGAGCCTGGACATCCCCGGCGGTGGCGTGCCGCCCGGCCGTATCGTGCTGATCCGCCACGGTGAGACCGACTGGAGCCGGTCCGGCCGGCACACCGGTCGAACCGACATCGCGCTCACCCAGGAGGGCGAGCGCAGGGCGGCGTCACTACGCCCCGCCCTGCGCGACCATCGCTTCATCCTGGTCGCCACCAGCCCCCGCGCGCGGGCGGTCCGCACCGCGGACCTCGCCGGTCTGAGCCCCGCGACTCCCGCCTCCCCGGTACCCACCGCGGACGCGCTCGCGACCGGAGCGGACACGGCGGACGCGGCCGGCGCCCAGGCCGCAGCCGGCGCGGAGGTCCTGGCGCGAGAGATCTGGCCGGAGCTCGCCGAGTGGGACTACGGCGACCTGGAGGGCCTCACCACGCCCCGGATCCGCGAGGACCAGCCGGGCTGGACGATCTGGACCGGTCAGGTGCCGGGCGGCGAGAGCGCCGCGCAGGTCGCGGCGCGCGCCGACGCCGTGCTGGACCGCGCCCGGCCGCTGCTGCGCGACGGCGACGTCGCGCTCGTTGGCCACGGCCACTTCTCGCGGATGGTGATCGCGCGCTGGCTTGGTCTGGAGCCGGGGCGAGGCGCGTCGTTCCTGCTGGAGCCGGCGAGCATCTCGGTCCTCACGCACGAGCGGGAGACGAGGGTGCTCGGCGGGCTGAACCTGCGGCCCGCGGAGCACACGACGCCGGCGGCTACAGATCTCCTCGCCGTCGCAGCGCGGTCAGGGCGATGATGCCGGGAATCACCGGCAGCCAGTAGCCGATCAGCCGGTAGACCAGCACGGCGGCCACCATCGCGGCGGCCGGGCCGCCGGCCGCGGTGAGGCCGATGGCGAGGGCTGGCTCGATCGCGCCGACATTGCCGGCCGTCGGTGCCGCGCCGGCGACCGCCGAACCGACCAGGTAGACCGCCGCCACCGAGAGCACCGAGACCTGGCCGCCGAACGCCCGCTCGCTCGCGGTCAGCGCGATCACCTGCGCGACCTTCGTACCGGCGAGCGAGGTGGTCAGCAGGGTGGTCCTGCCGGGGGAGTGGGTGAGCCCCCGCAGGTGCGCCAGGAACGTCGCGGCCGGCGCGCGCAGCCGGTCGCGCACCCCGCGGCGGCTGAGCACCAGTCCCAGCGCCGCGAGGACCGCGACGACGGCGATGCACGTCGGCCCGATCCCGACGCTGGCCAGCGTGTCGCGCAACGGCCCCGTCAGCGAGGCGGTGATGCGGGAATCGCCCAGCAGCCCCGCGACGAGGGCGAGCGCGGCCAGGTGCACCAGGCCGCAGACCACCCGCAGCGAGGCGATCGTCGCGAGGCCCGCCGAACGGGCGAGCCCGCGGCGTTCCAGGAAACGCAGGTTGACGGCGATCGCGCCGAGCCCGGCCGGGATGATCCGGTTCGCGGCGGCCGCGGCGCACTGGACCGCCGTCGACACCCGTACGCCCAGCGGTAGGCCGCTGCCGGCCCGCAGCGCGACTCCGTTCGTGATGTAGTAGAGCACCGCCCCGAACCCGCACAGCAGGAGCCAGGGCCAGTTCGGCGCCGGCACGTCGGCCAGCTGCTTCTCGACGTCGGCCCGGAACCGGAAGGCGAGCACCGCCAGCGGCACGCCGAGCACCGCGCCGAGGATCAGCGTGCGCCGCCTGGGCATGCGCAGCGTGGGCCGCAGTCGGGCCGAGAGATCGACGTCGCACGCGTCCAGGACGCGCGGACGCGCGCGCTTCGGTGTGGCGAGCCGTCGCGGCACCGGCAGCACCGCGCCGCCCGCACCCGCCGCTGCGACCGCCGGGCCGGCAAGCGCGCCCGACGTGGCCAGGACCGGCCGGACGGGCCCGCTCGCGAACAGGGGAATCGCCGGGAAGCCGTGGAAGACGGGGATGGCGGCTGGCCCGGCGGTCGCCGCGACGGTGGGCTGGCGGGGGAGCAGCCGGACGGTGAGCTGACCGGAGAACGCCGCTCGCGGCGGACGGGCGGCGCGAGCGCCCCGCGACCGCCTCGACGGCCGGCCGGCCTCCTCGCGTGGTCCGCGGCCGGTGGCTGGTAGCCCCGCCGGGGACAAGGGACGCGCCGTCGTCCCGGTCTGTCCCTCTGCCATCAGCGCCGGAGTCTCGATGACGGGCTCCCCTCGGCCAGATACTCGGTAGGCGAAGTCGGTCCGGTTACCAGCCGGTTCCGGCCAGCTCCGCCCGTCTCATTGTGCGCACGGCCGTGTGCGCTCGGCTATTCCTGCCGCGGACCCCTCGCTGGGGATCCCGGTCACTCTGGTTCGCCCCCGTTGGCGAGTCCCGACGCATCCGAATTGCCGGTCACCTCGGCCTATGCAGCGTCATTGTGGGTGCGCTATGCGGCCTGTCGCCCCGTCGGCGGTGTCCGACTGTGGTCGGACGGGCGAAGTGTCGGTGTGGCTGGCATCGGACGATGCCGGGCGGTCATGACCTACTGTGACATTAGCCTCCGGGGGCAGGGGGACTTTCGGGCGACGGGGCGGCCACGGCAAGGTGGGCTCCGATGGAAGGAGCCAGTCATGGCTGATCTGTTCGACCTGCAGGTAAGCACCCTCAGTGGCGAGGACACCACGTTCGGTGCGCTCGCCGATGGCCGTGTCGCTCTGGTGGTCAACGTTGCCAGTCGCTGCGGACTTACACCCCAGTACGCCGGGCTCGAGGCGCTGCACGAGGAGCTGGCCGCGCGGGGGTTCACCGTGCTCGGCTTTCCGTGTAACCAGTTCATGGGCCAGGAACCCGGCAGTTCCGAGGAAATCGCCCAGTTCTGCTCGGCGACCTACGGGGTGACCTTCCCGCTGACGTCGAAGATCGAGGTGAACGGCCCGGGCCGCCACCCCGTCTATGACGTGTTGACCCAGGCAGCGGACCCCGAGGGCACAGCGGGCGACGTCACGTGGAACTTCGAGAAGTTCGTCGTCGGCGCCGACGGGACGGTGCTCGCCAGGTTCCGTCCGGGCACGGACCCGGCGGACCCGGAGCTGCGGGCCACCATCGAGAAGGCTCTCACCGCCTGAGCGGTCCAACCGCCGGGCGATCCCCGGCGGTTGGGTGGGACCGGGTGGCCCCTGTCCAGATCTATATGACGTCAATGCCGTCGAGGATCGGATCGCGCCGCGACATCCACTCCGGGGTCACGTCGTCGGGTACGGGCGGCCCGAGACGGCGTGCCGTCGGGTCGTTCGGGCGGCCGGTGACCGGGTCCACGCTATCGGTGTGGATCGACCGGTGCGGCGGGGGCGGAGCCGAGATCGAGCGGCTCTGGCCGCGCGGCGGGCCGGCCGGCGGGCGCAACCGCGGGTCGATCGAGCCGGGCAGGCCACCTCCGCCGGCGGGCCCGAACGAGCCGGCCCCGCCACCCGGCTGGGCGGGTGGCACCGGTCCACCCGGTCCACCCGGGCCTCCAGGTCCGGCGGGGCGGTGCTGCGTCTCGGTGAAGTAGCCGCCGTAACCGGGCTCCGGCCGCCCCTGCTCGGGACGAGGCGGGTAGTAGGAGGCGGGTGGTTCTCCTCGGCCCTGGCCGGGCTGGCCGGGCGGCCCCAGGTTGGGGCGCGCGGGGCCGGGGGCGCCAGGACCGGCCGGTCCACCGCCCGGATATCCGGAACGGGCGGCCGCGGGACGTGGCCCGGACTGGCTCGGCGGCATCGACTGGCCCGGAACCGCCGGCTGTCCCGGCGCGCCGGGCGGCGCGGAGAGCCCCGGCAGGCCAACCCCCGGAGGGGGCGTGCTGGGCGGGGGCGGGACACCGGGAGGCAGCTGCCCGCCCCGTGGGAAGGATGACGCGCCCGCCGGGTACCCCCGACCCTCCCCACGGTCCTCCCAGCGGGTGTCCCGGGCGGACGAGGTCGATCCGGGCGGCAGCCCGGGCTCCGCCGGCCCGCCGGGAGCCCCGGGCCGCGCGGAGGGGCGGTCCTGTCCCTGCGGCCGCTGCCCGCCGGTGGGCTGACCCGGCGGTTGGAGGCGCGCCGGCGGTGCGTCGGCTGACGGCTGCCGCTGCGCGGTTGGCGGCTGGTAGCGGGCCTGCGCGCCGGTGTTCCCGTCGTGGCCCTGCTGGAACTGGCCCTCGGCCGGAGGCGGGAAGACCGGCAGCGCGCCGGTCATCCCCGGCGGCGGCAGGATGGGGTGCGCACCGGTCATGCCGGGCGGGAAGCTGAGGCTCGCGGCCGTCGTCCCCGGCGGCGGGAACGCCGGGTTGGCACCGCCTGTCTCGGGCGGCGGGAACGCCGGATAACTCTCCCCTGGCGGCGGGATGTGCGGCATCGGCCCGGTCGGCGGGGGAGTGGGCACGCCGCCGCGCGCGTTGATGGGCGGTGCAGTGGCCGGTGGCGACGACGGCGGCGGTGGCGTGGTGGGCGGAGACGCCGGTGGCGGCGCCTGCCGGGACGCCGTCGGGATGAGGACGCCCCGGCCGACCGTGGCCGGCGGCGTGGCGTCGGCTGGCCGGGGCGCGGCCGGCGGATCGGGCAACATGCCCGGCGTGAGGCGGCCGTCGGGCGCCACGACGGGATGCCCTCGGGCGGCTCTCGCCGGATCCGGGGTTCCTGCTCGATTGCCGGCAGAGTCCCGGCCGGCCGGGCGAAGCCCGTCTGGCAGGTCGGCGATCCGGGGGAGCTGCTGGCTGGCCGGCGGCTGCGCGGCGGCGCGGGCGGCAGGCTGGAAGCGCTGGTCGGTTCCCGCCGCGGCGACGAGGTGCGCCCCGGACTGTGGCTGCGCGAGCTGCGCGAGCTGCGCGGGCTGCGCGCCCGCGGTCGCGAATGCTCCGGTGGCGGCGCCCGCGGCGGCACGGGGCCGCCGGGTGACGCCGGGCAGCGGGCGGGGTGCGGCGGCCTCCTGGTCGGCCGCGGGCAGCTCGGGCGGCAGGCCGGTGACAGCCAGGACGGAGGCACACGGCCAAAGACGGTCGCAGCCGAGGCAGACGTCGAACTCGTTGGGCCGGTGGAGGTCGATGAGCGCGAGCAGGGATCGGATGTGCTCGATCGTGCGCGGCCCGGCGAGCACCGGGCCGCTCCTGATCATGTCAAGTTCCGAGCACAGCCGACCGTAGTAACGCTCGACGTCGGAATCGTCCTGATCCTCCATTATTGCCAAGCATGCACCATGAGGCCAAGCGTCGCGCGAGCGGTACCCGGCGAGCTCGGGCAGGGATTCGTCGTCGCGCCGGCGCACCGGGCGGCGGCGCGACGCTCCCGCCTATCCATGCCGGACATCACTACTGATGCCGGGCAGCCGGCGGCGAGCCCGGTGAGACACCCCGCGGATGCCTCGCCGGGCGGTCGGGCCCGCATGGCGGGACCGTCCCGTTCACCCGCGCTCGGGCCGGACCTCGTCGCCGCGGCGGACCTGCCGCATGAGGCCCTCCTGCAGGCGGGCGAACTCCTCGATGTACGGGCTGTCCCCCTGGTTCGGCGCGCCGGGCAGGTCCTTGCCGGGCTGGCCGCGGTCGAACGCCGGCTCGAAGCCGGCGTAGGGGCCGCCGCTGGGCCGGTCCGGCTGGCCGCCGTCGAACGACGGGTAGTGGCCGCCGCCCTGCCCGGAGGGCCCGCCGCGCTCGGGCGGCGCCTCGTAGGCCGGGTAGTTCGGCATCCCGTTCGGCGGCGGCGTGGGCGGCCGCTCGGGTGGGCCGTCGAACGACGGGTAGTGCGCGCCGGCCGGTGCGGCGGGCCGGTCGTTGCCGCCGTCGTAGCCGAACGGGGAGGAACCGTTGCTCGACGGGGCCGGGCTGATCGACAGTGGCGCGGAGCGCAGCGCGTCCGCGCCCGCCTCCGGCTCGTTCGACAGGAAACCGTCGGTCTGCGGGAAGATCCGCGCCGACAGGCTGACCGACATCGGGTCGCTGCCGTAGGTGATCACGTCTACCTGGTCGTCCGGGCCGATGCCGCCGTTACGGGCAAGGTCGACGAACCGGAACAGATCTGCCCAGCGCAGGCCGTCCAGGTCCACACTGATCCGCAGTGCCATGCTGTGCCCCGTCCCGTGAGCAGTCGTCATGCCGACGGCCCGCCTGTGCGCGCGACCGCCCGCTCGCGTCGGGCCGCCGAATGGGCCCGTCGCCCCGCGGGTGCTTGCCCGCGCCCCGATGTGGAGGTGTCCAACTCCGGGTGATGGGCGGCAGCTTATACCGCGTTGGGTAGGCGTTCCTCATCCGGGAAGCTTCATCGCCCGGTGGCGGGAGCGTGCACCCCTGTAGCGGCGTTTCTTGGGCGCGCGACGAGATGTGGGTCATAGGCGACGGCGGATGGAAGGCGGAGCTGGAGGTAGTGTGCCGCGGGTGACAAGTCTTTCCGGCGGTGTCAACGGCATCGGCGGCACAGCTGGGGTTGACATGCGTACCGGCTCGCTGCCGATCAGACTGCTGCACGATCGTGTTCTGGTCGAGCCGCGGGAGGACTCGGTCGACCGGCGGTCGAAGGCCGGCATCGTCATCCCGGCCACCGCGCAGATGGGCAAGCGCCTGGGCTGGGCGGATGTCGTCGCGGTCGGCACCGCGGTGCGCACCATCCAGGTCGGTGACCGTGTGCTGTTCGATCCCGAGGACCGCGCCGAGGTCGAGCTCCACGGCTCGACCTATGTCCTCATGCGCGAGCGTGACGTCCACGCCGTCGCGGCCGAGCGCCTGGACGACGGTCTCACCGGCCTTTATCTCTAGCCCCACCTTCCGGGCATTCGCGATGTGGCCGGACAGACACCGGAAAGACCACCGCGGAATTGGCCCGCGCCAGGTCCGGGGCCGTATCCTTCGCACCGGCCTTGATGATCGAGGCGGGTGGCGGCGGTCCAGGACCTCCGGCGTCCGCCTCGGCTGGCGAGGACGACCTCGCCGGACCCGCTCAGGCGGTACCTGCACGGGGAATTGTGGACATGCGGCGCCGGGACGTTCCGGCGCCGATGGCATTGCGTAATGTGACCACCCGATCCCGTTCAGATACGGGCCTGGCGGGTATCGACGCCTGTCGTGGACGACGGAATCCCGCGAGCCTGGTCGATCGGGCCTGACGGCGCGTGCGCGTGCGGACGGTAGCGCCAGCGGGCGGGGGCGGATGGGGTTGCCGCCCGCCGGTCTGGCGACTGGCGGCGAGGGGGCGGGTCGGCCCGCCTCGCCGCTGCCCGGGAGACCGGCGGAGGCCGACCCCTGGACTGGAAGGAGAGGCATGGCTCGCGACTTGGACGCCAGGCGTGGCGCCGACGCGGACGACGATGATCTTCAGGAGCAGAGCCTGGAGTCGTTGAAGGCGCAGCGCCTCGGCGCCGCGGCCGACCTGGGCGACGACGTGGATGCCCTGGAGGTCGAGCTGGACCTGCCGGACGCGGAGGTGCGCGACGAGGAGCTCGCGCTGCGCGTGCTGCCGCGGCAGGCCGACGAGTTCACCTGCACGAGCTGCTTCCTCGTACACCACCGCAGCCAGCTGGCTGACGCTCGTCGAACGGTCTGCACCGACTGCGCGGCCTGAGAGGTCTGCGCGGTCGCACGGGCCTCCGGCCGCGCGGCTCGTCCGGGCCGTGCGCGCCTGTCGGCCTGCGCCCACCGGCTCCTCCGGCGTCGGGAGGCGGCGGGCGACACGCGCTCGCGACAGAGAGTGAGACTCCAGCTACCGTACGGTGGGAGCTGGGGGTGAGGGTATGCCGGGGGATGGGGAGGACGCGTGCGTGGGGTCAGCCCGCGCGCGGGACGTCCGGACCGGCATCGCGGCACGCCCCGGCCACGACGGCGCTGACGCGGCCGGCGGCGGGCCACCGCCACGGCGTGGTCAACTCGCCCCGCCCACGCTGCCGGCGCCGTACCTCCCCCGCCCACGGCTGTGGGAGATCCTCGACCAGGGCAGCGGACGTGGGCTGACCGTCGTGCGCGGCCCGGCGGGCTGCGGCAAGACGACGCTGATCGCCTCCTGGTATCTCGCCCGCCGGGACACGCTCCCGATCGTCTGGTTGCGCGTCGACGCCGGACCCCCGCTGTGGGAGCACCTGCTCGCCGCGCTGGCGGGTCATCCCGAGGCCGCCCTCGACGTCGAGCGTGGCGGGCTGCGACCGCCGCCGCCCGGCGCGCCGGTGAACCGCTTCTGGCGCGACCTGGTCGATGTCCTGTCGCGCGGGCGTCCCGCGCCGTTGGTGCTGGCCATCGACGACGTCGAGCTGGTCCGCGACGAGGCGGACATCGCCGGCCTGCGGCTGCTCGCCACCGAGGCGACGGGCATCCGGCTGGTGCTGTGTGGCCGCCGGATACCGGTCGCCACCCACCGGACGCGGGCGGCGGGTCAGCTCACCGAGATCGGCCCCGACCAGCTCGCGTTCGACGCCGAGGAGACCGGGCGGCTGCTCGCGGCGCTGCGCGCGCCGGCCGCCGCCGGCCCCGGCCTGCTGTCCGTCACCGAGGGCTGGGCCGCGGGGCTCCGGCTGGCCGCCGGAGTCCTGGTGTCGAGGCCGGCGCCGGCGGGCTCGTCCGGCCAGGCGGCCGGCGTCCGAGCGGCCGGCACCTGGCCGGCGGCCACCGCGCTCGGCCCGGCCGGGGCGCGGGATCACGCCAGTGCCGGCCTGGCGGATGGCGGACGGGGCCGCCCGGGGCGTCCAGCTCTGCCATCCGCGGCGTTCGCGCCGGTCGCGGAGTACCTGCGGGCCGAGGCGCTCGCCGCCATGCCCGCGCCGGTGCGTCCCCTGCTTCTGCGCACCAGCGTGCTCGACCAGGTGTGCGCGCCGCTGGCGGAGGCGGTCGTGGCCGAGCACGGTGGCGGGGACCGGCTGCTCGCCGAGCTCGCCGCCGGCGACATCCTCGCCACCCAGCTCCCGCTCCCGCCACCGCCCGACCTCGAGACGGCCGCGCCGACCGAGCCCGCGGACGTCACCACGGCGGCACCGTGGTTCCGGTACCACCAGCTGCTGCGCGGCATGCTGCGGGAGGCGCTGCGCCGGGACCCGACCGAGGACGAGGCCGAGCTCAACCTGCGTGCCGCGCTCTGGTACGCGGCGAACCGCCGGCTCGTCGACGCGGCCCGGCATGCCCGGCGCGCCGGCGACTGGCGCTACCTCGCCTGCCTGGTCGCGCGAGGCACGGTCCCGCTCGTCCTGCAGGGCGACCTGCCGGACCTGGCGGCGCTGGTGACCGGCTACCCGGACCGGGCCGCCGGGCTTGGTCCCGAGTGCGCCACGGTCGCCGCGCTTGCCCGGGTGCTCACCGGAGACGTCGTGGCGGCCGGTGAGTACCTGGAGCTGGCGCGGGCAGGAGCGAGCGTGGCCGCGGCGGCGGTTCCCGCGGGCGTGGCCTGGGCGGGACCCGCCGGTCACGAGCAGGCGGGCGACGGCGCGGCGGCGACGGCGCGGCGGTCGTTGCTGATGGCGATCGAGGCCGTCGAGCTGCGGCGCGCCGAGCTGGCCGGCGACGCCGACGCCATGGTGGCCGCGGCACGCCGGGCACTGCGGGCGCGATCGGTGCCGCCGCCCGGCCCGGCCGAGGGCCTGCCCGACGGGCTGCGTCCGCTCGCCCTGTGCGCTCGCGGCCGCGCCGAGCTGTGGCGCGGCCGGCTCGAGGCGGCCGAGGACGCGCTGCGTACCGCGCTCGCCGAGGCGCGCTCGACCGGCCTCGGCGGCGCCACGGCGAGCTGCCTCGGCGCGCTGGCACTCGGCTCCGCCCTGCGCGGGCGGTTGCGCCTCGGTGAGGAGACCGCCGCCGCGGCGCTCGCGGTGATGACCGGGCCGCGCGGCGTAGATCCACGTGGCATCGAGGGGGGCGGGTTGAGCCGGCGCGACCAGGATGACCTGGAGCGGCTGGCCCGGCTCGTGGGCTCGCCCGCGCCGGTCGGCGCCGTCGAGGCACTGCTGGCGTTGGCGGTCGTCGCGGGTTACCGGGGAGACGTCGAGCGCGGGCTTGCCTGGGTGGATCAGGCGGTCCTCGCCGCCGGCCCGGGCCCGGCCGGCCAGCTGCCGGATCTGGCGAACGTCCTGCGCGCCTGGCTTCACCTGGGGCGACGCGGCGCCGACGACCTGCGGGCGGCGCGGCGCGCGCTGGGCGCGGTCCCGACCCGCGGGGGGCCGGCGTTGCTGCTGGCGCTGCGCGAGGCCACGCAGGCCGATCTGCTGGTCGTCGGCGGCAACCCTGACGCGGCGCTGCGACTGCTGGAACGCGACGAGGCGGCCGGGCGGCGCGACGGCCCGGCCGCGCGGCTTGCCAGGGGCCGCGCCCAGCTGGCTCAGGGTGACGCCGCGGCCGCCGCGCTCACGGTCGCCCCGTTGCTGCGCGCCGACGGCGGTGGCGTGGTGAGTGTGGTCGGGGCCTGCGCGGTCAGCGCGCTCGCGGCGGCCCGCCGGGGTGACGGAGCCGCGGCGGGCGGCCTGCTCGCGCGAGCCTTCGCGCTCGCTCAGGACGAGCCGCTGGTACGCCCCTTTCTCGAGCTGGGTTCCGAGGTCGTCGGACTGACCGAGGCGCACCCGAGCCTGTCGGACGCCGCGCCCGCGCTGGTCGCCGCGCTGCGGGCGAGGTTCGCCCGCGAGCCCCGGCGGCGGCCGGTGGAGCCGGCGGTGGGTGCCGGGCCCGGACAGGCCGCGGCAGGCGTCCGCCCGGTCGCGGTGCCCGCCGCGCGCAGGGCTCCAGGCCCCGCCGCAGGCGTCCCGCCCGTGCCGGCGCACCGGCCGGAGGCGGCCGCGCACGGCGAGGAGTGGGAGACGCGGGGCACCGGTGGTGGGGACGCAGACCGTCCCTCGCCGCTGTCCGCCGTGCCAGGGTCGACCGCCGCACCGGGGGCGTTCGCCGGGCCAGGGGCCGCCCCGCCGCCGCCCGCCGCGGGCCCGGGGGAGGGCCGTGGCTGGGTGAGCCCGGCGGGGGCCTCCAGCGGGCATCCATCGACCGTCCAATCCGCGGCGCAGGCCCAGCCACCAGGACCCTCGGCCGCGCCTGGACTCCGGCGCGGCGACGCGGGCCGGACGCCGCGGACTTCCGGAGCATCCGGAGCGGGGCAGCTGGCTGAGCTGGTCGCCGGAGGCCACTCCCCGGCGTCCGGTGGCCAGCCGCGGCTGGCGGGCGACGAGCTGGGCGCGCGGCAGCAGCCGTCTCGGGCCGGGCGAGGGGCCGACCGGCTCAGCGAGCGGGAGCTCGCCGTGCTCAGCTACCTGCCGACGATGCTGACGACGGCGGAGATCGCCGCCGAGCTGTACGTCTCCGTCAACACGGTGAAGACGCACCTGAAAAGCATCTACCGCAAGCTCGACGTGGCCAGGAGGCGGGACGCGGTGCACCGTGCCCGCGCCCTGCACCTGCTCTGAACCCGCGCTGAGAGCCCCGGCGCGGGTCTGCGGGCCCACGGGAGGCCAGGCCGACTCGCGGTGCGGCGCGGCTGCCCGACCCGGGTGTTCCGGGCCGGGCAGCCGACGCGGGGCGGTTCTCGGGACACCCGCCTACTCGGCACGATCCTCTGGGTGCCATCCGCCGGGGCCGGTGGAGACGGGCGGCGCGGCCCGGCCGTGTGGCGGCGCGCGCAAGGGGCTGACAGGCCAGCCACCGAGCTCGGCCGGCGGATCCGTCGGTGGCCGCTGCCAGCCGAGGTCCGGATTGAACAGCCAGATGAGCCGGATCACCAGGGTGACGATCCCCGCGATGGCCAGGATCAGGCCCAGGGCCGGCAGGTTCAGGCCGTGGATGTGCCACGTGACCGCGTACCGGAGAATCGCGCCGGCCACGATCATGAAGATCGACGAGCCGATGGTCACCGCTGCTCACCCCTCTCGGGCCGCGGTCGCCGGCATCAGCCGACGCGCGKGCACGGCCGCGGGCCGGCCGGTCGAACGAGCCGGACCCGGCGGGCCGTGTCGCCGGACTCCATACCCTCGGTAGCAACCAGTTACACAGTGTGAAAGAGAATGGCCGAGTGGTGTGGACTTATTGCCTCTAGTCCGGAAATGGCCCATGTGTGCGGAGCGTGAGTAGCACCATTAGGTGATGTCGGGACGATCATCATGTACGTACAGCAATCGCCTGGTCACTCTCGATAGAGCGAGAGCGCTCTCATAGGACTTTAGGCCCTAGTTGGATCTCTCGATCGGTAGTCGGTGTTGGCAAGAGGTAAAAAGTCCCGGCCCCCGTCTAGCGTGCCTCGGAAGGGGGCCCTACGCTGACCCAACATGTCCAGCTTGGTCGGTAATACTCCGGCGACATCGCCGCTACCGACTAGTAACGAGGGTGTCGACCGGATCCGGAGGCAGGCGTGGCAGACCGCATGCTTGATGGCGTGAGGGATACTGTTCTGGACGGTATGGCCGGAATCCCGCCGGTTCGTCGCCAGCCAAGACCGGTGACAATCGACACACCATCCGCGGTCCTGCGCGGACCAGCCCCGCGTCTGGAGACCCCCGCGGTTCGGCGACATGCCACCGCTCCAGCAAACGCGTCCATCGGGAACACGGCGATGGGACGGAACGCGTCGTCGGCCGGGCTCCCCGCGCCGCGCGTCGGAATCAACACCACGGCACAGGCCACAGCGCCCGGGGGGGCCGGAATGTCCGCACGTACCCAGTTGGCACCGCGCGCGGCACAGCCGCCGCGGGATCTGGCGCTCGGCGCGGCCGAGCTGCGCGGCATTCTCCGGGTCGTCGAGGACTGCGAACGCGCCCCCACGCTCCCGGCGTTTCGGGAGGCCACGCTCGACGCACTTTCCCGACACCTCGGGTACCGGAACTCCGCGTTCTTCCTCGGCCCGTCGCTGGAGGCGGCCTTCCAGGACCAGCGACCCTCGGGGCGCGGGCTCGCGCTTCGGATGGCCGGCCCCTTCCTCGACCGCTATCGCGGACTCGAGGCGTTCTCCGACCCGGAGAGCCTGCGGCTGATGCACGAGCGGGGTGTGGTCACGCTCGAGGACATCGGCAACCCGGTACGACCGGAGATCCGGATGCGCATGGAGCGTTTTCTGCGCGCGCACGGCATCCACTCCAAGCTTCTCCTGCGGCTCGGCGGGCCGGCGAACATCGGTGCCGTGGTGTCGCTGCTGGACCCGCGGCCCGGCGCCTTCGGAGCGCGCGATCGCGCGGTCGCGGCGGTCCTCGGCCGCCACCTGGGCAACCTCCTGCGATTCCATGTCCGCGCGAACACCGGCCCCGCCGTCACCGCGAAGCTGTCGGCCAGGGAGCGTGACGTCGTCCGGCTGGTGGCCGAGGGCCACTCGAACCGCCAGGTCGCCGAGGCGCTGTGCATCAGCATCGACACGGTCAAGCACCACCTGACGCACGCGCTCGTCGCCACGTCCTGCGCCAACAGGACCCAGTTGGCGCTGGCCTGGCAACGCGAGATGGGCCCGTCGACTCCGCCGGTCGCCCCGGGCGCCGGCCGGGACTGACGCGACCCAGCCGCATCGCCGGCACATCTGAGGCCGTGCCGCCCGCCGCACCGTCGCGGGCGGCATCGGCGCGCCCGTAGGCCGGGCGATGTCGGTGCCCGGCCCGGCGGCCGGTGCCCCTCGGCCGGTACCCGCGGCCGGGCCCGTCCTCTCCGCGGGCATGTCACGGGGACTGGGGCCGCCGGGAGTGGTCGGCCGGGCTGGACGTCCGCGGGCCCAGACGGTGGAAAACGGACATTGATGTCTGTTCGGGGCAATCGGTCGGCCGGCAACGACGCGGCCTGAGTCGGCCTGTGTCCGGGTGGCCACCGACGGAGTGCGGCCCGGGACGTCCCATCCAGGCGCCCATCCGGCTGAACGAGTCGGGCTTCGCGGTTACGCGGGCGGCGGGAAAGGCTTGACTGCCCGAACGCACTGGCGCTAGTCGGGTGAAAAACCCTCTTTACCTGTTCCCAAGGCCCGGGAGAACCCTCCGACCTGACTAGACCGATCGTGCGGGAGACCACCTGAGGTGGGACCCGCCAGGCGGCAGGAGCGGCTCGGCGCCGAGCGCCGAAGGCGCCAGGGACGCGGGACGAGGTCCGGTGCCGGGACGGATCCCGCCATGGCGGACCACCATGCCCGCTAATTCGGTACCGTCGTTTTGGCGGCTAGCTCCCCGGAGGATGCCCTGTTCCTGCTGGGCGCCTTTTGAGGCTTCGTGAATGAATTACTCAAGCCTTCGGCGGCGCTCATCGAGTCATTCTGGATGTCGGGTCAGCAAGCTCCAGGAAACGGCGTAAGAATGTTCTTGATGGATGCGGACGGAATCATTGGTGACGGTTCCGTCGGCATCGATTCCCGTGGATGACGGACCACCCAAGGTACCCCGAAGGTGGTCGCGTATCATGCCCCCGAATGGGGGTATCTGAGTGTGGCCACCAAGGCGCGATCATTGTCGGCGGGCGCGTCGGCACACCCGCCGGCATGCTCTGGGCAGCGCACATCCGCCTCGTCGGGCGGCGCCGCCCAGGGGCAGTTTCGGCGTGGCTATCCGTGTGGCTATAATTCTCAGCACCTTCTCGGACTCTCGTCACGACGGCGTGGAGAGAGCCCGCGTGGGTGCTTGAAACCCGACCCGGGAGCGTCTGGACATCGACGGCGCTCGGCGTAGTACCGCACCTGGAGACGTTGTTTTTCGAGATGACCAAGGCTCCGGCGCAACTCGTCCCGGCACGCCCGCGCGAGTGTGCGTGTCCGCCGGCACCCACCGAGTCGGTGACGAAACCCAGATGGTGATGATGGCCATAGCGGGTCCGTCCGCTGAACCTGTCTGTTCGCCGCGGCATGGCCCGGGGCGGGGCCACCGCCCTGGGGCGATGCCCGCCCCCCTCCCGCTCGCACCCCGGTGTCGCCGCGGGCGTCACTGGCTCAGGAGGACCAGTCGATGACCAGGACTTCCAGTCAGCTCGACCCAGGCCGCCCCACCCGTTGGGAGGATGGCCCGGACGCCCCGGCACCCGCCGGCGCGAGGGATCTCGTCGTCGTCGTGACGCCGTTCGCGGAGCCGAACGCCGCCCTGGTAGCGGCCGTGGAGCGTGCCGGCGGGTTGGGCGTGCTCGACCTGGGCGGCGACGCCGCCCGCGCCCGCCGAGCCCTCGCCGACGCGGCTCGCTGGTGTCCCGCCACGTTCGCGGTCCGGGTGGGCCCGGCCACGCCGCTGCGTCCGGAGGACCTGCCGGCCGAGGTCGACACCGTGCTGCTCGCCGACCTGGACCTGCTGGCCCTGGCGGCGTCCGCCGCCGGGCAGCCTGCGTCCGCCGGGTGGGACATCGCCGGGTGGGACATCGCGCGCGCGGCCGGCCCGACCGGGGCGCGCCGCGTGCTCGTCGAGGTGACCTCGGTGGCCGGCGCGCGGGCCGCGCTCGCCGCCGGTGCCGCCGGCGTCGTGGCCCGGGGCAATGAGGCCGGCGGGCTCGTCGGCGACCTGACCACCTTCACTCTGCTCCAGCACCTGGGCGCGGCCGGCCTGCTGACCAGCGCCGGCGCCCCCGCCCCGTTCTGGGCCGCCGGCGGGATCGGCGAGCACACGGCGGCTGGCGCCGTCGCGCTCGGGGCCGCTGGCGTCGTCCTGGACACCCAGCTCTCCCTGGTGCGCGAGGCGGAGACGGCGGCCGAGGTGGCCGCCGCCGTGCGGGCGATGGACGGCAGCGAGACCACCCTGGTCGGCGGCCACCGGGTCTACGTCCGCCCGGACCTGCCGGTCGCGCGGCTCGCCGGGCTCGCGCCCGCGGCCGGCCCCGGCCCCGGCGAGGCGGATCTTCGTGACACCGGCGGCGAGGTGGCGAGCGACGGTGCCCTGCCCGCCGCCCCTGGAGGGTCAGAGGACGGCGCGCTCACGCCCGCCGAGGCCGCGGCCCGCCTCGGCGGGCGTGACCTGCGCGCCCAGCTCCTCCCGGTCGGCCAGGACGCGGCGTTCGCGAGCGGGCTCGCCGACCGGTACGTCACCGCGAGCGGCGTCGTCCGCGCGGTGCGCGCCGCCATTCGCGACCAGCTGGCGACCGCGGCCGGGCTGCGCCCGCTCGAGCCCGGCGCGCCGTTCGCCGCCGCCCGCGGCCTGCGCTACCCGCTCGCGCAGGGCCCGATGACCAGGGTCAGCGACATCCCGGAGTTCGCGAAGGCGGTCGCCGACGGGGGCGGGTTGCCGTTCCTCGCGCTCGCGCTGCTGTCCGGCGAGCAGTCCCGCGCGCTGCTGGCCCAGACGGCCGAGCAGCTCGGCGAGGCTCCCTGGGGTGTCGGCATCCTGGGCTTCGCCCCCGCCGAGGTGCGCGCCGCCCAGCTGGACGCGGTGCTCGCCGTCCGGCCGCCGTGCGCGCTGATCGCCGGTGGTCGTCCGTCGCAGGCCGCGCCGCTGGAAGCCGCCGGTATCGACACGTTCCTGCACGTCCCGTCCCCCGGCCTGCTGGAGCGGTTCGTCGCCGACGGTGCCCGCAAGTTCGTGTTCGAGGGGCGGGAGTGCGGCGGGCACGTCGGCCCACGGGCCAGCTTCGCGCTCTGGGAGGCCCAGGTAGGCGCGCTGCTCGCGGCGGGCGAGCGACTGGGCGGCGGCTTCTTCGAGGAGCTGCATCTGCTGTTCGCCGGCGGCGTGCATGACGAGGCGTCGGCCGCGGCCGTCGCCGCGGTCGCCGCTCCGCTGGCCGCGCGCGGCGCGAAGGTCGGCGCGCTGATGGGCACGGCGTACCTGTTCACCGCCGAGGCGGTCGCGAGCGGCGCTATCCAGCCCGGTTTCCAGGAAGCGGCGGTGCGCTGCGAGGAGACCGTGCTTCTGGAGACCTCGCCCGGGCACGCCACCCGCTGCGTGCGCTCACCGTTCGTTGACACGTTCCTGTCCACCCGGGCGGAGCTTGCCGCCGCGGGGCACAGCCGCCACGAGATGTGGGCGACCCTGGAGGGCCTCAACCTCGGCCGGCTGCGCATCGCCAGCAAGGGCGTGCGCCGCGACGGCGGGGCGCTGGTGGCGGTCGACGAGACCGCCCAGGCGGCCGAGGGCATGTTCATGATCGGCCAGGTGGCCGCGCTGCGCGCCGAGCGGACCTCGATCCCGGTCCTGCACGAGCAGGTGAGCACCGGCGCGGGCGACGCGCTCGCTCGCCGGGCCGCCGAGCTCGGCCTCGCGGTCGACGGCGCTGGTACCGGCGCCAGCGCCGCCGCGGCTGCCCGGGGCATCCCGGCGCAGCAGGGGGCCGGCGACGAAAACGCGGTCGTGGACCCGATCGCCGCGCGGCGCGCGGCCGCGGCGCGGTCGGTGGCGGCGGTCCGCGAGACGGCCCGGCCGGCCGACATCGCGATCATCGGCATGGCGGGGGTGTTCCCCGGCGCGCCGGACGTGGAGACGTTCTGGGCGAACATCCTCGGCGGGGTCGACGCGGTCACCGAGGTGCCCGCCGAGCGGTTCGAGGCCGACCGCTTCTACTCGCCGGACGCGTTCGTCAAGGACGCCGGCAAGATGACCCCGTCGAAATGGGGCGGTTTCCTGCCGCCCATCCCGTTCGACGCGCTGGCCTACGGAATCCCGCCGCGCTCGCTGCGCAGCATCGAGACCGGCCAGCTGCTCGCGCTGGAGGTCTCGGCCCGGGCGCTGCGCGACGCGGGCTACGAGAAGCGCCCCTTCGACCGCTCCCGTACCTCGGTGGTGTTCGGCGCCGAGGCCGGCGCGGACCTCTCCGGCGCCTACGGCCTGCGGGCCGGCTACCGGGCGCTCGTCGGTGACCTGCCGGCCGAGCTCGACGAGCACCTGCCCGAGCTCGACGAGGACTCGTTCCCCGGCATCCTGGCCAACGTCATCGCCGGGCGGGTCGCCAACCGGCTGGACTTCGGCGGCGCCAACTTCACCGTCGACGCCGCCTGCGCCTCGTCGTTCGCCGCGCTGGACGCGGCCTGCAAGGAGCTCCTGGCCGGAAACTCGGACATGGTGCTCTGCGGCGGCGTCGACACCCACAACGGGCTGAACGACTTCCTGATGTTCGCCTCGGTGCACGCCCTGTCGCCGAGCGGTCGGTGCCGCTCGTTCGACTCCTCCGCCGACGGCATCACCCTCGGCGAGGGTGTCGCGGTCGTCGTGCTCAAGCGCCTCGCCGACGCCGAGCGCGACGGGGACCGGATCCACGCCGTCGTCAAGGCGGTCGCGGGCTCCTCCGACGGGCGCGCGCTGGGGCTGACCGCCCCGCGCCGCGCGGGCCAGGTGCTCTCGCTCGAACGCGCCTACAGCCGCGCCGGGATCTCCCCGTCCGAGGTCGGCCTGGTGGAGGCCCACGCGACCGGCACCGTCGTCGGTGACCGTACCGAGCTCGCCACCCTGACCGAGGTGTTCGCCCAGCACGGCGCCGAGCCGGGCGCCTGCACGGTCGGCTCCGTCAAGTCCCAGATCGGCCACGCCAAGTGCGCCGCGGGCATGGCCGGGCTGATCAAGGCCACGCGCGCGCTGGCCGCCGGGGTGCGGCCGCCCACGCTGCACATCGAGACCCCCAACGAGGCCTACGACCGGGCGAGCAGCCCGTTCGCCTTCGACAAGGCGGCCCGGCCCTGGGCCGCGCCGGCGAGCGAACGGCACGCCGGGGTGTCGGCCTTCGGGTTCGGCGGGACGAACTTCCACGTCGTGCTGTCCGCCTACGACGGCGGCCCCGAGCCGGCGCACGGGCTCGCGCACTGGCCCGCGGAGCTGTTCGTCATCCGCGGCGCCGACAACGCCACGGCCGCCCGGCGCCTCGACCGGCTGACCGAGCTCGCCCAGACGAACGAGGACGCGGGTCGCCCCTGGCGGCTGCGCGACCTTGCCCGCACCATCGCCGAGGACCGGTCGGGACCGGTTCGGCTCGCGTTCGTCGTGTCCTCGCTCGACGAGCTGCCGGCGGCGCTCGCCAGGGCGCGCTCCTTCCAGCCCGACCCGAAGGCCGGGCTGTTCGTCGCCCCGGACGCGCCGGCCACCGCCGGGGCTACCGGCGCCGAGGTGAGCGGTCCCGGGCGGGTCGGGTTCCTGTTCCCGGGCCAGGGCAGCCAGCGCCCGGGCATGCTCGCCGACCTGTTCGTCGCGTTCCCGCGGCTGCGCGAGGTGCTCGAGCTCGGGCCGCGCTGGGCGGGCACGATGTTCCCGCCGGCCGCGCTCAGCCGGGCGGAGGCGGACGCGCAGGCCGCCGCGATCACCGACACCCGGGCGGCCCAGCCGACGCTGGGCCTCGCTGGCCTGGCGATGGCCGAGCTGCTCGGCTCCCTCGGGATCCACGCCGACGACCTTGCCGGCCACTCCTACGGGGAGCTGGTCGCGCTGTCCGTCGCCGGCGCGCTAGACCGTGCCGACCTGATCGGTCTCTCCGAGGCCAGGGCGGCCGCGATCCTCGCGGCGGCGGGCGAGGACCCGGGCACGATGGCCGCCGTCTCGGCGCCCGCCGCCGACGTCCGCGCCGCGCTGGACGCGGCGGGCGGGCGCGCGGCGGAGGTCGTGCTCGCCAACCAGAACGCCCCGAAACAGACCGTCGTGTCCGGCCCGACCGCCGCCGTCGACGCCGCGCTCGCGGCGCTGTCGGCCGCGGGCCTCGCGGCCAAGCGGATCCCGGTCGCCGCCGCCTTCCACAGCCCGGTCGTCGCCGGCGCCGCCGGCACGCTCGCCGACACCCTCGCCGGGCTCACGGTCTCGCCGGCCGCCGCCAGGGTCTGGGCGAACACGACCGCGGCGCCGTACCCGGACACCGCCGCCGAGATCCGGGCGACGCTCGCCGGTCAGGTGGCCGCGCCCGTCCGGTTCGTCGAGCAGGTCGAGGCGATGTACGCGGCCGGGGTGCGCACCTTCGTCGAGGTCGGCCCTGGCCGGGTGCTCACCGGCCTCGTAGGCAAGATCCTCGCCGGTCGGCCGCACCGCGCGGTCGCGACCGACGTCGCCGGCGAGCCGGGGCTGCGCCGCCTGCTGCTCGCCGCCGCCGAGCTCGCCGCCGCCGGTGTCACCCTCGACATCGCGCCGCTGTTCGCCGGCCGGGACGCGCGGGTGGTCTCGGCGGCGGACGCGCCGCGGCGGCCCGGCTGGCTGGTCGACGGCGCCTTCGTGCGCACCGCGGACGGGCGCGTCGTCGCGGGCGGCCTGAAGCCGCTCGCGCGGCTCGAGATCGAGTCCGCGGCCTCCCCGGCGGTGCCGGCGGTCTTCGCGGCGCCTGCCGATCCGACGGCGGACACGGCGGTGCTGGAGTTCCTACGGACCACTCGTGATCTCGTCTCGGCGCAGCGCGACGTCCTGCTCGGCTACCTGGGTCGCGGGGGCGCGGCCGCGCTGGACGCCGGAACGCTCGCGGGCCTGGGCGGCGCGGCTGGCGCGCGGCTCGCGCCGGTCGATGACGGCCGGACGTACGAGCCGGCGCAGGTCGGACGCCTGGCCGCGGCGAACGGCCACGCGCCGGTCATCCCCGCGCAGGCCTTCCCGGTGGACCAGCCGTCGCCGAGCGTGCCGGCACCGGCCGCCGCGTCCGCKGGCCGTGGCCTGGGCCGCGCCGTGGTGCTGGACACGGTGGTGGAGGTGATCGGTTCGCAGACGGGTTACCCGGCGGAGATGCTGGAGCCGGGGTTGGACCTGGAGGCGGATCTGTCGAT
>NZ_MBLN01000044.1:0-15890 GCF_001854645.1 Pseudofrankia sp. EUN1h | reverse complement strand
CTCGCGGATGCCGCGGGTGGTGAGTTGGACGAGTCGGTGGTGGAGGAGCTGGCGGCGATCAAGACGGTGGACGGCATCGTCGACTGGATCGTCGCGCACACCGCCGCCAAGGCCACCGACGTGGGGGAGACCGGCACAGAGCACTCGGTCGCCGAGGAGCACTTGGCCGCCGAGCCCGAACTGGTCGGGGGAGCGCGGTTCCCGCTGCGCCGGTTCGTCGTCGAGCCGGGGCCGCTGCCGGCCGTGGGCAGCACGGCCTTGGGCAGCAGGGGCTCCGCCGTGGCGGGTGGACTGCCGGGCGATGGCACGCCGCTAGCGGGCGGGCGCTTCGCCGTCGTCGAGGGCGGACTTGGGGTCGGCCTGGAGATCGCGGACCTGCTGGAGCAGGCCGGCGCGACCGTGCGCCTCCTCGACGCCGGCGCCCCGGACCTCGCCGAGGTCGTCGCCGGCGGAGTCGCCGCCGACGGCCTGCTGTGGGTCGCCGCGCTCGACGCCGCCGCGGGCTCCGCGGCGGAGCTGCCCGGCGCGTTCGCCGCGCTGCGGGCTGCGGCCCTCGGCGGTACTCGCCGGCTGGTCCTCGCCAGCGGTCTGGGCGGGGACTTCGGCCGCCGGGGAGGCGCCGCGGCGACCGAGCCGGCCCCGGTGGCCGGCGCCGGCTTCGCCGGCTTCGCCCGCACCCTCGCGTACGAGCTGCCCGACGTCGCCGTGCGGGTCGTCGACGTCGACCCCAAGGACGCGCCCCGCCGGATCGCCGAGTCGCTGCTCGGCGAGCTGGTCGCCGAGCATGCCCCGCTCGTCGTCGGCTACCGCGACGGCGCCCGCTCGGCGTTGCGCGTCCTGCCCGCCGAGCTGACGGCCCAGTCCACGGACGCCGCGGCGCCCATGCTGGACTCGTCCTCGGTGGTGCTGCTGACCGGCGGCGCCCGCGGCATCACCGCCAAGGTCGCCCTGGAGATCGCCCGTCGGCACGGCGCGCACATCGAGCTGGTCGGCCGGACGTCGCCGCCAGCCGGCCCGGAGGACCCGGCCACGTCCGCGGCCACGGACGCCCCGGCGCTGCGCCGGGCGCTCATCGCCACGGGCATGCGCCGCCCGGCCGAGATCGAGGCGCGTCTCGCCCGGCTGCTCGCCGAGCGCGAGGTGCGCGCGACCCTCGCCGAGCTCGACCGGACCGCCGCGAGCGTGCGGTACCACGCCGTCGACGTCCGCGACGGCGCCGCCGTGCGGGCCGTCGTCGCCGACGTCTACGCCCGCCACGGCCGGCTCGACGGTGTCGTCCACGGCGCCGGGGTGCTCGAGGACCGGCTGCTGAGGGACAAGACGCCCGAATCGTTCGCGCGGGTGTACTCGACGAAGGTCGACGGGGCGCGGGCGCTGCTCGCCGCGCTGCGCCGCGACCGGGGCCCGCGCTTCGTCGCCCTGTTCGGCAGCGTCGCGGGAGTCTTCGGCAACCGCGGTCAGGTCGACTACGCCGCCGCCAACGACACCCTGGACACGCTGGCGCACGCGCATGCCGGCGTCTTCCCGGCCTCTGCGCTCACCTCGCGGGAGGACTCCGCCAAGCCGGCGGAGGTCATGCCGGCGCAGGTCGCGGGCCGGGTCGTCAGCGTCGACTGGGGACCGTGGCGGGCCGAGGGCGGCGGCATGGTCTCCGCCGAGCTGGAGCGCGAGTACGCCCGGCGCGGCATCGGCCTGATCGAGCCGGCCGAGGGTGTCGACGCGCTGCTGCGCGAGCTCGCCGCGCCCGCCGGCCCGGCGCAGGTGGTCTACATGTGCGGCGAGGTGGACGCCTTCTATGGCTGATCATCTCAGGGAAGGCGTCTCGGGGGCCGCGGCCGCCGACGATCCGATCGCGATCGTCGGCATGGCGGCGCTGTTCCCCGGCGCGGGCGGCCTGGACCAGTACTGGTCCAACATCGTCGGCGGCGTGGACGCGATCCGCGAGGCCCCACCCGGCCGGTGGGACGACGAGTTCCACCGGCCCGAGGCGGCCGCCCCGCCGCCGCCGGGAACGCCACGGGCCGACCGGCTCTACACCCGCCGGGGCGGCTTCGTCGACGAGCTCGCCACCTTCGACCCGACCGAGTTCGGCATCATGCCGCTCGCGGTCGAGTGGGCCGAGCCCGACCAGATGCTGGCGCTGCGGCTGGCCGCCGAGGCGATCGCCGACGGCGGCGGCCAGGACGCCCTCGGCGACCGCGAGCGGGTCGGCGTAGTGCTCGGCCGCGGCGGCTACTTCGGCCCGGCCTTCGCCCGCATCGAGCAGCGGGTCAAGACCGCCCGCCAGGTCGCGGTGACGCTGCGCGAGGTGCTGCCGGACCTGCCGGAGGAGGCGGTCGAGCGCGTCCACGCGGCGTTCGTCGCGAAGCTGGGGCCGGAACGGCCCGAGGCGGCGATCGGGCTGGTGCCGAACCTGGCCGCCTCCCGGATCGCCAACCGGCTCGACCTGCGCGGCCCGGCGTACACCGTCGACGCTGCCTGCGCGTCGTCGCTGATCGCCGTCGACGCCGGCATCCGCGAGCTGCGCCTGGGCCGGGCCGACACGATGCTGGTCGGCGGCGCGCACATCGTGCACGAGCCGACCTTCTGGAGCACGTTCGCGATGCTGCGGGCGCTCTCGCCCTCGCAGCAGATCCGCCCGTTCGACCGGTCGGCCGACGGAGTGCTCATCGGCGAGGGCGTCGGCCTGCTCATGCTGCGCCGGCTCTCGGACGCGCGCAGGGCCGGCGACCGCGTCTACGCGCTGGTCCGCGGCACCGGAGTCGCCAGCGACGGCCGTACCTCCTCGCTGATGGCGACCGCCTCGGCCGGCCAGACGCTCGCCGTGCGCCGCGCCTGGGYGGACGCCGGCCTCGACCCGCGCGCTCCTAGCGCCGTCGGGCTGATCGAGGCACATGGCACCGCCACCCCGAACGGCGACGCCGCCGAGCTCGCCACCCTTGCCGACGTGTTCGGCCCGCTGGACCCGGCCGCGCGGATGATCGGCATCGGCTCGGTCAAGTCCATGATCGGGCACACGATGCCGGCTGCCGGCGCCGCCGGGCTGATCAAGGCGGCCCTCGCGCTGCACCACCGCACGCTGCCGCCGACGCTGCACTGCGACGACCCGCACCCCGCCTTCGCCGGTACCCGGTTCGCCCCGGTGCTGGCCACCTCGCCCTGGGACGAGCCCGCCAGCGGCGCGCCGCGCCGCGCCGGGGTGAACGCCTTCGGCTTCGGCGGCATCAACGCGCACGCCGTCCTGGAGCAGGCCCCCGACCGGCCGGCACCGTCCCCGGCCGCCACGTTCCCCGCCCCGACCGGCGTGCCCACCGCATCCGCCGTGGCGACGCCCGCCGTGGCGACGGTCGCGCCAGCCGGTCTGGTGGCCGACCCTGCGGCCGAGGCGGTGCTGCTGCTCGCCGCGGCGACGCCCGCCGAGCTCGCGGCCCAGCTCGCCGTGCCCGACGAGGTGCTGCTCGCCCGCGACGACGCCGCGACGGCCCCGACGGGCGGCCCCTGCCGGCTCGCTCTGGTCGCGCCCACCCCGCGCCGGCTCGCGCTCGCCCGCACGATCGTCGCCCGCGGCACCCCGTGGCGCGGGCGTAACGACCTCTGGTTCACCCCGGACCCGCTGCTCGCCGGGCCCGGCGAGGCGGCCGCTCCGGGACAGTCCTCGCCGGCGGGACGGCTCGCGTTCCTGTTCTGCGGGCTGGAGGACAAGTTCGACCCGCGCGTCGACGACGTCTGCGCGCACTTCGGCCTGCCGCTGCCGGACCTGGGCGAGACCGGCGTGCTCGGCGGCCACGGCCGGGCCAGCGTCGAGGTGGGCCGGGTGCTCGACCTCGTGCTGCGCCGGCTCGGGATCGTCCCCGACGTCGTCGGCGGGCACAGCATCGGCGAGTGGAACGCGATGATCTCGTCGGGCATGGTCCCGAACGACTTCGTCGACGCGTTCATCGGTGGGTTCGACCCGGGGTCCCTGGAGGTCCCCGGCGTGTGCTTCGGCGCCATCGGCTGCGGCGTCGAGACGGTCGACGAGGTCATCGCGGATCTGCCCGACGTCGTCGTCTCGCACGACAACTGCCCGCACCAGTCGGTCATCTGTGGGCGCGAGGCGAGCGTCACCGAGGCGCTCGCCCGGCTGCGCGCCCGGGGCGTGATCGGGCAGGTGCTGCCGTTCCGGTCCGGCTTCCACTCCCCGTTCCTGCGGCCCTACCTGGACCGGGTGCGCTCGCCGCTGGCCACGATGCCGCTCGCGCCGGCGGGCGTGCCGGTCTGGTCGGCCACGACCGTCGCGCCCTACCCGGACGACGCGAACGCCATCCGTGAGCTGACCGTGCGCCACCTGCTGGAGCCGGTGCGGTTCCGCGCGCTCGCCGAGCGGCTGCACGACGCCGGCGTCCGGATGTTCCTGCAGGTCGGGGTCGGCACGATCGCCGGTTTCGTCGACGACACGCTGGCCGGACGGCCGGACCATGTGACCGTCGTGTCCAGCTCGCCGAAGCGGTCCGGGCTGGACCAGCTGCGCCGGGTCGCGGCGGCGGTCTGGGCCGAGGGCGGCGCGCCGCGCTTCGACCTGCTGCCCTGCCGCCACCGCCCCGTCGTGCCCGTCGCCGCCGGCACGGCCCCCGCGACCACCCCGTCGGCCGCCGCGGCCACGGCCGCCGCGCCGACCGACTCGGCCCCGGCGCCGCGTCGCGGCGGGCGGCCCATGCTGCTGCGGCTGGGCTCACCGATGGTCCGGCTCGGGGCGGACGCCCCCGCGTTGCTGGCGGACGCCCGGCCCGCCGCGCCGGCCGCCGCCGCGCCGGCAGCGCGCCCGGTGGCTGGCAGGCCCGTGCCCACGGCGCGTTCAGGCGCCAACGCCTCTGACCTGCCGCCCGCGAGCGCGGCGGCCCGGTCCGCGGATGCCGACCTGCTCGCCCTGGCCGGTGCGGTGGCGGGCCGCGGTGGTCACCCGGTGCTGGCCGAGTTCGGCCTGGCGATCGCCGAGACCGCCGCGGTGCTCGCGGACGTCCAGGCACGGTGGGACGGCCGGACCGCGGGCCCGTCCATTCCGGCGACGACCCGGGCGCTGACGTCCGTGCCCGCCGCTACGCCGCCGTCCGCCACGCCGCCGGCGCCCCCGGTGGTGGCGCCCCCGGCTCGCGACCACCGGCCGGCCCTCGCCGGCGGGAATGGCGCCGGCTCGGGACCCGGGTCCGCCGGTCGGGCGGGTGCCGGGACCACCCTCGTCCATGGCGCCGGCGGCGGGGCCGGAGCCGCTGACGGCGGCACGGGGAGCCTCGGGCCGATCACGACGACGGTTCGGCGGTCGCTCTCGCTGGCCGAGCTTCCGCACGTCATCGACCACTGCTTCTACCGGCAGCCCCCGGGCTGGCAGGACCTGTCCGACCGGTTCCCGGTGATGCCGATGACGGCCGTCCTGCAGATGATGATCGACGAGGCGCGGGCGTTCCAGACCGCCCGGATCGGAGCATCGCATCCGGGAGCGGCTCCAGGAGACCTGGTGGTCGCGGCCGTCCGCGACGTCCGGGCGCTGCGCTGGGTGGCGATCGAGCCGTCGGTCGAGGTGACGATCTCCTGCACGACGCTGCCCGACGGCGCGGTCCGGGTGTCGATGGACGGCTTCGCCCGGGTGACCGTGGTCTTCGCCGACGCGTACCCGCCGGCCCCGAGCCAGACGTCCTCGACCGCCGACCTGCCCGCGGACGGCCGGCTGCCGGGCGAGACGCCGTCGCCGCACCAGGCGGCCGAGCTGTACGGCGGGCGGTGGATGTTCCACGGCCCGAGCTACCAGGGCATCACCCACGTCGACGGCATCGCGCCGCTCGGCGCCCGCGGCCAGCTGGTGGTGACCGGCGCGCCCGGCGCGCTGCTCGACACGATCGGCCAGCTCTACGGCTACTGGGCCACCCAGCACCTCGACGTCGACTCGCTGCTGCTGCCGCAGGCGGTCACCGAGATGCGGTTCTACGGCCCGGATCCGGAGCCGGGTGAGCGGCTGTCCTGCGTGGTGCGCATCCGCGACATCGCCGCCAAGACCGTCACCGCCGACCTGGAGGTCAGGGCGGCCGACGGCACGGTGTGGGCCGAGGTCACCGGCTGGACCGACCGGCGGTTCACCGCGAACGCGTGGCTGTGGCTGCTCATGCGCGACCCGGAGCGCAACACGGTCGCCGAGCCCCGCCCGGACGGCTGGGTCGTCGTCCCCGACTACTGGCGCGACATCGCCTCCCGCGAGCTGGTCGTCCGCCACTTCCTGGACGCCGAGCGCCGCCGGGTGCTCACCGCGAAGAACCCGCGCGCGGCCAGGGAATGGCTGCTCGGCCGGATCGCGGCCCAGGACGCGGTGCGCCGCTGGCTGTGGGTGGGCGGGGCCGGTCCGGTCTGGGGCATCGAGGTCGCCATCGACAACGACGACGCCGGCCGCCCGTTCGTCGCGCGCCTGCCCGAGCGTCCCGGCATCCCCGCCGGGCCGCCGCCCAGCCTCTCGATCGCGCACAAGGTGGACCTCGCGGTCGCGATGGTCGACACCGAGGGCGACGTCGGCATCGACCTGGAGACGGTGGCGCGGCGCACGCCCGGCGTGCTCGCGGCCGGCCTGACCGCTCCCGAGCGCCGCCTGCTCGCCCGGCTGACCAGCGGCACCGGCGATCCGGCCAGCGCCAGCGGCCTGGCTTCCTATTCGGTCGACGCCGACGCCGACGCCGCGGCCCCGAACGACGGGGACGCCATCGACGACGGGGCCGGCGACGAGGCCGACGAGGCCGTCCAGCTGAGCCGGGCCGCCTGGTTCGCCCGGATGTGGGCCGCCAAGGAGGCCGTTGCCAAGGCCGACGGTACCGGCCTGCAGGGCCGGCCGCGCCGCTACGTCATCGACCGGGTCATCCCGGTCGGCGCCGGCGCCACGGACGCGGATGCCGACCTCGCCGTCGAGGCCATCCTCGACGCCGACGCGGCGGAGCAGGCCGTCCTCGGGCCGGACCAGGTGACCGCCGAGGGCATCAAGTCGCCCCCGCCCCGCGTCACCGAGGCCGGCCCCGCGGAGCCGCCGCTGCTGCTGCGGGTCACCGTGCTCACAGAATCCGGCCCCGTGCGCCAGCGCTGGGTGGCGCTGCGTACGGTCGACGGCATGGGCCGCGTACGGCGGGAGACCGGTGGGGCCGATCCGGTTCGCCTCGGTGACCACATCGTCGCCTGGACGACGCCGTCCGTCGAGCGTGCCGCGCGCGCCCGCTACCCCTGGGACGTGCCCGCCCCTGCCCCGGCCTCGCCGCCATCCGTCGACGGCCTGGTCACCTCGGACCCGACACCCGAAGAAGGCCTCCGGCCGCGCGAGGCTTCGCCAGAATCGCGCGGCCTTTGGCCGGAGACCCCGAGCACCAGTGACGAAGGAGCGCACACGACATGACCATGCAGGACACCCTTCGCTCGGCCGATCCGACGCTGGATGCCCTCGAGGTGAGGGTCCTCGGCGAGATCGCCGAGATGCTGCGCGCCGTGATCGGCGAGGAGTACGTGGTCGACATGGAAATCACCATGGACACCTCGTTCAACGAGGACCTCGAGCTCGAGAGCATCGAGTTCGTGACGCTGGCTGACCGGATGCGGGTGACCTACGGCGACCAGGTCGACTTCGTCGGCTTCCTCGCCGAGATGGACGTCGACCGCGTGATCAACATGCGGGTCGGCGAGGTCGTCCACTTCATCGCCGACTCGCTGCGGGCCGGCGCCGCGGCGTGAGATACCGCGGAGCCGGGGCACCCGCCCCGGTCGGACCACGGCTCGCCGACCGGCGGACCGAGGCTGAGCCCAGCCGCTCGTCGGTGGGATCGGCCGGGCTGGTACGAAATGGGGGAATGCCAGCACGGCCCGTCCAACTGGCGTGGCTGGCTAAGGCGGTGTGCCCAGGCGGGCCGCCAAGGAAGGAGTCCGACCGTGGCTGAGGTCGTCGCGAACGGCGTGCGCCTGCACGTCCAGCGGCTCATGCCGCCCCGCGGGCCACTCCCCGATGCTCCGGTGGTCGTCATGCTGCACGGCATGGTGATCGACAACCTGGCGAGCTTCTACTTCTCGCTCGGCAACGCGCTGGCCGACGCCGGCTGCGAGGTCATCTGCTATGACCTGCGCGGCCACGGCAAGAGCGAGCGCACGCCGAGCGGCTATGGCATCGCGAACGCGATGGCCGACCTGTCCGCGCTGCTCGACGAGCTGGGCGTCACGCGCCCGGTCCACCTGGTCGGCAACAGCTACGGCGCCACCCTTGGGCTGACCTACGGCGTCGAGTTCCCCGAGCGGGTCGCGAGCCTCACCCTGATCGAGCCACCGTTTCGCATCGAGGGCCTCGGCGAGGAGATGGCCCGCTCGCTCACCCAGGTGCTCGCCGCCATCTCCGACGAAGAGGTCGAGGAGTGGCTCACCTACAGCGCCGGGCGGGCGGTCGGCCGGATCATGCGGTCCGCGCAGTCGCTGCTGCGTGACACCACGATCGCCGAGGACATGCTCGCGACCGAGCCGTTCTCACCCGACCGGCTGCGCGCGCTGCCAGTGCCCGTGCTCGCCATCTACGGCGGCAACTCCGAGATCATGGAGCAGGGCGAGGGCCTGGCGCGGCTCGTGCCGGACTGCACGCTGGTGGTGCTCGAACGGCACACGCACATGGTGCTGCGGGAGGCTGTCGACTACCTGCGCGAGCTGCTGCGCTGGTGGCTGCTGCGCCGCGACGAGCAGATGCCGCAGTACACCCACCGCGGCGGCCAGACGTTCGAGCTCGCCGACTGGGTACTCTCCCGCACGATCCCGTCGGACCTCAACGCCGAGCGGCGGGCCTCGTCTGCCGCCCCGGAGCCCGAGGGGCCGGCGGACGTGCCCGCGGCGGCCGGAGCAACCTCCGCGGCACCCGCCGCGTCGTCTGGGGTGTCGAGCGAACAGTGACGTCCCGGGTGGCGCGCACGGCGGCCCCGCGGGGCCCGTCCGCTGTGCCGGCAACGCCGGCCTCCGGCCGCGCGGGACTCCGTCGGGGTTCCCAGCGCCGGGGTTCCCAGCGTCGGAGTCCCCAGCGAATCCGCGCCAGCGGATCGCTGGAACTGCGCCTCGGCCAGATCCTCGGGGAGTGATGAGGGCGTGGGTCGCATCCTGTTCGTCGTCCCGCCGTTGGCCGGGCACGTGTACCCGGCCATCGGGATCGCCGGCGAGCTCGCCGACCGCGGCCACGAGGTCGCCATCGCCGGCCACGCCAGCGTCGTGCGCCCGCTGGTGCCCGCGGCGTTGCGGCTGATCGAGCTGCCCGAGGAGATCACCTCGGGGGAGCGCGCCGAGATCGAGGAGAAGTCGCGCCGCCAGCGCGGCACCGGCTCGTTCAAGTTCCTCTGGGAGGACTTCCTCCTGCCGCTGGGCACGGCGATGGCCAGGGACCTGGAACCGGTCGTCGACGACTTCCGTCCCGACGTGGTCGTCGTCGACCAGCAGGCGGTCGGCGGCGCGCTGCTCGCCCGGCGCCGGCGGCTGCGGTGGGTCACGCTCGCGACCACGTCCGCCGAGTTCGACAACCCCTACGGGGTGATGGCCGCCGTCGGCCAGTGGGTCGTCGACCGGCTGCGCGAGTTCCAGCTCGCGTCGGGGGTGCCGGCCGACCAGGCCGCCCGCGGCGACCTGCGCTTCTCCGACCTGCTGACGCTCGTGTGCTCGGTGACCGAGCTGCTGCGCACGCCGGACGCGGTGGCCGCGCTCCCGCCCGGGACGGTGTTCATCGGCTCGGGTGCCGGGCTCCGCCAGCCGCCGGCTGACTTTCCCTGGTCGTGGCTCGATCCGGCCCGGGCCAAGGTACTGGTCTCGCTTGGCACTGTGACCCGGGAGGCGGGCGGGCGGTTCCTGCGCGTCGCGGCCGAGGCGCTCGCCGGGATGACCGACCAGGTGCAGTCCATCATCGTCGCCCCGCCCGGCATCGTCGACGACCTGGCCGCTGCGGCGCCCGCGGACGTGCTCGTCCGCGACAAGGTGCCACAGCTGGAGCTGATGGGCCACCTGTCGGCCGTCGTCTGCCATGCCGGCAACAACACCGTCTGCGAGGCCCTGTCCCAGGGCGTCCCGCTGGTGGTCGCGCCCGTCCGGGACGACCAGCCGGTGATCGCCGAGCAGCTCACCAGGGCGGGCGCGGGGCTGCGGGTCCGATTCGGCCTGGTCAACGCCGCCGGTGTCGCCGCCGCCGTCGGCTCGGTGCTCGACGACCCCGCGTACCGGTCGGCCGCGCGACGGCTGCGCGACGACTTCGCCACCGCCGGTGGTGTCGCCGCCGGCGCCGCGCACATCGAGAAACTGCTGCCATGACGGCACGGGGAACGGCGCGGCTCCTGTTCGCGCTGGTGGGCCAAAGGGTGCGCGAAAATGCGTCTCCTTCGCGCGCCCGGCGGCTCCTGTTCGCGCTGTCACTGCAGGCTGGCGCGCCGGCGGCGGGATAGGTCGTGGGGACGCTGCTCTGGTGGGCGCCGATCCTCGTCGTCGTCGGCCTGCTCGTGAACGGGGTGCGACTGCGCGGCCGGCTGCGCCGGCTGGACACGCTGCCCGCCTCCGGACGCCCCGTCGACCCGGACCATCTCTTCGTCTGTGCCACCGGTGTCCAGCTCACCGAGGCGGCCAAGCGGGCCGCCAGCTACCACGCCAGCCGGGAACGGCTCGACGTGCTCGATCTGGTGCCCGCCGACCTGACCATCGAGCGGGCGCTCGACGTGGCCCGGATGGTCGACACCCGCACCTACCGGAGCGACCGGCTCGCACCCGGCCGCGGGGCGTTCCAGGCGCTGCTGGTGCGGGCCGAGGTCGCCCACCGCGCCGGGGTGGAGGAGCGCGACGACTACACCCCGGTGGAGCTCGTCGAGATCACCGAACGGCTCAAGCGGCACGCGCCTGCGAGCACCGACCTCGCGGTGCTGCCCGGGCTGCGAGCCGCCCGCGACGACGGCGCCACCCGGGTACGGGTGCAGCGGCGGTCGTGGAACGCCATCAAACCGGTCAACATGTACCTGCCGACGGTGCGTGACGTCGCGACCGGCATCGGCGTCCACCTGAACCGCCCCTGGGGTCTCGCCGCGACGGCACTGTTCTGGTGCCAGCCGTTCTTCGTCTGCGCCGGGCGGGTGCCGGTCGCGCCGCGTGACCTGATCCGCAGCCCGATCGTGCGGATCACCGCCGGCCTGGAGTACACCGTCAGCACGGTGCGCTCCTGGCGGCGAGCCCAGCGCACCGCCGCCGAGGCGAAGGCGGCCGGCCTGCCGCCCGACCCGGTCAAGGCGCGGACCAAGGCGGAGGCCACCGCCCGGCGCGAGCGCTACCAACGGGCGTTCGCCGACGGCCCCGAGGCCTTCCTGACCGATCCTCGCCCCGACTGCCCGTGGTGCGGCTCCTACGAGCTCACGGTCCGGCTCACCGCGCGCGACCTCGAGCTGCGCAAGCCCGGCCGTTTCCAGCTCGACGAATGCCTCGTCTGCGGGCATGTCTTCCAGAACCCGCGACTGACGCCGGCCGGGCGGGTGCTCTACGAGCGTGACCGCCAGGACGGCATGAACGAGACGCGCGCCCAGGTCGCCGTCGCGGCGGGCGCGGCCCGGCTGCGCGCCAGGGCCGAACTGATGCGCCCGTACGTGCTGCCGCGAGCCTGGCTCGACGTCGGCGCCGGCGTCGGCTCGTTCTGCAACGTCGCCCGCTCGGTGTGGCCGCGGACCGTGTTCGACGGGGTGGGCCCGGCGGACACGATCGGCGAGGCGCGCCGGCGCGGCTGGGTCGACCGTGCCTATCCCGCGAGCTTCGCCGACATCGCGGAGGCGGTCACCGGCCAGTACGACGTCATCAGCATGTTCGGCTACCTGGAGCGCAGCAGGGATCCGTCCGAGGACCTGGACGCGGCGGCGAAGGCGCTCGGCCCTGGTGGCTACCTGGTGGCGGAGCTGGCGAACCCCGCCGGCCTGGGGGCCCACCGGCTCGGGCCGCTGTGGCGGGGCTGGGGGGTGCCGGGGGTGCGCCAGCTCATCCCGGTCGACAACCTGGTCGCCGCGCTGGCGGACCGTGGGATGCGCACCGTTCTGGTCCAGTTCGGCGAGGCGCACGAGCCCGGCGACCTACTCGCCGCGGTCGGGCTCGCCACCCAGGCGCTGGCGCCGAGCCCGACGCTGCCGTGGCTGCCCGGCTCGCCGGCCGCGCCGGTCCGCTGGCTCGCCCGCGGCGTGGTGCTGACGGCCGCCGCGGTGCCGGCGATGCTCGCCGGCCTGGCCGGCGCCTTCCTCGCGCCCTACCTGCGCAAGGGCGAGCGCTCCAACACCTACCGCGTCATCGCCCGTCTCGACGCCTAGGGCGAGGCGCCGGGCGCCCTCGCGGTCAGGTCTCGGGTGCCCCGCGGGGCGAGCGGGCGATTTTGGCGTCGGACCGGCCCTTCGACGGCGTCGCCGCGAAGTCTGTTTGCTTTAGGTTGGTTATCCACAGATGTTCTGTTGGGCTTGAATGCACCATTAGCCGTCTTCATCGTGCTTGTCATGACTATCGACCGGGCCCAGCATGGCCATGCCTCGCGGCACGACACGTCCTTCGTCGACCTCGGCTCCTCGGGCGAGGTCCGCACGCCTGCCGCCGGGTCGCTGCCCGCGCCGCGCGACGGCGAGGCGGGTGACGGACCGGCGATCCAGATCGCCGCCCGGCGCGCCGGTGTGCTGACCGTCAAGGAGGCGGTGACCGCCGGGCTCACCCGCGCCGAGATCCGCCGCCGCGTCGACAGCGGCGGCTGGCAGCTGTACTCCGGCGACGTCGTCGTCACCCAGCCCGGCCCGTTGACGCTGATCCAGCGGCTGTGGTGCGCGCTCGTGTCGATCGGCCYGGACGCCGTGCTGGGCGGCGCGTCGGCGGCGGCTCTGGGCGGGCTGCGCGGATGCGAGGAACCGTGGCTGACCGTGCTGCTGGCGTCCGGCCGGCGGGTCACCCCGCGCCCCGGAGTGCGGATCCGGGCGACCGCCCGGCTCGGCGGCGAGGACCTGCACCTCGACACCTGGCCGCCGCGCACGGCGCTCCCACGCTCGGTGGTCGACCTGGCGGAATGGTCGCCGAGCCACGAGGAGGCCCGGACGATCCTGGCGCTTGCCGTGGCCAGTGGGATCGTCGAGTCCGACGAGGTGCGCTCGGCGCTGGCCCGCCGCGGGCCGATCAGCCGCCGGCAGGTGATCGGCGACGCCCTCGACGACCTCGACGCTGACGCCCCGTGGGTGCCCGACTCGCTCTACCAGCGGGTCGAGGACCGGTTCGGGCTGCCGCCCGGCCGGCGGACCCGCCCCGACCCGCGCGCACCCAGCCGGCTCGAGATCAGCTACGAGCCCTGGCAGGTCCACGTCGAGCTGGGCGTGATCTCGGCGACGGGCATCCGCACGGCCGCCGTGCCGCCCGCGACGGCGGCGGCCCTCGGCTCGCGGGGCGGCCGGGTGGCGCGGTCCGCGCCGGCCGGAATCCAGATGATCGCCCATGCGGGCCGGGCCAGTCGACACGCTGGCCAGCTTCTGTTGCGGGTGCCCATCCGCATCCTGCGCGAGGAGCCCGATCGCGTCGGTGCCGCCGTGGTGAGCGCGCTGCGCCAGCGCGGCTGGACAGGCGCCCCATCCCGGCTCGCCCGCGGTGGCGGCGTCCGCGTGCCCGGCTTCGCTGCCGCCCTCACGCCGGCGCTGGATCAGGCCTTCGGCCCGGCGCTGGGTTTGGACCCGACCTCGGCCGGGTTCGGCACCCTTGGGGACGCCGCCGTCGCGCATCGCACCTGGGCATGACCGGGAAACCCGTGACGGCGACCCGTGGCGTGCCGTAGCGTCCGGAACGAACGAACCGCGGGAGCTTCCACCACAGGGGGCTGAGAGGGCGGCTGGGCATCGGGCCGGGGCCGCCGACCGCCGAACCTGTCCGGGTAATGCCGGCGTAGGGAGCCTTCTGATGGCGCAGTCCGCCCGTCCCACCCCTGAGTCCACCAGCACCGCTGTGTTCACCGGGACCACCGAGCCCACCGGCACCGCCGTGCCCATCGCTCACCCTCCGCTGGCGGGTAGCCGGCGGGCCTACCTCGTGGGCCCGTCCGGCCCCGGCGGCGCGTTGCGCGTCCCGATGCGGGAGGTGCCCCTGTCCACGGGCGAGTCCGTGGTCCTCTACGACACCTCCGGTCCCTACACCGACCCGGAGGTCGCCATCGACGTCCGCCGGGGCCTCGCCGCGGTCCGCGCGCCGTGGATCGAGGCCCGCGGCGACACCGTGCCCGGGGCCGCGGTCACGCAGCTCGCGTACGCCCGGCGCGGCGAGATCACCCGGGAGATGGAGTTCGTCGCCATCCGGGAGGGGCTCGCGCCGGACTTCGTCCGCGACGAGATCGCCGCCGGCCGGGCCGTGCTGCCTGCGAACATCAACCACCCCGAGTCCGAGCCGATGGCGATCGGCCGCAACCTGCTCGTGAAGATCAACGCCAACATCGGCAACTCGGCGGTCTCCTCCTCGATCGAGGAGGAGGTCGAGAAGATGGTGTGGGCGACCCGCTGGGGCGCGGACACCGTGATGGACCTGTCAACCGGCCGCGACATCCACACCACCCGAGAGTGGATCATCCGCAACTCGCCCGTCCCGGTCGGGACGGTGCCGATCTACCAGGCGCTGGAGAAGGCCGGCGGGCGTGCCGAGGATCTCTCCTGGGAGCTGTACCGGGACACCGTCGTCGAGCAGGCCGAGCAGGGCGTCGACTACATGACCGTCCACGCCGGGGTGCTGCTGCGCTACGTACCGATGACCGCGCGCCGGCGCACCGGGATCGTCTCCCGAGGCGGGGCGATCCTCGCCGCCTGGTGCCTGGCGCATCACGAGGAGAACTTTCTCTACACCCACTTCGCTGAGCTGTGCGAGATCCTGCGCGCCTACGACGTGACCTTCTCGCTCGGCGACGGCCTGCGCCCCGGCTCGATCGCCGACGCGAACGACGAGGCCCAGCTGGCCGAACTCGCGACGCTGGGTGAGCTGACGCGCGTCGCCTGGGACCACGACGTCCAGGTCATGATCGAGGGCCCCGGGCACGTCCCGATGAACAAGATCAAGGAGAATGTGGACCTGCAGCGCGAGCTGTGCCACGACGCGCCCTTCTACACGCTCGGGCCGCTCACCACCGACATCGCGCCCGGGTACGACCACATCACCTCGGCGATCGGCGCCGCGATGATCGGCTGGTATGGCACAGCGATGCTCTGCTACGTCACCCCGAAGGAGCATCTGGGCCTCCCGGACCGCGACGACGTCAAGGCGGGTGTCATCGCCTACAAGATCGCCGCACACGCGGCGGATCTCGCCAAGGGCCACCCCGGCGCGCAGGCCTGGGACGACGCCCTGTCCGCCGCCCGGTTCGACTTCCGCTGGACCGACCAGTTCAACCTTGCCCTCGACCCGGAGACCGCCCAGGCCTTCCACGACGAGACCCTGCCGGCGGCCCCGGCCAAGTCGGCCCACTTCTGCTCGATGTGCGGCCCGCACTTCTGCTCGATGAGGATCACCCAGGACGTCCGTCGCTACGCCGACGAACACGGCCTCGACTCCACCGACGCGATCGAGGCCGGCCTACGAGAAAAGGCCGCCGAGTTCACCGCCCACGGCTCCCACCTCTACCTGCCGGTCGCCGACCCGCGGACCCACTGACGCGCATCGCGTATCCACCGAGCACGCCGCACTCTGTCACCTGACTTGGCTCACGTTGATCACCTGGGCGAGATCATAGGTCTGTGACCTGGTGTGCTGTCGCGCGAGACGGCGAAAAGTCCGCACTGACATGCCGGTTCCAGGTCGGCCGGGTGTCTCCGTATGTGCGGACGGCCTGCTGACCGGCCTGGCTCACAGGTCCCCGGGGCGCACCGCCCCGCAAC